>JAOZFL010000110.1 GCA_027491455.1 Thermoproteota archaeon | reverse complement strand
TACATTAACATTTATTCTGAGACTAATGCCTATTTGTGTGTTACTTCTAAGTGTCTTTTTTCTAAGAGATACTTCTTTTTTAGGCCAATTTGTAGGCGTTATTCTTAAGACTCTTAAGGCATATGAACAGTCAAGACTAAAATACACGATGTTAATCCAAGTAGCAATATTGGCAAATATTTTCTTGGCGGAAACGTTAACTCTACACAGGATTTTGGGGATATCGATGGTTTTTATAGGAGTCCTTATAGTACAGTTATGGCCTATGCAAAGCAGGACTCTGGGTAGACATCTTCTAGGTTAACGACACGTAGTATGCCTAATATTTCATTTTGGCTTCTATTCCGACTGAGATATAAATATTAGTGAAGGTGTTCTTAGCGAGAACACGTCTTCACTAGCACCATCAATGAAGCCCGGTTTAAAACATTAAGACCTCTGTTACTGCCCTTCGATAAGTTAAAAGCCTTTAAAGGATGTCCAAAAAACATCTTCTTTCCATGAAGATAATTGACAAAGTTAAACCCAATAACTTGACTCGTCAAGAGAAAGTTCGGATGAACCCCCTTTCAAAATATCTGGAGAAAATCCTTTAGGTGGTAAAACCCTGAAGGCGAAAAATTTGTTCTTACAAGCCCTTAATAGTAAAGTCTTTTATTGAAATAGGAAAAGTTATAACTGAATTACAAAGCCTTTTTTTAAGAAGTGTTCTTTAATTGGGGGGTTTAATTGGAAATAATTACCATGAAACGTTACACTATACCAATTACAATTTTACTCTTCTCTATCACTACAGCTTCACTGTTTTTTTTATTAACCAAACGTCAATTTACTTTTTCCGCATTTTTTGAAGTGAAATGTGTCCTAACAGGAGGTGCAGCTGCTTTTATCTCTACTTTAACAGGTTTTTTAACAGGGCTCCAATTATGTAATATTCAAGCAGCTGACAGAGAAAAATATGTTTATTTCTTCTTTTTACATCCATGGCTCTTGCCTCCCATTTATCACATCTTTACGTTGTCGCTCAACAACTCTTTCAACTTTAGAAGCGAAGGCCTTTTCTTTCTGAACTTTTTCTATATTATTCATCCCTACAGTGTTTACCTAACCGTTGAAAAATATAGAAATATAGATGAAGAGATCATTGAGGCTTTTTACAGTATAAAACCCTCTAGAAAAGAGATTCTAAGGAATTTAGTGCTTCCGCTACTGATGCCAACCTTAAAAAGAGGGTTTTTCTTCTCTGCTATCCGTTTTGCTATAGACATCATAACAATTTTACTTTCTCCTATAGTTGTTTTTAATCCCGACTTAACATTTCTACCCTTATCTTTAATCTACTTAGTCGAATCAGTGTATTTTATTTTGAGCATTTTTTACTCTTTAAACCTAATCAAACGTTTGAGGAGACAAGAAATTGAAGATACAATTGATGAGCATTAAATATAAGAAAACACTGTCCAGGGTTGATCTTTCCCTAAACAATGAAGTCTTAGCCTTGCTTGGAAAAGAGAAAACTGGTAAGTCAACTCTTCTAAGAATCATGGCAGGACTTTTAAAGCCCACAGAGGGGAATATTTTAATTGATTATAAGGATGCAGAATCTGTCCCCATCTCACAGAGAAGGATAATCTACATACCTGAGGGTTATGGTCTTTTACGTGACTTGACAGTTGAAGAGAACCTATTTCTTACCTTAAAGTTTCTGTCAAAAAGAGAGGAGAAGGTTAAAGAGGAGTTTCTAAGAGCTGTTGAAATATTTAACCTGAAGGATCTATTAAGTGCAAGGGTAAGAGAACTAAATTTAGACGATAAGTTAAGGCTTGCCCTAGCAAGAGCTTTTATTTCTAGGCCTTCTGCTTTGCTATTGGATGAACCCTTTAAGGGTTTCCCTACCTACCTGAAGAAGGATTACTTGCCGAGATTAAGACTTCTTTTTTCCTGGTTAAATGTTCCGGTGGTCATCGCAACTAAAAACTACGAGGAAGCCATTTATCTATCAGATAGGATAGCCGTCATACATAATGGGGAAATCATCTGGGAAGGAAAAGCCGACCTTATCAAGAAAAAACCTGGAAATATAGAGGTAGCAAAAATAGTTGGTTTAAGGAATATCTTTACATGCGTAACAGAGAAGATAAGGGATGGCTTCCTAATAGTTAACTGTAGGGGGGTGAGGATCAGAGTAGACCCACCTGAAATTAAGGATATAAAAGAAGGACAAAGGGTAACTATTGGTTTACCGCCTGAAGAAATAGAGGTTAAAGAAGTAGTCAAAGATGTTAAAGGAAAGAATTTCTTTGATGGTAAAGTAATTGAAGTTTCGTGTGCAGAAAACTTTTTTGAAGTAATTGTTAAGTCAAAAATCGGTAACATAGTTTCCTTCGAAAACCCTCAGAAGGTGTACAGCGGTGAAATTCGGAGGGGGAGGGAAGTATATATCGTTTTTTCCTATAAAACGCCATGTTTAATTCAGAGTTCATTAGAGTGCTTAATAAAGTCGAAACACTCAAAAAATTAACAAACCTTAAACTCTCTTCTTCGCTGAAAGTTATAAAGAGTAGAACGTTAAGCGCACATAATTGCGAAATTCTTAAGGTGCTTTCGCAATGTGAAAATTAGAAGAGTGTTTAAGAGAAATATTTACCTCCGAGAGGAATAGCAAGGTTAGAGATGTCGAAGGGGAAAAAGGAAAAATTTTTTAAGTTTAAGGAAAGTAATTGGAAAGGTATAACTATTCAATTTAGGAGCGTTTTAAGTCTTGAGCGAGAGCGAAAATATAAAGGTTAGTATGCTGCGCCCTGGTATGAGGCGTATAAACCTCGTAGCGAAAGTAGTAGAGAAAACAGAGCCCAGGGAAGTTATCTCAAGAACCACGGGTGAAACACATATGTTGTCAGAAGCCACTGTTGGAGATGAAACAGGCACTGTGACACTGACACTCTGGGATGACGCTATAAACATAGTTGATGAGGGAGAAACTTACTTGATAACTAACAGCTATACTTCAACATTCAAAGGTGAACTTAGATTAAACATAGGGAGATACGGAAAAATAGAGAAAACAGATCAAGAAGTAACGGAAGTAAATATTGAAAACAACCTCTCAAGGAGAAGGTTTGAACAACCGACCCGGTACAGGAAAAAGATTAGATATAGATGAGAGAAATGAATTATTAAAAGTTATAGGAGAGGAAAGAAAGAACTATGTTTAATGTCTCTCTTTGAACATCCTTCAATGGAGAATTGGCGTCTATAATTATGTAGTTTCCTTGCATTGCTCTCTCTATGAACTTTCTTTTAACCTTCCTTAGAAACCTCACGTCTTCAAATTTCTCTCCTCCAAACCCTTTCTTCCTTTTACTTGTCACCTCAGGATCAGCGTCCAGGACTATTGTAAGGTTCGGTTTAATTGCAAATTTATTTAGTTCTTGTATCCATTCCTGATTTACCCCTTGAGCAGTTTGATAAGCTATACTTGATTCTAAGTATCTATCAGATATAACTATTAAACCTTTTCTTAAACTTGGCCCTATGACTTCATCTATATGACAAAGACGATCTGCAGCGAAGAGCAATGCATCTATTTCAGGCCTATAGTTTTTTTCCTTTAAGAAGAACCTAATCAGTCTCCCTATTTTGTTTTTAGTGGGTTCCTTCGTCAAAATGATGTTATATCCCTTCCTTCTTAGTTGGTTAGCAAGAAACCTAGAAATTGTTGTACAACCAGCTCCATCTATCCCCTCAATGGCTATGAAAAAACCTTTGCCATAATTTTCTGAGTCCACAGGCCCCACTTCCAAAACATTGTTCTCAGCCTATCCAAAAACAACTATTCCTTATAACTTTATATAGATAATGAAGACCTTTATTCAATTGGGCCGGTAGCTTAGTTGGACAAGAGCGTGGGTCTTCGGATCGAAGAATTATTAGGGAAGGAAGCCCAAGGCCGCGGGTTCAAAGGAGTATCTGGAAGTCCCGCCCGGCCTGTTTTCATTTAGCCGGTTTTTCAGGTCTCTGAAGACGCTATTACTATTTGGCCCTTGGCTTCTCTTTTCTTAAGCCTTGTTATGTAACCTGACAATTTGTTCCTGAAGTTTTTCCCGGGGAAAACCGCTATTTTTTCAAGTATCCTTTTGTTGTGTTCATATTCCAATGTAAACAGGGGGCCATACCTTGCTATCAGTTTTTTCCCAAGGGTTTTTATGTTCCTAGGTTTTATTCTTCCCATGTTTAATTTTCACCGTCTTGTACGTATCTTTGAGTTCGTTTAAAATGCTGTACACTTTAAAACTTAAGAGGTATCATTTTTTAAAAAGTTTTATTTTTTTGTGTTAACAGGGGGGTATTCTTGCTAACCGATGAAAAACCAGTAGACGAGTACGTCGCAGAAAGAAATGAATTTAAAAAATTAACTTGTCCAGTTTGCACTGGAAAAACTCTCATTTTTTCCGAGGTAGTGTATAATGTACCTGTGGCTGGTAAGTTATTGATAGTCTCCATTTACTGTGAAAAATGTGGTTACAAATCTAACAGTGTCATCCCCTTTGAGATCAGGAAAAAATCCAAGGAAATAGTCTTTAAAGTTGAGGGTACAAGAGACATGTATGTGAAAATTCTAAGGTCCCCCTATGCATCTATCTTGATTCCTGAGCTTGGAGTCGAAATCAACCCTGGCCCAGCTGCTGAATGGTACATCACAAACGTTGAAGGCCTCTTGTGCAGGATAGAAGAAATCTTAAGGAAGGCTGAAATCCTTTACAGCTCTAGGAGAAATGTAAGCGAAGTAATTAAAGAGTTAAAGATGATTAGAAATGGAGAGACGAAATTGACACTTATAATAAAGGACCCCAGCGGGTTGAGTCAAATACTTAGATCTGAATTAGGTAAAAAATAAAAGTGTTACAATTAATGTTAATTATTTAGCTAATTCAAGTATATGCACGAAAAAATAGAAGGTGGTTTCGTGTCAAAGAAGAAAAGAGAAAAAACTTATATGCCTGCAACAACAGCTGGTTTAATGAGCTTCTACCAAGAAGAAAAGGAAGGAATAAAGGTTAAACCCCTCTATGTCGTTGCTTTATCAATAATCGTTATTCTAGCAGAGATAATTTTAAGGATAATCTGATTGTTCTTATACCTCTTCTTTATGAACCCTGATGAAATATTTTAAAAATACTCACAGAAATTTACTGAGATCCATCTGTGAAACTTGGACTTCTTCGCCCTGGAAGAGCATGTCTAATTCTTTTAGCAGCAATTTAAATCTCTGCTTAAGATATCTCGGAACTTTGTAGTGTGATGTTAAATACTGGACTATTGCAACATATTTAACCACACCCCCCTTTGGAACGTTAGGTATTAATTCTCCTCCACAGATGCATCTACCCTGTAAGGGAGGCCTTCTATACTTGCTGTTGCATTTCACACATCTGAAGCCCTGATAGGTGAAATTCCTCAGGTTTCCTACTATATCAGGGATGAAATGATTTTCTATCACAAGCGAAGCCACTAAATCTGGTGAAACTGCTTCTATTTTTTCTGCAAGTCTCATCTGAGCTACAACTTTGTCAAACATTGTTTTATATTTCTTATAGCTCGAAACAGCCGGTGCATCGCCAATAGACCTTGTTTCATGGGTATACAATATAGATTTCCTTTCTCCATTAACCAAGTCTGACACCCTTTCCACTTTGCCTAGAGTTTCCTTTGAAATTTTGCCCTTGAGGCATTCATAGTAAAAGTTAAGAGGTAACTTACTGGTTATTTCCATGTTGTAAACTTCATCGTCGACGTTTGCCAGATTAATCTTGGTTATGAAGAGAAGAGGGATATCTTCCATACCCCCTACTTTACTTGGCACATATTTCCTGGAGAAATTAATTAGAGCATCTAAACCAAGTATAATTGAGTCTTCATCTCCATCACAGTTTCTTCTTTTCGCTGCGTGGAAAACTGGGTGAGCATATTGAACATTAGCATCTGTGAAACCTATTATTCTACCAGCTACGGCTACAAAGGTATGGGGAGATATGCCGAAAACTACATGTCCTATTAAATCTTGTTCATTTTTCGCTTTATAGTAGGGTTCAAGCCCATACAGTTTTTCTAGTAGTTCATCGATGTATCTTGAAACCTTTAAAAGATATTTTGCTGCCTCCTTGGATAAGATAAGGTCTTGATAAAAGATTTCACACACTTGTTCATCGTTTTCTAATGGCTTACCTTTGCAGTCAAGTTTGTATCCTAGTTCACGGGCTTTCTCAAGTGTTAGACCTATTTCTCTGGGTTTAAAATGTGTTAAAGGAGCGTTAACGGCATCGAAACGAGATGTTCCATCTTTATTGACATAAACCCCGTGTTTTGTCCTCAATATCCCCTTAATAAGGTGTTCAGGTGTTTTTTCTTCGTTCATTAAGCCTTTGACACCTTTAATTTGTCCTATTAAATCCAAGGACTGTATCCCTATTTTATTTAAGGCTAAATCTACCAATTCGCTTAAGTTCACGCTAATTTTTTTAACGGTTACCGCTTTAACCCTGCACCTTTCACAGAGCTCTGTACTCAACTGTTCACCGCATTTTGGACACCAGTATAAGGGATATGTCTTAGAGCCGCATGCATCACACCTCAAGTAAGGAGTAATTAACCCACATGTAGGGCATTTACGTGTATGGAGCTCTAACCTACAAACACCGTGTCTATAGGCTTTATTTAAGCTTCTATATCTGTCGCCATATCTTTCCAATGGAAACAATATGTGAATGGGAGGTTTCAGCTTTCTCTCTCTTGATTTCTCCGGTCTACCCATTCTTGCCCCTATGTAAGTAGAGGCCTTGGCGTAAAAGGGGAAACCGAGAGTACTTGAAAGAAAAATAAGGGTGTCTTCTTTCTTCTTGATTATTTCCTTGAGTTGTTTTGCCTTTTTAAACATTTCGTCAAGGATCAAGGAAAGAATGAATGAGTATTTATCTTCAATTAAAATTTGCTCTTCATTTTCTGAGTAGGGTGTCCTTAGCTTCTGCAGAATATTTATTAGGTCAAGGTTCTTCTTCAATTTTAACTTACCACTTTCCATAACGCCGGATCCTTTATAGTAACTAATGAGTCTTGAAACCTCATTAAGGGTTACGTTTTCCCAGTTAAAAAGATATCTTGGATGTAGAGGTATTTCCAACTTGTTAGACAGTTCCCATGCCTCTTCTGGTGTGGGAAAACATTCTAAAGGTTTATCAGTGAATGATTTTATCCTCTTTTCACTTATAGATAAATCTTTGGTTTCTCTGAACTTTAATGACTTCTCCAGTTCTTGAACCCACCATTCCTCACATAAGCCAGATGGTAAAAAAGGGTGTTTATTCTCTAGGAAATCACCTACTGATATTAAAATGTCGCCAAGGGAAAGGATCCTACGAACCTCTCCCTTTATAAGTTTTGCCTCTTGAAGCGTATTTACTTGTTTAACTGACCCATTGTTGAGTAGGACAACTGGACCTTCAATCGAGGAGACAGGGGTAACTATAGCTGCTTTTCCAGGTTTCTCGGTTTTTATTTGTGTCCCAGTAGCTATAAATCCCTCAAGTAGATACATCGTGGCCGGATTCAGTCCAACGCTTGCGAAACCCGTGTTTCTGGCCCTTCCATACCTTAATCTGAATCCTCCCACCCTGTTTGGAAGAGCGAAAACTGGTCTGCCACCAGGTAATTTCTCTAGGTATCTAGGCTCGAATTCATCTGTCTGCAACGAGTTAGTTTCCTTTTTAATGAATTCTTCAAGCCAATCCCATCCTTTTAAGAAGAACTTGGGTTTTAAATCGCTGATTATCCCAAGTAACTTTCTTGCCTTTAACAATATCCCCTCATTTAGAACTATCAGAGCCCCTCCTCTTATACCGTTCGTTTCAACTCTTTCTAGGTCCCTGTAAAAGGTTACTTCCAATTTTTCCTCCACCGGGGGACCTGTGACTTCAACTGGAAGGTAACTAATAAGTTTCTCCAGTTCTTCTTGTGAAACACTATACTGAAGCCGTCCTTTAGCTCTTTTGTAAACCGAAGATTCTTCAACGTACCTGTATATCTCTTCCTGGGTCGGCTTATATCTGTCTAAGTGTAAAAGCTGCCTTAGATAATCTGCTAGGACAACTGATAGGCCGGCTTCAGTTCCACCCGCTGTTCTTATAGGGCCAAGGTAATAAATCGCTAAATACTTGGTCCCATCGTAGTTGTTCTTCACTTTAACATTTGAAATGCCTTCTAGTGGAGATGATGTAACGCAATCAGTCATGATTGCTAAACCTGTTTTTAAGGCAAGTTCAGTAGCTGTTTCAACACCGTACTCGCCGAATTCACCCATTACAAGTTCTTTGCCTATTAAAAAGGCAACTTCAATCTTATCTTTCCCCTCTTCAAACAAGAAATCTATTCTTTCACCTATCCCTTTAATCTGAGTTACTTCTTCAACCCTTTCCGATGTTTTCTCAGCCCTTATCATCTCTATTTTTTCTTCTGGATCGAAGCCTTTTGCTCTAGCTTCTGAGGCTACCTTTATTAACTTGTTGATTTCAAGGAGCAGAACAGAGTAATATTTCTCACCAGCCATTTTAACCTCACACATGAAATGATAACATGATGATTAATAAATTTATTATTCCCTAAAGGTTAATTGACACTGAACTATAGTGAAAGAGATATGAGAACCATATGCATTGTCCCTGCTTATAACGAAGAAAAAACTATCAAGCACCTGGTTTTAAGTGCCAAAAAATATGTGGATGAAGTAATAGTTATTGATGATGGATCCAAAGATGAAACATACACTCAGGCAAAGGAGGCGGGAGCAACGGTCATTAAACATATTAGAAACATGGGAAAAGGAGCTGCTTTAAGATCAGGGATAAAAGAAGCCTTAAAAAGAAGCCCAGATGTGATAATAACAATGGATGGCGATGGACAGCATAACCCCTCTCTTATACCTATGTTCATCTCTAAAGTTCTTAACGAAAACGTTGACATAGTTCTTGGATCAAGATTCTTGGATAAGGAAAGGAGTGAAAAAATGCCTTTCCTCAGGGTCTTGTCTAACAAAACTACGACTTTCATCTTGAGGAACTTTTTCGGGGTTAAGACAACAGATTCACAGTCTGGATATAGAGCATTTAAATCTGGTGTGTTCAGGAAAATAACTTTTCAATGCAATGGATATGTGGCTGAAAGCGAGATCCTGATTAAAGCGGCAAGAGAGAAAATGAATATAATGGAAATAAGTATACCGGCTATTTATGGAGGCGAAAAATCAAAGATAAAACCTATGAAAGACACTTTAAGTTTCATTTTTAACATAATTATAAAACAATTAATTTCAAACTTCAAGATAAAGATTTCTCGGGGGAAGCACTCTTAGACCCTGAGTATTTATCTATGAACTTAGCATATGCATCCACTGGCTCGGCTTCCTCACTTATTTTAACGAATTCATCTAAGCCACAGCTTCCGCATTTAATTAAAGCTTCTCTTTCCTTTCTCTTTAAAACAACCATCACACTCTGGACGCCGCAGGCAGGGCAAAGGAAAAGTGATGGAAGCCTGGGTTTAACTCTTTTAATTACCCTCCTCTTCTTTTTTCTACCCAACCCAACCGCCTCTAAAACAGCTTAGCTGCTTAAAAGGAAAATTTGGACATTTATAAAACCTTAGTGTACTTGTTTAACACTTAAAAAAGTAACGTTTTAATGTCTTAGGGAAGGAGGAGAAAAACATGGAGGAAACAATATATGATTTAGTTATCATTGGCGGTGGACCCGCCGGCTTAACAGCCGGAGTATATTCATCGAGACTAGGGCTAAAAACAATAATCCTTGAGAAAGGCATAACAGGTGGTCTATTGCTGGATGCTCCTCTCATAGAGAATTATCCAGGCTTTAAACAGATAAAGGGGAAAGATTTAGCACAGAAAATGAAAGAACATGCCTTGTTATATGTAGAAGTAAAGGAGCTAGAGGAGGTAAAGAATCTAGGAAGAATAGGACTTCTATACAAGGTTTTAACGAATAATAAGGAATATGTTTGCAGAGGCCTTGTCTTTGCAACTGGGACAACTCATAGACGATTAGGGGTTAAAGGGGAAGAAGAATTTCTAGGCAGAGGCGTATCTTATTGTGCAACGTGTGATGGTTTTTTCTTTAAAGGGAAAAGAGTAGCTGTTATTGGAGGGGGAAACTCAGGTGCAGTGGCAGCCTTATATTTAAGTGGAATATGTGAAAAGGTTACGGTAATAGAGCTGATGCCTACTATGATGTGCGAAACAGCTTATCAGTCTAAAATAAAGGAAAGCGGCATAGAATATATTTTAAACTCGGAGATCACAGAGATTTTTGGGAGGAACAAAGTTCAGGGATTGATATATAGAGATAGAAAAACTGGGAAAGCCTCATCTTTAGATGTAGATGGAGTATTCATATACGCTGGTTTGGCTCCTCAAAGTGATTTAGCTAAAAAGCTAGGGGTAAAAACAGACCAGAAAGGTTATATATTGACAGATAAACATCAGAGAACAAACATGTTAAGGGTATACGCAGCTGGCGACGTTACAGGGGGACCTGGACAAATCATCACAGCAGCTGCTCAAGGCGCAGTTTCAGCAATTTCAGCCTTTGAAGACCTAAAAATTAAATAGAGAACCAGATTTCATCCATTAAAATGAGCAAGGCCTCCATTAATGGATCAGCTTCTACTACTCTTTGGTTTAGAAATTCATAGAATCCTCTGAACCTGTCAAACCTGGTTTTTCCATAGAAAACAAGCTCTCTACCTATCAGTTTCTCTGACAGAGAAACTAACCCACTTCCTACATCCATGTTTAAACCCAGTGTATCTAGAAGACCTTGCAATTCATCTTTTTTAACGTTAACTGCCAGCTGCCCTGTTCCGTCATCAACTAAGAGATTTACGTAAAGATTTTTATTTATAGCTGAGGGTTTCAATCCAACAATTGTACCTCTAACTTCACATCTTTCTGCTTCCAAGCATCTTTCCATATTCTCAATGGAAACCCTTGGATGAAGAACTTTCAGCCGTGGAAAAAACCTGTTTAGCCTCTCAGAAACATTAACGACTGCTTTTTCATCTAGCACAATTCTTCCCTTTCCATTAACGAATTTAACAGCAACGTTTGAAAGAGTTAAACACTCATCACTATTAAAGAACATTAAACCTGTAAATGCTGATGAAGCCCCTATGGAAATGCAACCCGTTGCATCATAACATAACAAAGGTTTATTCATCCTCACCTTATCTTCTCTTGGTTTACATAAAACCCTCACAATTAAATTCGCTCTACTGATTCCTTCTCTCAGATCCTTAACTTTAAAAATACTATGTCCTCTTATAGACGAAAAAATGTCCTGAGGATTAATAATTGGGAAGGAAGATTTTGCAACATGGACTTCCAGTCCTCCACTAGGCCTTTTAACAACTTTACAATTATATATCTTTATAAAATCGCCTACATCTGCTTTTCTAAAAGTATCTAAATGCTCCCAAAAAACAACTCTCTTGCTACCATGGCTGTCAGCTAATTCCAAGAAACCCATTTCGCCTTTTTCTCCCCCTCTCCTGAAGCTCCTTATCTTTGATTTGTAGGTTATGACACCCATAAGATTTATTTCCTCAGTTTCTATTCCTATTTCACTGGGCCCTAGGAGCTTCTCTCTAACCGATGGAAGCCTTTTTTTATCTAGCTCTGGAGGATTTAGCTCTATTTTAACTGATGGATCCAGATGAATCTCTAATTTTCCTTTTTGATCTTCTTTAACTCTTCCCCCATCAATTCTAATCGCATCACCTATTTTTGCCCTTTCAACTCCCTTAATAGAGTCACCCCATAGGACGAAGATCACTTCTCCTGTTTTATCAATTACCTTTAGCCTTTGCACCTTTCCCCTGTTTCCATTCTTCCTTTCAAACCATATGACCGGATAGATTTTCTTGATCCTTCCGACTAACCTAACTCTCTGCATACCCGCGACTAAATCCTTAATGTTAAGGAAGGGAACCCTGTACGTTTTTCCTCTTCTGACTTTAACTCCAAGTTCAGATGCAAGCAAAATTAATGCTCCTTTTCTGGAGAGCAGCGGCCCCGAAAGAATCCTATCCTCCCCTATTTTTTTCCATATCTCCTTCTCCGTTAAACCTGTTTTCTCCTTGATTAATTCCATGAGTTGCTTCATTTCTTCATCTAAAGAGTTTATATGAGGCATTTCAATCACACCAGAAGCTCCTCATCTCTACAACTTTTTCCTTTAGCTAAGAGAAGCTCCCTTAACATTTATTCTCGGCTCTATTGAAAACGCTCTTCTAGTCATTTTAGGCTTTACAGGATTTAAACAGGTGAACCCTCAATTTCAATCTGCCTTTAAAACTTCACCTAACTCATTAAACAAAGAAACGTACTCGTCATCGCTGGCGTATAAAACATCGTAAAAACCGAGAAACTCAGCCAGGATCCTAGCTAGAATATGATAACATGCATCAACCTTTTTCCTAACAACACTGTTCAAATAGAAATCCGAGCATGAACAATACATGTCAGGGTAAATCAAATAATCCTTCTGTCTACCTACAACAATCCATAAAACCCTTCCACTAGGCCTGAAAACATATTTATAAACATTATGCTGAGCAACCGCTTTAATAGCTCTTTCAAACCTTAACCCATAAACTTTTCGGAATTTTTCCCTTAACTCTGGGGTTAGCCTCTTCTCTCTGTGAAGTCTTGCTTTCAACCCTTTAATGCTAATTCCCTCCCCTTTAGTAAGCAAAAGACCACCAAGGTGATTCAAACCGAAAACGACCTTCTATGTAAAAAAACAGGGAAACAATTAGATGATACATCTATTGTCTGAGACTAGATAAGATTATAGGACATGTTTTAAATCTTCTCTATTTTAAAGAGAACAGGGTAAGTAGTGATACAAAAAAAGTTTTAGTGGAAAACTATTCTTAAAAAAGAGAAACGGAGGGGTTCTTTTATTTATAGGTGTTTCTTTGCCACTAAGATTGTTAGGAGGGTTATCACTAGAACACGGCTAACAAAAGGATCTCGGTTAACTCTAACTTGAAGTCTTCAGGTTTGGGCTCCTTGGGAGGTTTAGTTCACTTAGAAGGACATCTAAAATTATGCTTCCAGCGTTCTCGGACTTGTATATGTATTCCTTATGTAGACCTCAGAGACACCTCTTTCAGTACATTTAAAGTTACCTTTACCTTTTGATTTTTCCCTGCTGGTATAGATTCTACGAGTCCTCTATCAGGCTTCATTCATCTAGCTATCTCTCGTCCTGCAAAGAAAACATCTTTCAAACCTTATAGTAAAGAAACACTGGCGGAAACTGCAATTCATCCACCAGTTGAAAACAGGGGTTTTCTTATGGAAAACTTTATAAAATTCGAGCCACAAAAAATTTTACGGGCGAAAATGAAATAAATAGAGGCCGGTGCACAAGATGAACAAAGTTACAATTATCGGTTCAGGGCCTGCAGGGCTTTGTGCAGCATATAAACTAGCTGAAGAAAAAATAGAAGATGTAACAATAATAGATTATGGAGAAGAACCTCGAAAAAGAAAATGTCCTTTGGAGTTGACAAGCATCTGCGCCCTCTGTAATCCCTGTAAAATTTTAACTGGAGTTGGGGGGGCAGGTCTTATATCGGCTGGCAGGTTAAATCTGAGGCCGGATATAGGAGGAGATTTAGGGGGGATAACTGGATCCGAGAAAAAAGCCTGGGAGTTGATTAACAAAGTTGATGAAATCTTCCTGGAGTTTGGTGCTCCAAGGAAAATTTACGGTTTAAACGATGAAATACGAGAACTAGAGAAAAAAGCAGCCTCAGCAGGCGTAAAATTTATACAAATAAAGCAAAGGTTTATAGGAAGTGATAACTCAGTTGAAGTAATAAACCGCTTCTATAAACACCTAAAGGAAAAGGGAGTCAAATTTCTTTTAAGGACAAAAGTCAAGCAAATATCGAAAACAGAAGGGGGATACCTGCTTAAAACGAATAAAGGGGAAATAAAAACCAAGTTTTTACTCGTCGCTCCTGGGAGATATGGTGCCAAATGGTTTGCTGAACAAGCGGAAAAACTTGGAATCAAGAAGGTTTACACCCCAATCGATATAGGCATAAGAGTAGAGGTCCCAGCCATTGTTATGGACTCTGTGACAAAGGTAAGCCTTGACCCGAAATTCCATGTCTACACAAAAACCTATGATGACTTTGCGAGAACTTTTTGCGTGAATGAAAGAGGATTTGTTGTTAAAGAAGTTTATGAAGACCTTATACTTGTTAATGGCCATGCAATGTACTCAAAGAGGTCTGAAAACACAAATTTCGCTCTCTTGATAAGGATAAAGCTAACTGAGCCTGTTGAAAACACAACAGAGTTTGGAAGGCAAATAGCTAAACAAACCAATATACTTGGCGGTGGAAAACCCATAGTGCAGAAACTAGGGGATTTAGAAAGAGGAAGAAGATCCACTTGGAAAAGAATAAAGGAAGCCATGATAAAACCTACTCTCACAGATGTAACACCGGGAGACTTGGCCCTTGTACTCCCACACAGGATACTTACAGACATTAAAGAGGCGCTGGAGGCACTTAACAGGGTAATACCGGGAATAAAGAGCAATTCGACTCTTCTATATGCCCCAGAAGTAAAGTTCTCAGCCCATCGAATCCTGACAAATAAAGAATTAGAGACAGCCGAAAACCTTTTTGTGGCTGGGGATGGGGTTGGCCTATCAAGAGGGATAGTTATAGCAGCAGCTACAGGTATAATCGCTGCTGAGGGAATAGTTAGAAAAATAAAGGAGAACTCTCTCTAAGAGTGAACACGATACCTTTTTAATGAATATAAGGAAAACCAATTATTCAAGTTGAAAACGAACCTTTAAAGATAACAAAGAGATGACTCATCCATGGTTGCTCATGTGCAACTTACAACCCTTTTTTAGAGAGTTCAATCTGTTTTTGATAATTCAAGCATTTTTTCATGCTCTTCTATCGTCAATCTTCTCCTAAGGAACAGTCTCGTACTAAAGTACCTTGCTGCATAATCCGGAAGTATAGTAACAATTCTTTCCCCTTCCCTTAATCTATATTTCACCCCAGCCTTTGTAGCCGCCGCAACATTAGCTCCTGAAGATATCCCTACAGGCAGTCCCTCTTTCCTTGCTATTTCCCTAGCCATCTCGACTGATTCTTCACTGCTTACCGTGACCCAGTCGTCAATATACCCTCTGTACCTCTTTATAATGCTGGGTACAAACCCGTCTCCTATCCCTTCAACCTCATGTCTACCCCATGGTCCTAGTTCACCTGTTTTGAACCATTTCTCCGCCACTGGACACTCTGCAGGCTCAACACCAACAACTATCACCTTTGAATTCACTTCCTTCAGCCTTTTAGCAATGCCAGCCAATGTCCCACCCGAACCAACACCTGCCACAAAAGCTTTTATGTTCTCCGCACCCAGTTGCTCAACGATTTCTTTTCCTGTGGTTTCGTAATGTGCTTTAACATTTGATTCATCATCCCATTGATCCAAGGAAATGTATTTCCTTGGATTTCTACATTCAAGTTCCTTTGAATACTCCAAAGCTTTTGCTGCATCGCTTTCGCCGCCAGGTGTGTGTATGAGTTCAGCTCCAAAAAGAATGTCCAGTAGTTTTCTTTCATAGCTCATCTCTTCAGGCATTACGATCAACACTTTGTAACCGAGATAGGAACCTATTGCCGAGAAAGATATGCCGGTATTCCCCGTAGTTGCTATAACTAAGGTCATGCCAGGCTTTAATCTCCCTTGCTTCTCAGCTTCTTTAATCATGTAATATGCCATTCGGTCTTTTACGCTTCCAGTTGGGTTTAAAAACTCGCATTTCCCCCATAGTTCAAAGGGGTAATCTCTGTCTATTCTCGAGAGTCTTACAATAGGAGTATCACCTATCAACTCTAAAAGGTTACTAGCTACACACCCCATCCATGACCAGCCCCTGGATATAATTTTGTATAATTATACTTTAGTGTTCTAGATTTAAATTTGGACGATATGCTAAGCGATATAATACAGGAAACATGCGCCTTTTTACTTCTTTAGATATTGTAGTACCGAGTTCCAAGTTACCGTAAACATCTGAACTTAAAAACTTGGAAAGAGAAAAATCCATTTTCATGTGATTAAGGCTTATAAATGAATTCCGGGTTCTCCTTATAAAAATATCGGTAACCCCTTCCCTCTTTCTTCCTCTCCAACTTACCACTCTTGCTAAGTCTATACAGATAAGTGGACGCAACGTTTTTAGGTAATTTCTCACCGTAAACTTCGGAGTAGATATGCCTTAACTCGGAGCTAGAAAACCAGGATCCCCTAAATCTAGATGCTATTAAGCTCCAAACTCGGGCAGAAACAGATGAAATACTTGTAAAAGAAAACGAAGAAACCTCTTGGCTACCCAGATTCCCGGAGGAAAGCGTGAAACCCTTCAGAAAGTCAGATAAATGAACTCGTTCAGCTACGCTTAGATTACCCTTAACGACAAGTCTAAACTCACCGTCTTCGTAAACGATGAATGTTAGTTTAGGTTTCTTCGCTTTCTCCTTACTAGCTTCTACACCAGACATGTATCACAAACCTTCCACTAAATACTAACATGTTAATAACACTGTTAACAAAGGTAAACAATATGTGAACTAAAAATACAGAACTAGTGTAATGCTAATAAAAACTTTTACTTGAAGAGAAACCCTTTCAAATAAAAATCAAAAGACAACATAAGAACTCAACATAAGAAAACCAAGGACAAATTCACTTGCATAACTTATGAAAACATATGTGAACATAATACAGCGCCAGAAAATTTCACTAAATAAGCTTAGCATAATTATTAGTTGAAAACTAGGGGTGTGTCTTAAGAGTATACACTGCGAGAATAATAGTAATCCATTACATAGGGTAGCTGCTTATTTTTGCTTACCCAGACACACCTTTATTTCAAGTATTGGTGGATAATCTGTAGCTTCATGTATAGTCTTATTAACTGATCCATTCTTTATTGGAAGCATTAGAATACTAGGCGTGTCCGTGTATATCCGATGTTCCTCAGTATATTTAAAACTGAAATTAAAGGGAAAAACAAAACCTCCTCTTTGACATATTAATCTTTATAAATACATTTTAATATAAGGTTACAAAGGCAAAGACGATTTAATAATTAGGCAGATATAGCTCAACTTCAAATAAGGAGCAACTGGGCCCGTAGCTCAGCAAGAGTTGCTGGGGACTGTTAGGTAGAGCACCGGGCTCTTAAGCCTTAACAGGAGCAACCCGGGTGTCGCGGGTTCAAAGGAGTATCTGGAAGTCCCGCCGGGCCCATTCATTTTCTCAGCTGCTTTATTTTTTTAGATGAAATTTACTTATTTTATTAAGCTTTAAATATGTGATTAATCCATGGTGGGTGGAAAAAGGGTTAAGAAGAAGGGGTTAGACTTCGAAAGGAGGGTAAAAAGAGTCTTGGAGGATCAGGGATATTTTGTGATTAGGAGCGCTGGAAGTAAGGGAGTAGCTGACTTAGTCGCTTTGAGTAGACATGAAAAACTGCTTATTTCCTGTAGGGAAAAGGAGAAGTTTACAAGGGCGGAGAGAAACATGTTAATTAGGAAAGCCTTAGAAATAGATGGAAAAGCAGTTTTGGCCTATAAACAAGGCAGAGAAGTCAAGTTTCTATTCTTGATCTAGAATTCAGTTTTAGGAGATATCTAGAAACAAAAGAAATACTAAAGTTTATTCTGGTTAGATGAAGTTAGAGAGATTATATAAGAATTGGGGCTCTAAAAGAGGATTTGAGAAAATTAGAGGGGTATGTAGCGTTATATATAAAAAGTTAGAATGTTTCTCTATTTCTATAAAAACTATGTCCTCCAAAAAAGAGGAAAAGAGAGTCATAAACATAGGATAGGTGTTGTATATCAATGGAAGAGAAATGGCGTGAAACATTTAAGGAAATATCCCTTGAACATAAAATTTTCCATAAGAAATGGGATGAATGGAAAGTAAAGCTTAAAGGGAAATCAGATGTGTTTCAGATCTGTAAAGCTTTTACAAAAATCACCTTGGCATAGAAGAGAGAATAATTTTCCCTCTCTACTTAAAGCTACGTCCTAGTGAAGCTAAACTGATCGAGGAACTGAAAAAGGAACATAAAAACATCATCGAAAAACTAAAAGACCTGGAGAGCCCTGAAGATATTGAGCCGAATGAAGTGGTAAGTGTATTCTTAAAACACATCAGTACTATGCGGAAGCATGCTGGTAAAGAAAAGGAAATAAATGATTTCTTGTTAAAGAAATACCTTGAAGGGCTCTAAGCCAAAAAGATGGCTTAAAGCTTTAAAATAACTAGAAGGTAGAAAGTCGTTGAAGTTTATTTAACTCTGAAGTATCGTTTGTTCTTGGTTTCAAATGCTTAACTGCAAGCTTTTTTAATAAAATCTTTCAACTAACTTTTTCAATAAAATATATGTATAATAATTAACAGTTGTAGAGAAACCTGGTTAAGTTTTATTTTCCCATTAATTTATTGTTTTGGTTGAGACCATGGATAAATTAGTTGAGGCTAAAGAAAGGCTTATCAAATATTATATTAGATCTGGTATTCTAAAATCCGAAGAAGTTATAAAAGCTTTTAAAAAAGTTCCAAGAGAAGTTTTTGTTTTACCTGAATATATTAACCAAGCTTATAGTGATGTTCCTCTTCCGATAGGTTATGGCCAGACGATTTCTGCTCCTCACATGGTTTGCATGTATGCTGAGTATCTTCGTTTAAAGCCTGGTTTAAAAGTTCTTGAAATAGGTGCAGGATCAGGTTACAATGCAGCAGTCATGGCGGAAATGGTTTCTCCTTCTCATCTACCCAGAGAGAAATGGGGGCATGTATATAGTTTAGAGATAGTGCCTGAGCTATGCGAGTTTGCAAGGGTGAATTTGAGACGTGCAGGTTACGATGATCGAGTGACAGTTATTTGTAGAGATGGTGGCTTAGGGTTTCCTGAGAAGGCTCCATTTGATAGGATAGCTATAACTGCAGCTGCACCTAATATTCCTCCTCCTTTAATCGAGCAACTTTCTGATAAAGGTGCCCTTTTAATCCCTCTAGGTTCCTCCTTTTTTCAACGCCTAGTACTTGTTAAAAAGGTTAAGAGAGAGATCGTAAGAGATGAGTTAAGCTCAGTCGCCTTTGTTCCCTTGAAGGGAAAGTATGGATGGACTATGACATAGACGGGAGGCGTCTCTAGCTACATCTTTCTACTACTCGACAAAATAAACACGATTTAGAAGAGTATAAAGATGTTATTGAGGTGTAGGGTACTAGGTTAGAGTTCATAAAAAGATGTAACAGCTTTACCAAAAGCCCCCTGTGAGGTCTGGGGAATATCTTTATCTTTACAAACAAAAATTAAATGCCCTAGGTTGGTAAGAATCAAAGCAGCTAGTTACAGCCATTTTTCCAGACCTGTAACAGCAAACAAGGAATTATATGTTTCAATAAGTCTCTTAGAGGCTTTTTTAACTCTTTTATAAGAGAAATCATGTTCATCACATAGGAAACTGACTATTTCTTCTTCTTTCGGCTGTTTCCATTTCATTTGATACTCTTTTTTAACTTTTGGATCCATGAATAAATCGATTATTTCTTCCAGGTTTTCAGGAGGATTAGTGTTTTTTGCTTTATAGATTTCAAATATATCACCTTCATATTTCTTGATTAGTTTTATCGCTGTTTTAGGCCCCACTCCTTTTATTCCCTTATTGAAATCGGTTCCTATAAGCACGGCTACAAGTACAAGTTCTCTTCTCGTTATCTGGTTTTCCCTTAACACGTCACTGAGATGGATGACGCTGGGTTTAACCTGTATGTACTCTTTTCTGCCTGGCAATTTCCTTTTTCCGCTTATTGTTAGGTTTCTGATAAGTATAGGTGAACCGAAAACAAGCGAATCAAAGTCCTGTGATGCTGCAGCCCATGCATCTCCTTTTCTAACGATGTAAGCCGCTTGGGCTTCTCCTTCCTCCAAGGCAACTATGTAAGGTATTCCCATGAAGTTGAGCAGTTTCTTAGTCTGCTCGATCATTTTATCTGTTATTTGACCAGCCGCCTGAGCATACTTCCTGGCTTCTTCAAGGTCGCCTCTCCTAAGAGCCTCTTTCCATTTTTCCTCTGCCCCTTTCCTTATTTCTTTCCTTCTAACTATCTCTTTTTCTTTTAACATTGGAGGTTTACCGTCAAAGACGTATACGGGTTTTATTTTTTCCTCGAGCAAGTTGATTGTTCTGTAGAATAAGCCTGAGAGATGACTTGTCATTCTCCCTTTGTGGTCTCGTAGTGGGGATCCATCCGGTTGCCTTATCCTGGCTATGAACTGATAAAGTGTGTTAAGTGCATCTATACATACAACTTTTCCTGAGAGGTCTTTAAGGTCTATTGGTTGTTCATTCACTATATCCTTTAATTTAACGCCCATATTTATCCCTTAGCAGGAGAAGCTTTAAAAGTATTGATTCATAATTAACTCTATTTTCTTTTGCTTCTTATTTACAGGTGTAACAGATATAACTCTGTTGATTTCTAATGACATGAGCACTTTAAAAACCATGCTTTCGGAAACATCAGGGATCCTCTGCTCGACTAATTCGATTAGTTTATTGCTTAATATTACTTTACGTTTGTTTAGTATTTCTAAAATTACGCTCTTTAAAGGTTTTTCTCTCCAAACCATAAAACTTCAACACTTACATTGTTTCCATTGAAAGCTCCTTCGTTATCGCTTTCTTATATCTCTCCTCAAATTTTCTATACCAATTTATTATCTCAGGTGTCAATGAGGGTGAAATGTAGAGTAGTGCTTCCTCAAACTCCTGCATTCCAACTTCAGCAGGCTTCATACTGTTTTTTCTTAGCTTAAGAAAGGCAGCTTCCCTACAAACAGCTTTTATGTCTGCACCACTATACCCTTCCATCTTCTCAGATAACTTCTCAAAGTCTACATCTTTCCTCAGCTTCATTTTCTTGGTGTAAATCTTTAATATCTCTATCCTTGAATAGAAGTCAGGTGGCTCAACATATAGGATTTTTTCAAGTCTTCCGGGTCTCAGAAGGGCAAGATCTACCATGTCAGGTCTATTAGTGGCTGCTATAACCACGATGCTATCTGTTTTCTTTATTCCACCTATTTCCGTTAGCAGTTGGCTCACAGTTCTGTCAGTTACACCGCCGTTTCCACTGAAACCTGTTCTCCTTGGCGCTATAGAATCTATTTCGTCGAAGAAAATTATAGCTGGGGCTGAAAGCCTGGCTTTCCTGAAAATCTCCCTTAATGCCCTCTCTGTTTCACCAACCCACATGCTCATTATTTCTGGTCCGTTTATTGCTATGAAGTTTGCCTCTGTCTCGTTTGCAACGGCTTTTGCCAAAAGTGTTTTTCCACAACCAGGTGGACCGTAAAGTAAGACGCCACTAGGTGGTTCAACCCCCATCTCCCTTATTTCCTCTGGGTACTTTAAAGGCCATTCAACTGCTTCTCTGAGCCTGTTTTTCACTTCTCTAAGCCCACCTACATCTTTCCATGTTACATTCACAGGTTCGAAGATTACTTCTCTAAGAGCGCTCGGCTGGACTCTTTTAAGGGCTTCTCTGAGATCCTTCATTTTTATCTCTATTTTTTCAAGTACTTCTGGTGGTATTATCCCTTTCTCAAGGTCTATTTTGGGTATGTATCTTCTTAACGCGATTAAAGCCGCCTCCCTAGTAAGGGCGGCTAAATCTGCGCCTACAAAGCCATTGGTTAAACCAGCTATCTCCTCTAGATCTGCATCTTTGCTAAGGGGCATGTTTCTTGTGTGGATTTTTAATATCTCTAATCTACTGTGTCTATCTGGAACTTTTATCTCTATTTCACGGTCAAATCTACCTGGGCGTCTTAACGCAGGTTCCAAGGCATTTGGCCTATTAGTGGCCCCTATAACTACCACTTTACCCCTCGATCCTAATCCATCCATTAGAGCAAGTAATTGAGCAACCACTCTTCTTTCAACCTCTCCTGCAACTGTTTCCCTTTTTGGGGCTATTGCATCTAATTCATCGATGAAAATTATGCTTGGAGCCTTTTTCTTAGCTTCCTCGAATATCACTCTAAGTTTTCTTTCGGATTCCCCGTAGAACTTGCTCATTATTTCTGGTCCGTTTATTGCTATGAAGTTTGCCTCTGTCTCGTTTGCAACGGCTTTTGCCAAAAGTGTTTTTCCACAACCAGGTGGACCGTAAAGTAAGACGCCACTAGGTGGTTCAACCCCCAGCTTCCTGAACAATTCAGGGTGTTTGAGGGGAAGCTCGATCATTTCCCGTATTCTTTGAGTTTCTTCTTTCAAACCCCCTATGTCCTCATAGGTTACATATGGAACATTAAGCTCACTGGGTATTGTTTTCTCCTTTACGATAATTTCTGTGTTGTCGGTGAGGATTAAAACTAGGTCCTTAGGCTTTGTGCCTATCACCTTAAAATTAACAGTGTGTCTATAAATAGTGACGGGTTTTAAATCTCCTTTTACAACTGGTGTACCAAGTAACACCTTTTTAACTATTCTTTTGATGTTTCCACTTATTTTAGCCTCTAGTGGGGCCAAGATCACTTTCTCAGCTTCTCTTGCATCAGCTTTTTCTACTGTAACCTTGTCTCCTAAACTTGCATCAGCATTTTTCCTCGTTATACCATCCATTCTTATTAAACTGAGGGTTTCATCTTCAGGATAAGCTCTCCAGACAATAGCAGCCGTTGTCTTCCCACCTGTTATCTTCACGACATCGCCTATGTTAAGATTCAGTTTTCTTCTTGTCTCAGTATCTATCCTGACGATTCCTTTACCTACATCCTCGATTTTCGCATTTGCAACTCTAAGGGAAACATTCAAGGACTCATCCCTCTTTTATTGAGAAAAGAAAGGAAAAATTAAATTGGTTTTGAGTGTTAAAACGACCTGGAAACACTCTTAACTTGGACAGATTTAACTCCTCCAATGTTGCTTAGTGAGTCTTCTAACTTATTTAAAAGATCAGGGTTTTCTTCGAGTAAGGCTGTAACTTTGAGGCTAAATAAACCAAATGCGACCGGTTCCCTCTCAATCTTTATGAGGGACCCTTTTTTCTCTACTTCCAGTCTTACCCTTTTCTCTAAATCGCCAATGTCAGTATCAACTGACTCAGGGGAAATCGTTAATAAAACTAACATGCTCATGATGATCCTCTCTTTTTAAGGGCCAACAAAGCCGCAGCTAGGGCAAATATATTCATTGCCAAACTTTCTGCAGGTTTCACATCTATGGATTTCTACCTTTTCACAGCTTGGGCATTTAAAAGATATTGATTTACTTCCAGGGTAAATTTTTTTCCCACAACTTATACATAAATGAAGAACTAATTCCTTCATTCGCATCATCTCGGCTCTGATAACTGTTATGCTTCTCTATGATTATATAGTAACTCATCCATGGCCCAGGTTCCCTCTTGATTTAAAAACATAGGTTTTAGGTGCACTCTTAATGAAAACCTTTATTTCTTCTTTAAACTGCTTAACTTTTTTTAGTTATATTGAGGATAGTTGAATTACCCTTTTTAATATTATTTGTTTTTCGGTTAAATTCCATTAGTTATACAGAGGATCTACTCATTATTTCTCATCAATTTACTCCCTTAAAATTCTTTTTTCATAAAATGGTTTAGGCATTTTCCTGTTGTGAATGCTGATAAGTGGATCTTAACACCTTAATTCATCTGACACGGTAATTATGTATGTTTTTCCTGCTCTTTCCCTTTTTAAGATGTTTCTCATGGTTAACTCTGTAAGTATTCTGCTAACTGTTGGCTTTGATAGATCTGTTAGCTTGGGTAAGTCCTCCTGCTTGACTCTGCCTTTTTTAAGCACCTCTTCAAAGATCCTCCGTTCGTCATATGTCAGGAACTTATCGACAAAGTCTTCCACTCTCCTGGCTCTAGATCCCCTGAATCTAATTGCAAGAGACAAAAAAACGATTACTCCGATCACTAAACCTATAAAAAGCCTTAAGTCTGCGAGATAAAGTAAATATTCTTTTAAGAGTTCCATAAAACTTTTTTCTCTGGGCTTATAGCTTAGATTGTTAGGAGTTAATATTTCAAGTTTAAACCTTTGTCCTTTCAAGTCTTTAATTATTTTCTCATTAAATTTAGAGTTAATTAAGTAAACCACTTTAACATTTAATAATTTTTCAGTTAAAACACTCTTAACTGTGTAAGGAACCTCATCAGGTCTGATGAAAAGGATGGGAGCGTTCTCTTTCAGGGAAATAGATAGAGAAAGCATGTAAAAATCATCCCTCCAACCATCAACTAACACTGCAGCGGTTGCATTCATTCCCCATAACTCCACAGCTGCAGCTGCAGCTGTGTCAACTCTCGTAACACCTTTAATCCTGTCAACCGAGAAACCCATTTTTCTTATCTCCTCCTCGACTCCTTTCGGAATTACATCTCCCAGTATCAGTATGTTTCTCCCACCGAAAAGCAGCAGCCCCTTTAAAAGAGCGGTTGTATTTTCGTCTAATCTCCGAGGATTAGTAAGTTGAAGGACAGGGATTCCTCTCTTGTTTGCATAGGACTGGGCTATTATCCACTCAACGGGAAGGTCCCCTCTTACAATTATTGCATCATACCTCTTAGCTTGTCCATTTGCAAAATTAGCCTGAAGAATTGGAAAACTGATCAGCAAAACATATATCAATGTCAAAAATTTTCTTTTCTTTGAGAATAAATGTAAATATTTGATCACTTATTTTCATCTGCTAGAACTTATAGCCTAATAATAGTTTTGAAAATTACAGTTTCCTTTATAAGAGATAGGTGAAATTTATATTTTAGATATATTCGAAGCTGAACTCTACAAAATGAGAAGGGCCCGTGGCGCAGCCCGGATATGCATATTTGCAGACGGAGAACGCGTCGGCCTGCGGTTGGGTGGAAAGCCGGAGATCGCGGGTTCAAAGGAGTATCTGGAAGTCCCGCCGGGCCCATTAATTATATTTTACACAGTTAAGGTAACTAATTGTTTTACCCCTATTTTTCAATTCTATAAGAACATTTATTTCCTAAATATTATAATTTATTCTCTTAATGAAGCATAGAAAATATAGTTTCACAAAGCTTCAAGGCTTTTTTCAAAGGGGTCTTTATGTATAGAGTTTACATTTTAGGGAGCTATTATCCAAAACCAGCCGGCGCGGAAATTTATTCTGGGGAGCTAGTACAAGAATTAATCAAATTAGGGCTGAAAGTTAAAGTTGTAACTTACAGCTACGGTAAACCCTACTTAGATGAAAAAGTTGTGTCCGTGAGAACGCTGAACGCCCCCTTTATAAGGGGAGCCTCGTTCACGCTTCTAAGTATGCTACATCTTTTAAAAGAGGATTTAAATGAAAAAACTATTGTAAATGCTCACTTTGCAACTATTTCAGGTTTTTCAGCTTCTTTAGCTAAAAAAGTTAGAGATTTTCCTTTAGTGGTCACTTGTCATGGCTCAGATGTTCTCAATGCTTCAAAAAACCTTTTTTACAGGGGAATTTTTACTTTCTCAGCAAATAATTCAGAAAAGGTAATAGCCGTTAGTTCTTTCCTTAAAAGGGAAATATCGAAACTCGGGGTTTCAAGCGGGAAGGTGTCTGTTGTCAGAGGGGGAGTAAACACAGTTCTCTTCAATACCTCTATTCCTAAGGATAAAGCTAGAGAGATTCTTAACCTGAAGAGAAACAGAAAGTACATCCTTTTTGTGGGCAGCTCAGGTAAGATAAAGGGACTTATTTATCTTTTAGAGGCCTTTAAAAAGCTAAGCAACACTTTTAGAGACCTTTATTTGCTCATCGCCGGAAGAATTCCTCAAAAAGATTTGTATAAAGGGTTAGATAAAGAAATAGCTGACAGAATTATTAACTTAGGGGTTCAGCCATACATCAAAATGCCGTTTGTGATGCGCTGTGCAGACATCTTTGTTCTCCCTTCACTTTTCGAAAGCTTCGGTCTTTCACTGCTAGAAGCAGCTTCATCTGGGGTTCCATTTGTGGCTTCTAACGTTGGAGGTATACCTGAATTAGTAAGAGAGCTGATGGGGAGAAATTATCCATTCCTAGTTCCCTCTGGAGATGTGGAGGCGATCTATCACGCATGTGCAGAACTTCTTGCAAATGATTCGCTTCGAATTAAAATTTCCCTGAAGTGCTTAGAGCACGTGAGGGATTTCTCTTGGAGAAAAACAGCCCTTGAAACTTTAAAGGTTTTCAAAGAGGCAATAGGCCTTGAATCATGAAGTAAAACAAGTTATCGTTTTAAGAACCGACTTAAATATAAGCATTGGCAAACTATGTGTTCAAGCATGCCATGCATCTTGTTTATCGATGTTAAGCGTCAAAGATTCACAGATGCTTAAGAAATGGAATGCTGAAGGCGCAAAGAAAGTCGTTGTTTACGTGAAAAGTAAAGGAAAGCTTCTGAATTTATATGAAAAAGCTAGGTCTCTGGGCATTCCATGTTCATTGGTGAGGAACGCAGGTCTCACAGAACTAGAACCAGGCACTGTAACTGCTCTTGGACTTGGTCCTTGGGAGTCGTCTATAATAGACAAGTTGACAGGCTCTTTACCTCTTTTAAAGGGTGAATTAAGGTTTGAGGACTGATGTCGATGAGCTTTCAAGGAAAATAGGCATCGAAATCTACTCAACAGATTTTGAGGGAGTCGGTGGAACAATAAAAGATAGACCTGAGGATTTTGTAGTAGCCGAGGTAATGCCTAGAAGTTACAGTAAAACCGTTTGGTATGAAAAAAGAGGGCACTTTCATTTGTTACTTATAAAAAGAGGAATAGATATGTTCAGAGCCCTACACATATTGTCAAAAAAGTTAGGGATACCTTTAAACGCAGTGGGCTACGCAGGCATAAAGGACAAGGATGCTGTTTCATATCAAAGGATAAGTTTACCAGCAAATAAAAGTGTCAAAAAAACAATTTACATGGCGTATGGACGATTAAAGATTTTCCCTCTAGGATGGTCGGGTTTAAAAGTTTATTTAGGGTGCCATATTGGAAACTCTTTTCATGTGAAGATTAGAAGGTTGAAAGAGTCTGTCTCTCCTTTGAATGAAAAATTAAATTGTCTTTGTGAAGCCGCGGGGAAAAAATCAATCCCAAATTTCTATGGATTACAAAGATTCGGTTATAGTGAACCCTTCAATTATCAAATTGGAAAGGCGTTGGTGAAAAGAAACTTTAAAGAAGCGTTAAGGCTCATTTTAAAACAAAAAACACTTCTTTACGTAAAATCTTTTTACATTGCTCATGAAAAGGCTCAAAATGATCATGTGAATCGGCTTAGAAGACTTCCCTATCAATACCTTAAAATATTTGTTTCAAGCTATCAATCGTATCTATTCAACTTAATGCTTTCTGAAAGGTTAAAGAGAAATCCTTCATTTGTAGAACCCATCGAAGGAGAGTTAATCTGGCTAAAGAAAAAGAAGATGATGCTCGTATTTAACCAGAGAACAGCTAAAAAAATTGAAGGGTTAAAGCTAAGTGAATATGATGTTTATCTTCCCATTATCGGATACAGAACTCTTTTCTTTCAGGGCGAGGTTAAGCAGATCATCGATTATGTGTTATCAAGGGAAGGAGTGAAATCAGAGGATTTCTATATAGACGAAATACCAGGGGTCAGCGCCCCAGGGGGTCTTAGGAGAATATACATGGAACCTGTTCACTTCTCCTTTAAGGTTAGAGATAGAGATGTAAGCCTATTTTTCTTATTACCAAAAGGAAGCTACGCTACGGTTCTGCTAGGTGAACTCATGAAGGCCTCCCTTCAAAATCGGAAAGACTAAGCTGAAATCTGAACATAGTTTATTCCTATAATTTCCCTTATTAAGCTTTCATAAGCGTCTTTCTTGGATTTTATCCTTTTATAGCCTTGTGGGTCAATCTTTATATTTAGGACTGTAAGTTCACCAGGATAATAAATAGTGTTATAGCTTTTAATGGTTGCAGGTATCAAGTTTCTGATTATTTCCTGCCGGTTACCTTCTTCTATAACCCTTATTTCTTGTTTAAATTCTTTTTCAAGAATTTTTATCAGCTTTATCCCTCTTGAAGACATAAGTTTATTTAAGCTTCCTCTTCCGAACACGAGTACTAGCACCCCATTTCTCTCGATTGATTTTTTGTATTCCATTTCAGCCAGGCCTTTTTCTTTTTCAGCAAACTCTAATATCCTTCTGCTGATCTCTAAATCCTTTTCCTTGTATAAACCTTTCTTTATCTTTTCCTGGCACGCTGAACAGAGGAGGCCTGTTTTTAAACATATCTTACAGAAAGGTAGCTTAATCATTTTCACAGTTAAGTCTCCTCTTTTTGGAAAAGACGCTATGGAAACAAAAATGTACATCCAAAACTATTAGCTAAAGATTCTTACAGAGACTAATTTCAATTGAGGGAGACCCATAGTCATCCCTATGTTAGATTTTCACGAAAATATAATTTACTTCTTCATTTAAAAATAAACGTCATGTAGCAACTGTTCTCTCGGTAGATTCCTCTTCATTTGTTCCTCCCCTTTCCTCTCTTTCTAAATCGACATTCTCCTCTTTAATTACATAAAAGAATCTATAACCTCCGTGGAAGTCTTCTTCTATTATATTTTTTTCCTTCATCTTATTTAATGTCTCTAAGATTTCTTTTAAATCCTCAGGGAAACTTGTTATTATCTTACGTAAGTGGACAACTTTCTTTTTCTTTATAAAAGAAAAAAGTCTTTTCTCTAAACCCTCTCGAGACATTTTAACAGCCCCGCATGAAAAAAAGCTATTAAAAAACATAAATTTCCTCGTGCAAAGGGTCATATAGAGTAAAATTTTAGCTTAAAGACACAATATAACTAAGCCATTTATATATCTGTACCAACATGAAAGAAGGGATTAACTAAAAAAAAGAACAGCAAAAATTAGTTGATTAGTAGGGATGTATCTATGTCTCACATTGATTTAGAAGATTTAGAAATAGCTTACAGACACAGGTTGCACTACAAGGTTTGTAGGGACTGTGGGGCCAAAAATCCTTTAAAAGCAATAAAGTGTCGTCGCTGTAGAGGAAAAAACCTAAGGGCAAAGAAAAAAGGAACTATTAAAAAATGAAATATGCATTAATGGTCTTCATTTACTCTGGCAGTCTGTAAAATAAAGTTTTTTCTCGAAAATCCGGTAACCATCGGCATAGCGGCAGATACTGTGGTTAAGAATCTCTAAAATCTTTAAAAATTATAAAATAAATCAGCGTTAAAAGTTATAACTTGCCATCGATGCTGAGCAGTTACCTTGAAAATAACATAAAATAAGACAGAAGGAAACATTTAATCTGCAAGAGGATTAATTAAGTCTCGACTGGATTGGATGGGCCGGGTGGGACTTTCTGTTTTTCTTTCGAACCCACGACCTCCACCTTTTCCAGTTAACGTGAAGGTGGCGTCATACCTTCAGCCTTTATCACTGGTCTCTAGACCACCGGCCCATTTATTCGTTATTTTTTGATACCAATTTAAATTAGCCATATGTGTTATTAAATTTTTCAGTGCCTCATATATGGGAGTCATGGTTGATGAAGCATGAAAATTTACGCATACAAATTGAAAGATAAACCTATGCTTAGCGATTTAGGATACGAAATAGGCTACATAAGAGACTTAATCATCGACGAGAAAACAGGCAAGGTTTTGTTTTATCTATGTGCATTGCCGGATAAGAGCCCCCCTGAACTTCCAGAAACGGTTAAAAATCTCCCAAAGAGCAAAGGCGGTCTTTTACTGGTTCCCTCGAGCACTGTCAAAAGCATAGGCACTGTTGCAGTTGCCGAGGACAGGTTACTGAAGATATTCATTATGAAGCAGAGCAAAAAGATGTGAGGCTAGACGTGATGGAAAAAATTGTTTTCGACGGTGCAGTCATTAAATTTAGGAAGGAAAAATTGCATAAAAACTCTATCTTTATAGGAGAGTGCCCTAACCCTGATTCAACAGGGTTTAACGCAGTGAGATACCTGGTTAATTCCCTAAAAGCTAATGAAGCTGCTGAGTTCTACTTCCACGGTTTTTCAAGTTTTGTGTCGATCATGCCAGATGGAACTATTCTCATGCCTCATTTAAAGCTTTACTATGTCAATTGTGAGGGACAGAGTATATACTTGCTCCTTGGGAACTCTGTGGTCGAACAAAAGGACTACTATGGGTTTGCAAAGGTTTTCTCTGATTTCATTGATTTAATAAGGCCTAATCTTACCATTTTAGTTAACGGGTTAAAGTCACGGAATGAGAGATTAGAGGTTTATGGGGCCTCTGAAGATTGGAAGCTAGTTACTAAACTGAAAAAATTTGGAGTCAAACCATATAAAGGTCGTTTTTACGGAATTGAAGGTTACCTGTCTGCTTTTCTAAGGAAAAGGGGATTCAATAACATAGTTTTAATATCTAAATATCCATCGCGAAATAGTTTAACTGCATCTGAAAAAATATTAGATGTGTTGTCTCAACTGTTAAACATAGAAGTGGATTTACAGGAGATTAAAGAGCTAAGTAAAAGGGCTGAAGATATAGATAAAATGTTTTCTAAAATTCTTAAGAAAAAGGTTAAGGAGAAACCGAGCAGATCATTGGAGGTTATCTAACTGTGCTTTCTTTGACAAGTCTTTCGTATATGGTTTTCACTCTTTCTGCTATGGGTCCTTTACCCTCTACTCCTTCCCTTGTAACCTTAACCTGCTTAACGACCATTATCATACCTGCGTCCTCATAATACTCAACCATGTTTGGAAACACTTTGTTTAATTCCTCAGCTATTTTTTTAAGGTCTATAATGCTTTCTTCCTTCAATATCTCTAACACATTGTTACCTGAAATAAATACCCTGTGATACTTCTTCTTATTTATTTTTACATCGCTTAGACATAAACTAAGTGTCCCACGGTCATAACCTATTAGCACACCTGTAAAGGTTTCTCCTGACTTTGTCTTTACTGTTACAACGTTGTCGAGCAACTTAATCAACTCCGTGTTAAATCTTCTATCAGATAGTGTGCTCAACTCTTATTTACCTCAACCAGTTGAATTACATCATCCAAATTGGCCTGAACATTTTTTAAAAACGGGTTTTTCATATAACTCCTCTAAGAGTCCTGTATTCCATCCTCTGTTATCCTAAACTCTGCTTCGTCGCTGGGCAAACAGGGGCTGTCGACTATTTTGGCATTCCTTATGTTGTTTTTCCCTCTTTTCAGAAAAACCCTTGTTGTAACTGTGTGGGCAACTATGTTTCCTCCAGCAGCGATTATCGGGTTACCATAAAAGACATCAGGTCTGGCTATTACTTGGTTCGTGACGACAACTGCACAGTTGTAGATATCGCTTATCCTGAGAAGGTCATGTAAGTGTTTATTGAGTTTTTGCTGTCTTTTAACAAGGCTTTCCCTGCCTGGAAACTCGCTTCTAAAATGTGAAACAACAGAGTCGACTACTATCAACTTCACATTGTTTTTAACAATAATTTCATCCAGTTTCTTCACCAAGAAGAGTTGATGATCCGTGCTATAAGCCCTGCCATATATTATGTTTGATAGGACCCGATCTGGATCCAGATCAAGAGCTTTAGCCATATGTTCTATTCTATCAGGTCTAAATGTACCCTCTGTGTCGATGTATATAACTCCTCCCTCAAGCCCCCCCCTTTCTCTTTCTAATTGCACGTTCACAGATAACTGATGACATATTTGAGTTTTACCTGTTGCGTATTCCCCGAAGAACTCGGTTATCCCCTTTGTCTCTATGCCCCCACCAAGTATCCTGTCAAGTTCTCTTGAGCCTGTGGTTATTTTTGAAATCTCTTTTATCTTATCAAAAAGTTCTTTTGCTGTCATAAACTTTATTTTTAATAAAGACTGTGCTGCTTTAATTATTTTGTTGGCTGTTGTCTCACTTATGTCTATCGCTGATGCAAGCTCTGTAGCTGTTGCCACAGCTACAGATTCAATTGTTGTGTAACCGTTTTCTCTTAGTTTACTAGCTATTGCAGGTCCAACTCCTTTGATTTTCTCAATTTCGCTTACCTTCTCTGTTTCCTGTTCCATTATTTACACCATCTTTTGGTACTAACCTGCAAAATTTTTAATTCTTACCTTTTTCTAGATTCTTTTACCCTAGTATCTCTATTTTCCTCTTCCTAACTTCCTTTAGTAATCCTTGGTTTACAATGTAATTCTTACCGGTTCTCTTCACCACATTTAAATCTGCTAACTCCTCTACCCTGAAAAATTCTTTTTCGAGTGGTATACCCATTTCAATTGCTACCTGATCAAGAGTGAAGGGCTCATCTTGAAATGTTTCAAGCATTATCCTAAATTCTCTTTTCAGGGTAAATGGAGCGTTTACCAAGGCCTTTTGAACAGGGGTCTCTAGGTACAGATAAAGATCAAATATTTCATCTGTTATCCTTTCAACTCTTTTCCTAACACCTATCTTGATGCAAAGGTCAAGTATCCTGATCAGCTCCGAGGGTACACCTTTTGCATGTTCATTGGCTCTTTCAATTACCTCCTCCGAAAACGGAAACAAAGCGTCACCCACAGGCTGCAACCTAAACCTTGAAAGTCTCTTCTGTGTAAAAGCAATGGCTTCCTCGTTACTTAAAGGAGATATCCTTGTCACAGCGTGAACCCTGGAAGTGAAAGCCGAGAAATCTCTTTCAAGAAGCTCATATGCCTGTGGAGTAACTGAGACAAGGAAAAGTAAACCTTCAGGCATGCTGCTCACAAGGTGTCTAAGCATCTCTATCAAGTAGAAACGCCATTCAGCGGAGGAGAAATATATGTTCTGCAGGTCATCGATTAAGATTGAAGATGGGGTGTTGGTCAGCATTGAATCAATGATGATATCTGCTGCTTTTGTAGGCGACAGGCTGCCATTGTGCAACTTTTCTATTTCGGTGTACATGGGGAACCTCAGTTTCCTTTTTAGGGACATTAATATTCCTCTGCGGTTATTAATTGAATCTATGAGCATCTTCCTGATAGAGCTACTTATAATCCCTGGTTCAACTGTGACAAATGAACAGAAGGCTCCTTTCCTTAAAAACCTTTTTCTTATCCTTGATAATCTGATTGTTTTTCCATATCCAAGTTCCCCAACTAAGAAGACCAACCCTGAGCCTTCTGCTGCCATAGCTTCATTTGTAATTTCATCTATTACAAAGTCTTCTCTCTGTTTAACAAAAAATTTTTCCTCATCTAAGATCCATAGGCTCGTTAATTCCTCAAAAGGATTGTTTCTTAAACCCAAATCTGCAATGGACATTTTTAATCACTTACACAGTATAGAGGCTTAAAACAGTCCTTGTTTAAGAGGACCCCCCTCTCGTTTTTTCCATAGTGTAATATTTGTTCCAGGTTAAAATGGAACAAAAAATTGATTTAAGCACCAACCGAGCCTATTTGGGCTTCCTTATCCCTCTTTATTTATGAACCCGAGGTTACCTTATATATTCCAAACCTTTTAAAAGGGTTTTTATTTATGTCCTTTTTAGGTAAAGTTATATGTGAAATAAAACATTTCAACTCCCTTTGATTACATAAACCCGGTACTTCTAAGGCGTTAAATACCTTTGTAAGTTGATTTAATGGAAAATTAACTTTACTACTGGTTAAATGAACGATTTAACTCTGTACTCCTTAAAAAATTGGGAGTTAAAATAGGTGTAGGTTAACATGTCAAGGAGAGTGAAAAGAAAAGGCGGTGAAACAACCGTTATATCAATATCTTTACCCATGAACTACGTTGAAGCTATCGACGTCCTTGTTAAGAGGAAAATATATTACTCAAGGAGTGACCTAGTAAGGGAGGCTATAAGGAACCTCCTCTCCTCTAGGTTCCCCCACTTGCTCGAGAATATTTAAATGATTTAAGAATGGATTTATCGTTAGGGAGAAAAGGGCTCTGATTTAGTGAATTCATAGGGAACTCTAAACAAATTTAAAGGTAAAGGCCATTTATGCAAAGCTAAAACTCCGATGTTCATTGAAGATATAAACATTGGCTGAGTAAAGACTTTCGGTTTTAAGGCCTAGACGGTTAACCACGGGATTTTTAAAGACATAACCTACATAAAAGTACCTTGACCCTCCCCAGAAACTGAAAGGTGTTCGAGTTTAAAAGGGATCTCTGTTAATGACAGTTACTTAAACTGAAAGGATGATTAAATATGCCGAAAATAGAGATGGAGTCACTGATAAGCCTTATGCATCAAAAGGAAAGGATAAGGAATGTAGGGATTATAGCCCATATTGACCATGGTAAGACGACGATGTCAGATAGTCTCCTAGCTGCAGCAGGTATTCTTTCACCGAAGACGGCAGGTCAAGCAAGAAAACTTGATTATTTAGAGGTTGAACAGAAAAGGGGCATCACTATCAAAAGTGCCAACATTTCTCTTCTGCACAGGTTTGGGGGTGATAGATATGTTATTAACTTGGTTGACACTCCTGGTCATGTAGATTTCACTGGCCATGTTACAAGAGCTTTAAGGGTCATAGACGGAGCTATATGTGTAGTAGACGCTGTAGAGGAAGTAATGGTTCAAACAGAAACCGTCACTAGGCAAGCCCTTGAGATGAGGGTTAAACCTGTTCTTTTCATAAACAAGGTTGACAGGTTGATCACAGAGCTGAGGTTAAAGCCCCCCGGTATTCAAAAGAAACTTGAAAGGATAATTAGAGATTACAATCGCTTAATAAATATATACGCTGAGCCTGAATACAGGGATAAATGGCAAGTTAGCTTTGCTAAAGGAAATGTAGCTTTTGGTTCAGCCATTGACAAATGGGGTCTAACGTTTGAAATGGCTAAGAAAAGAGGGTTTATGTTTTCTGATGTCATTGATGCATACTTGGAAAACAGAGTCGAGGAGTTGCAAAGAGAAATTCCTCTTCACGAAGCAATTCTTGGCATGGTCATCAAGAACACACCAAGCCCCCTTGAAGCCCAGAAATACAGGATTCCTGCCCTGTGGAAAGGGGATTTAAATAGTGAAATCGGAAAATCCATGGTTAAATGTGATGAAAATGGCCCTCTGGTTATCTCTGTAAACAAAATTAACATAGATCCTCATGCAGGGGCCGTCACAACTGGAAGAATACTTTCCGGTACGATACATGAGGGAGACGAAGTTTTCTTGTTAATGGCTAGAAGTATGCATAGAATCCAACAAGTTTCACTTTACATGGGGGCTGACAGAGAAATTATCAAAGAACTCCCCGCGGGCAATATTGTGGCTCTACTGGGTTTACCCTCGGCCAGGGCAGGTGAAACAATAGTTACTCCTGAATACATTAATTTCCCCCCATTTGAAAAGATAAAATATGTAACAGAGCCTGTTGTAACCATGGCTATTGAGCCGAAGAGACCTCAAGACTTACCTAAGCTTATAGAGTACATTAGGAAAACATCAATCGAGGACCCTAACCTGGTCTACACGATTAACGAGGAAACAGGGGAAACATTGATTTCAGGGATGGGTGAACTTCACATCGAAATAGTTATAAACAATATAAGAGAGACGGGAATAGAAATAGTCACTTCACCACCTGTTGTAGTTTACAGGGAAACAGTTAGAGGTTCCTCCTCTCAACCTGTACTAGCAAAGTCACCCAATAAACATAATAGATTTTGGCTTGTAGCTGAGCCCTTAAATGATGAAACGATGAAGCTTCTTGAAGATGGGAAAGTGACAAGTGATATGCCTTGGAGAGAGAGAGCAAGGATTCTCAGAGAAGAGGCCAGATGGAATGCTTCAGATGCAAGGAACATATGGGTCATAGACGATTACATGAATATATTCGTTAACAGAACTTCAGGTGTTCAGTACTTAGATGAAGTAAGAGAAATGATAATCAGTGCCTTCAGATGGTCGACAAAGGAAGGTCCGCTTTGCGGTGAGCCTTTGAGAGGGGTTAAAATAGCGCTAACCGATGTTCAGATCCATGAGGACCCTGTTCATAGAGGGCCTGCTCAGGTCATGCCAGCAATAAGGAGAGCAGTTTACGGGTCTGTGCTTTCAGCGGAGCCAATTTTAATGGAGCCAATATATAAAATACAAGTAACAGTGCCCACAGACACGTTAGGCAAAGTCATCGGGGTGATAACCAGTAAAAGGGGAAGGATTGAGAGAATGGAGGAGAGGCAGCACTTGTCAATTGTTTACGGATATATTCCAGTAGCTGAAACAATAGGATTTGCAAGCATAATGAGAAAGGCTTCAAGTGGAAAAGCTTTTTGGCAAAACACTTTTTCACATTGGGAAATAGTTCCTGAAAAGCTTTCAAATGAAATAGCCATTAATATAAGGAAAAGAAAAGGAAAGAAACCTGAGATTCCAAGGGCTGAAGAGTATATGGATACCCTTTAATTGTATGGGGTTGCAGATGATACTGAAAGAGAAAACAAAGGCAATTTTAAAGATAATTGATGTCGCCAGAGGGGAAGGCAGAAAGTTTCTTTTGGAACCCGAATGTAACGAGGTGCTGAAGTTAGCTGGGATACCAGTAGCCGAAACAAAGGTTGCTAAGAGAAGAACGGAGGTAGCAGAAATAGCTAAAGAAATCGGGTACCCAATTGTACTCAAAGTCCTTTCACCACAGATACTTCATAAATCAGATGTTAAAGGAGTGAAACTAGATATTAGAGACGATAAAGAGCTTTTTAAGGCTTACGATGAAATAATGGCTAATGTAAAAAAACTCTGCCCAGGGGCCAGGGTAAGTGGTGTATTAGTCCAAAGGTACTATCCAAGGGGGAGAGAAGTCATAGTTGGAGCAACTGTGGATCCTCAGTTTGGTCCAACGATAATGTTTGGGTTAGGAGGGGTTTTCGTTGAAGTATACAACGATGTAGCTTTTAGAGTTCTTCCCATCACCGATTTAGATATAGATGAAATGATAAAGGAGATAAAGGGATACAAAGTACTTAAAGGGTTTAGAGGGGAGAAACCAGTTAACTTTGAGTCCTTGAAAAAGATAATCTCCAGAGCTTCTAGCCTTATACTTGAGTCTAATGACATAAAAGAAATGGATTTAAATCCAATTAAGTTATACTCTAATGATGCAATTGTTGTAGATGCGAGGATAATACTTAAATGAGGATGAGATCTTTGCCTATAAAAGCTTCATCTCTATACGATAAAGAAATATACACGTCGGATGCAAGGTTTGTCGGCGTGGTCGATGAATTAATATTTGATACGGCCCAAGGCAAGATATCAGCCTTTGAAATTGTAACAAGGGATGGTAGAAAGGTTAATGTTCCTTTCCACCTTGTAGCTCATGTAAAGGATATAATAATCTTAAAATCTGTTGGTCGTTGAACAACATTGACAAAAAATATCCATGGGAGCACAATGAACAAAGATTTACCGAGGAAATTAGATTTATTGCAGGAAAAACTTCTAGAGTTGAGAGAAGAGAGAGATAAATATAATAAGGCTGTTAAAGAGCATACAGCGGAGAAAAGAAAGTTAAAAGCTAAGTACAGGGAGCTTCTTCAAAAAGCCATGGAAATGAAGAGAGAAAGGGACAAATACAATGAAATGGCTAGGAAAGCAAAGAAAGAAAGGCAGAGAATAAGGGAGGAAATGTTAGAGGCACTTAAAAAAGCAAGGAAATACAGAGAAAAATATAAAGAATCCAAGTTGCAGCTTAAAGCCTCGGCTAAGTCACTTAGAGGCAGAATAGAGAAACTTGAGTGGAGCATACAAACAAACCCTATGTCGCCTGATCAGGAGAAGAAGCTCATTGACCAGCTGGCTAAGCTGCAGAGAGAATACCAAAAACACAGAGAAACAAATACCATAAGGGAGAAAATGTTAGAGGCATACATAGAAGTTGGCAAACTTAAATTCCAAGATGACCAATGTCACAAGCAAGTCCTAACTTATGCTAAGTTAGCTCAGGATCATCATGAAAAGATGAAAAAGTACTTTGAACATGTCGATGAATTAAGGGTTAAAATCGAGAAAATAAATAAGGAAATGCAACCATTCAAGGAAAAAGCTGATCAAATACATAGGAAAGTGGTGAAAGTAAAGAGTGAAATAAATAAAGTTAAAAACACGATTTTAGAGGAGAAAAGGAAAGAAAAACAGAAGATGCTTGAGGAAATGGAGGAAGTGAAAAAGCAAAAAATTAAAAATGCTCTAGAAAAACTGAGTAAAAAAGAGAAACTTTCAATGGATGAATTTTTACTTCTAGTTAAAGAAGGATACATATGACCACCGAAGAGCTAAATGGAAAAATATTGGTGCTCTGTGTGGACAGAGACGACGATATAGGCCAGAAGACAGGCTACAAGGGCCCAGTAATAGGCAAAGAAGAAAACTTGAAAGTAGCCGAGAGGCTTCTCTTAGAGGATCCTGAGGAATCAGATGCAAATGCCGTTTTCGGCGCAATAAAAATATATAATGAGCTTATGGTTAAGGGAGAGAAACTGGAAATTGTGACTGTCACAGGGCATAAGAGCAAGGGTTTTAAAGCAGATAAAGAAATAAATAGACAGCTGGATGAAATACAAAAGAAGATCAGTGTTAAAGGAGCGATATTTGTCTCAGATGGAGCTGACGATGAATACATAATCCCGATAATCCAGTCAAGGTTCCCAATAATCTCAGTTGAACGGGTAATCGTGCAGCAGAGCAAAGAAATAGAGACAACCTATATAATACTGTTAAGGTATCTTAAGAGGTACCTTAGCGATCCATCCTTCACAAGGATCTTCCTAGGTATCCCCGGGGTTTTCTTTGTTGTAGCAGCTATTCTTTATCTTCTAAACATGCTTCGCTACATATCAGTTGCTTTCCTTTTTATAATGGGTTTCACATTAATATTTAAGGGGTTTAAAATAGAAGGGTTTTCACATTACATTGTTACGGGCAAAATAGAAATCTTCACGATGCTCTCAGGCATGCTCATAATAGTATCTAGCATATACCTTATTTATAGTTTCATAATTACAACGACTGTTTATTCACTTTCCTATTTGTTGGCAGAATCCATCATACGCTATATGTGGATAACAATATTGGGGCTGGCAGTGTGGTTTTCAGGAGGAGTAATAGAGGGTTACATAAAGAAACTTAAGGTTTTCTGGGATAGACTAGTGTTGCTGGCGATACTTATCGCTATGTATCCTTTACTTCTATGGGCAACAAAGTTGTTTCTCGTTGAATTCACGATAGAAACACTTTTCTATCTTCTCATGTACTTCTTAATAGGCGTAACAGGCATCTCCATAGTTTTTTTAATAGCATGGAAGAAAAGAAAAGGGTGGGGTTAAAAAAAGAAACCAAGGGTAAAGAGAAATGGGGCCGGTGGGACTCCCAGCAGATTTACATTGCTTTTGAACCCACGATCACTTCCGCAGGCGCTATACCTTCTGCGTTCCGTTAACTATAGGGTTTAGCCCCAGGCAGGCATCTTACCATACTCGACTACGGCCCCTTACCCTTTTAAATAGCCTTTTTATTTCTTCTTATAGCTTTAAACTCATCAACTAAATCTCCTCTCTGCCCTTTCTCTTTTTAAGTTTTATGCTTACCCTAATTTCATCACTTTTATGGATGCACTAAACTCAAACTAGGTCCAGAGGCAAGTAACAAAAAATTAAAAATTACTTATATTTTTAAACTATAAACTTGTCATAAAGGAGTAAAAGATAGAAATGTGAAGGATAGATCATGAAAAATAAACAAAAGCAAGACAAATAAAAAGCAACCTTTATAAATAGGAAAAGGGTTCACTAAAACCACGAACAGAGCCAACAACAAATACAACAAAAAAGAAGGAGGTGTAATGAAATGGCAAGCGAGGCTGAAATAGGAGAAATCTATATAGGAAAAAAACCCACAAACCAGTTTTGAGTGCAGTCCTTTAAACTAAGCAATATTTCAGCTGCGCTCAGCCGGGTGGTATGAATTATGTTTTAGCGACTGTTCTTCAGTTTAATCAGGGGAAGAACTCAGTCATCATCAAGGCTCGTGGAAAATCTATTAGCAAAGCAGTAGACGTAGCTGAGATCACTAGGAACAGATTTCTACAGGGTTCAGTAGCGGTTGACAATGTGAAAATCGATACAGAAACTATTGGCG
>JAOZFL010000158.1 GCA_027491455.1 Thermoproteota archaeon | reverse complement strand
TTTACCTCCCCCAAGAAACCACCCATGGATTTTCAACGTTATTTATTTTTTAAAATCGTTTCTTATATTATGAAACAGGTAAAAATTAAATTTCTGTTTTACATATTTCATGGCATAGTGACTTAATGAGTATTGTAAGGGTTTCAAGTAAAGGACAAGTAGTGATTCCAGCAGCTATTAGAAGTAAGCTCGGGATTAAACCAGGAGACAGATTAAAGGCAAGCATCCAAAAAAATTTCATTGTTCTACACCCGTTAAAAAAACAAGTGAAGGTTTAAGGAGGATAGGGATCAAAGTTAAAGAAAAGCTGAAAACCAATTCAATTGATCTCATCAATGAGCTAAGAAGAAAGGATAGTGAGGAAGCTTGAAAGTTTTAGTGACTCCAACATATATTTATGTATGAGTGATATGTAATGTTTATGCACCAAACACCTACAAACACCCATTAAAACTCTAACAGTTTCACAAGGCATAACTAAAATTAAATGATTAAGTAAAATGTGTTTAATCATTGGTAGACGTGATTCATGGAGGTATGCATCTATGGTGGTAAGTTCTAAGGGAACTTATTTCCACATTGAACCAGCAGCTGAGAATGATTGGCCGTGGATAATACAGGGTTCAGTGGAAAGTATCTGGGAAAGCCTGAGATCTGAACATCGACAAGGGGTTAACCGAAAGATCATCCGGGAACATCTCAATCACCAGATTGCAAGGATTCGAGGCCCGAATGGTTTCCCTAATCAAGTATTCATTGCCAGAAATGAAAAAGGCCGGGAAATCGGCTTTATCTGGGTAGCTGAGATTCGCAGTGAATTCACAGGTCAGCTACAAGCCTTTATATTAGATGTGTTTGTAGCTGAGCCTTATCGGGGTCAAGGACTTGGTAGATGTTTAATGGAAACAGCTGAAGAATGGGCACGGCAACGAGGGTTACAGCGCATCACGCTCAGTGTCGCTGAGCACAATTTACCGGCACTAAAACTTTATAAAGCATTGGGATACCAGGTAGAGACGTTGCGAATGAGTAAGTTGCTTTGAAAACAAAGAAAATTGGATGAATAACACTTAAGACATCAGTTAGAAGAAGCCGAAGAACCATTTTCCTTTTTAAAAACATTGTTTTTGAATTTTTCCCAGTTGCAAATCAGTTCTTCTCCAAGGTGTGCTGCTGCTTTAGAGTCCTCTGTTAAAAGCGGTATTCCTTTTGCCTTTGATGTCGCAAAAATAAAACAGTCAAATGGGTCTTTGTTTGTCTTCCTTATTTTAAATGCCTCCAAGAAAATTTCATAGTTTAAGAAATCTATTTTCCTTATCATATTACTGTGCATAACACTGATAAAGCCTTCTCTAGCCCTTATTTTTCCTTCTTCGTTCTTTAACTTCTCAGCTACTCTATATGTTTTCAGGAAAGCTTCAAGCAGAGATAAAGTGGATACATAGATTTCTCCTCCCAGATCAATGAATCCCTGCATGACGTTTGCAATAATTTCTTTTTCATCGACATCTATTGAAACTCCGTAGCTGGGAAGTAGAAATGTCGTGTCAAGTAAGATTTTTCTGGTAAACATTTAATACACCAGAAAATTTTTAAATTACAGTGTGATTTTAAAAATATTTGGTGAGTTATCAGAATGGCTGTAACAGCTGTAGGCAAGGTTGGATCTAAAGGCGAACTTTTCCCCCCGAAAGAAGTGAGGAGGGTTTCTGGTTTAAAACCTGGAGACAAGGTTTTATACATAGCCAGTAAAGACAAAATAATATCTATCAAAGTTGAAGACTTCTTTAAACTTTACAAACGAAAAACCTTTGCAAAATTAACGACAAAGGAATTTGAAGAAATGACAGAAGAAGTTCTAAAGATATAAAACCTTAACTACAAATTAAAGGACCCAGTAAGGTTATTGAAAATAACAGATTTCCCCACATTCGGGTTACCAGCTAAAGCAACCTTTATCACATTCCCTGGTAAAACTAACACTCATGTTTTCACCGCCTCCACAAAGATTTTTGTTGCCACACCCTATCTATCGCCAATCTACTCCTCCTTACCTTAACGAGTATGGGTTAGTGATTTCAAAATATAGTTTCCTCTGTATTGTTAGACCTGTAGGGTATATGTGTAGCTGTTTTAACCTCGATTTTTCATGTTGATCTTATTTCTTGCTTCATGAATCCAGTGTATGAAGCTGCGAAAATAATTATCATTAGCGCAGTTAGACTTGTTATGTGGGGCCAAACTAAGAGTAAACTTTGTTCGAATGGTAGGGGAGTGGGAATCATTCCAATTATTTTCTCAAGTGAAACTGGGCTTAGTATCCTTAGCTTTGGGATCATGATGACCGATGCAGCTTCAACATATAGGAACGAGGGTGAGAGTCTTTGAATTGTTAGGGGTGACACCCCCATTGCACCTGCTGCCCCTGCTATCATGTAGATGAAAAGGGTGAAGAAAAGCCAAGTTGCTATTGAGGCTAAGGCAGATGTCCCTTCACGTTTGAAGTAAACAGAGTATAGAAGGCCTAGTGCAACCCACATTGAAAGGTAAACAATGTTGATAGCTGTGAAGGCACTGATTCTGAGCATTTCATCCATGGAAGGAATGGCTCCAAGGGTAAATATTCCTAAGCCCAGGACGATTGAGGTCACACTTGCAATAATAATGGCTACTGTGGCTGCTCCAGCTGCAAACTTTCCATTTATAACTGAGTCTCTGTGGACTGGTTGAGACAAAATGTTTCCAATTGTCCCCGTTGAAAATTCATGGTTTATTGCATCAAATGAAAGTACAAAGCCTATTATTGGACCGAAGAAAGCTATTATTGAAATGAAGGGAGGGATCACACCTGCATAGGTTGTGAAAAGTTTAAGGAAAACATTTCCTCCCCCTGTCCTCTGCGTCTCAGAGGTTATGCCTTGAATTGCTTCCCTTGCAATTGAGAAACTTAAGAGGTAGATTATGAAGAAGATAATGTAGAATCTCTTACTGCTTAAGTGATCAGACATTTCCTTCATGAAAATCTGGGATGTACCAACCATTTCTAAGCCTCCCTAAAGTATTTCATGTAGATTTCATCAAGGGAGACCTCTCTGGCCCTTAAACCAAGAAGTGGAACGTGGTTTTCAATTATCAACTTGGATATTTCTGGTCTCAGGTCTCTTTTACCCTCAACTAAAATGGTGTTCCTTGAACTCTTAACTCCTTTCACGTCTTCCATCTCCTTTATCTTTTTTAAAAGGTCAGGTTTTATTTCTCCGACTTCGGCTTCTACAATCCAGCTTTGCCCCTTTGTCCTTCGAAGCTCATTTATTGTCCCTTGAACAACCAGTTTTCCATTCAGCATTATACCCATCCTTTGACATATCTGCTGGACCTGGTGTAAGAGGTGGGATGAGAGAAGTATTGTCATTTCTTCTCTTCTACTTAAATCTGAGAAAATCTTCAGTGTTTCATTAATCCATTTCGGATCTAAGCCCTGTGTAGGTTCATCTAGGAAGGCTATTCTTGGTTTCTTAATTAGGACATTTGCTATTCCAAGCCTCTGCTTCATCCCCCTTGAAAACTTACCTACTTTCACATCTGCATGGTCTTTTAAACCCACTTTTTGAAGGGCTTCATTTATTCTTTCCTGGGCTTCCCTCCTTTCAATATTGTTTAGGTTAGCTGTGAATTTAAGGTTTTGTTTAGCTGTTAAGTCCTCGTAAAAACCTATTTTCTCCGGTAGATAACCGATTATTGATTTAACCTTTAAGGGTTCCCTTACAGGGTTAAAGCCGTAGACGCTGCATTGACCTGATGTCGGCTCTGTTAAGCCTAGGAGCATCAATATAGCAGTTGTTTTACCTGCTCCATTCGGCCCCAGCAAACCATATATTTCCCCTTTCCTTATGGAAAGGTTTAAGTTGTCTACTGCCACTAAACCATTGTATTTTTTGGTTAGATTCCTTGTTTCAACGGTTACCTCGCTGCTCATGGTTACCGCCTACCGAGACGCCAGAAAATGAAGAACAGTGCAAGAACAGTTACAATTATAATGGCTGCACCTATGAGGCCCCAAGCCACAGATCTAAGAACCGTGACCCTTATCTCCAAACTATCAGTTGAACCATAAGGTCTAGCTGTTGATCTAAGGGTTACCAAGTAGTCTCCTGGAATTGCATCTGATGGAGGTTTAACTGTGACCCTTACCTCTCTGGAGTCCCCTGCAGGGACTGCCGATATTTCACCTGGTTCAAAGCTTACATCCCAACCAACAGGTTTATCAGATGAAAAATGAATTTTTTCAAGGGTCCCGGTACCAGTGTTCTTAACTATCAAGGTAATGTACGCCTCTTCCCCCTGGACAGCGTTTATGTTTAACAAATCATTGGAAGTAGCTAGTTCAAGGCTGTAAGTACCTGTAATTGTCACATTTAATTTTATTTCTTTTCTTAGGGGACCAGATGAAGCTGCAACTGTCACACCATAGGTTCCAGGTTGAACATTGGGTGGAGGTGAAACAGTTACAGATATAGTTTTAGTTTCTCCCTCCTTAAAGGAAAGTGAACGTATTTGTTTCTCCTCATACCTAGGTTTAAATGTAACCAGCCATTGAGGTGGATGTAGAGCTGAGAAATCTATGACTCTTTCAGCGTCTTCCCCATTCTTAACTGTAACTGTGAACTCAAAATCCCTGCCAGACGGCCCCTCAATTGAGGGATAGGGTGTGCTAAGAGAAATACCTGTGAAGGCAACTGATTTACCTGTGACAACCACTTGGATTGAAAGAGTATCTACAACATATCCATGTTCGTCGACTGCCTTAATTTTAAAAGTGTAGGTTTGATTCTCCCTAACAGATTTAGGAGTTGCTTCAAGGGTTAAATACCTCCTCTCTCTTGGGCCAAGATAAATACTTTTAACTACATACCCTCCACTCCTGAGAACCGCTTCCCATCCATTTGGTTTCTCAATAACTAGATCAATCACCCTTTCCTCTCTACCAGTATTATTAATGTAGATGTCCAAGCGAATACTCTGATCCTTACCCACCTCTATCCTTCGAAAATTAGTTGTCAAATTCACTTTTCCATTTGGAGCTGCAAAGGTTTCAAAGGCCAACTGAAAAACCAAAAGGCAAACCACTAATAGAAAGAGACATTTTTTCCTCATCGACCCACCTCTCATTTTGGCTTAAACCTTCGAAACACTTTTCATGAGGAATGTTTAAACAGATATGCTTTAAAGGTTCCCGGTTAGATCCCTATCGAAGACAGCTGAGGAATTGGTATAAATCTATTAGACATTGAAAATATTTAAACCTATCGATCTTTAACAAGCAGCTAAAGACTTTACGTTCCCCGTCTAACTTCCCACTAAACACCTAAACTATCAAATGCCTCTCTTCTCTAAGAATCCCTGTGCTTCCCAATTAATTATAGTTAAGTTTTTAAAAGTATTCTGAGTGACTGATAAAGTCGGTGGTTACCCTTGAACATAGAACCGTTGCTTTCTCTTGGCGCAATTTCCTCCTTCGCTGTTTCAATTGCCTCCCTAGCTTACTGAATAGGCAAAGGATTCGAGGAGATCAACGGAAGATTTGAAAGAATAGAGTCCTCTTTTAACTCTAGGTTTAAGGAGATGCTGTCTTCGATTAACTCCTTGAAAAACTCTATGGATTCATTGAAAACTGCGATAGTTTCAATTAACTCGATGCTCATAGATTTTCTAGGTGTAAAGGAAGTTGTCTCTGAGGGTAAGGCAAGGTTTCTTATGAATGAAGTTAAAAGACTTGCTTCATCTATTGTGTTAAATGTTACTTTTTCCTTTTCAATTCCTACAAAGATTACTCCACTTCTCCCTTCTATGGGTGAAGGCTTGAATAAAAAATAAGTGGCTTGGTAAGCTCCGTAAAAAGTCAAGCCAGTTAATAAAGTATTGAAAGCGTGAAATTACATGTTTCCTATAAAATTGAAGAGAAGGATGAGGATAAGCTGAGAAATAGAAGTCAAGGATAAATTTGGCCCTAAGTTTATAGTTTAAGGGTGCTCCCTGTTTGAAGGCGTTGACAATGATCGCCGAAAACCTTTTTAAGAAGACTAATTGTTTTATCACCTGTGCAATGGCAGGGAGCGATGATTTCAGGTTTAACCTTTAATAGTTCATTTACGGTTGCCTGAATCCTTTCATCACTAGCTTTGATTAAATGGAAACCCCCTAGAACAGCGTAAACTTTGTTTTCTCTCATGACTTCCTGGGCCTGTTTAATGGTGTTCATTATTCCTGAGTGGGCGCACCCTGAAATAACGACTAAACCTTTTCCTTTAATGTTGAGGAAAAGGGCTTGGTCATCCATTAAAGGGTCTCTGATGAATTCTTCCTTGTCAACTGTCCAGAAATTATTCTCTTCTTCAACGGGCATGTTACGTTTGATTTCTCCGCTTGAAAAAATTTCATCAGCGATTTTAACAGGGTTTCTTGATAGGACAAGTTTTCCACCTAGTTTCTCAACATCTGCAAAGTTGAAGGGGGGACCAATATACTTAATAACAGGGTCCACCTTAAACTTTGGGTTGAAGGCTTGAGGATGGACAATTACAGGTACTCCTCTCTCCATGTGTTTTAAGGCTTCCATTAACCCCCCGGTGTGGTCATAGTGTCCATGGCTGATGATTATAGCCATTGTCTCAGTTAAATCAATGTTCATAACCTTGGAATTATGGTTTAAAACATCTGGTGAGGGACCTGTGTCCATCATTAAAAACAGTTCCCCTCTCCTTGTTTCAGCTTGGATGAAAAGGGATAATCCGTGTTTAGCTATAACATCAGGTTTATCTATGTTGGTTGAATCTTCAACTAAAACTGTGATTTCAACTCTCCTTATCATGGACACACCTCTGCATCCATTTCTAAAATTTTCCAGGAAATCAATTAAAAATTTACATGTTTTCAATGGAAATCGAGGAATTCCTGGAAAATTGTAAATACAATCTAGGAATATGCATTCAATCTTCTTTAGGTTTAAACATTAATTAAAGTGATTTAGGCCTCTGTGAAGGGGTATGTGCCAGCTGGGTACTTTGAAACATAACCCTTAATTTTCATTATTGCATCAGCTAAATCCTTTGGTTCCATTCCAGGGGACTGTATTCCCTCCTTTCTAATGGTTTCAACTATCTTTCCCATTATCACTTTCCTCTCCAAGGTTAACCCCTTTAATGATTTCTCCACTTTCTTCATTCCATCCTCAGGCACCATGAAGAAGTCACCTGTAACCATTAAATCTATTATTCTTTTTCCAATTACTTCAGCTGTGACTCTTATCAGCTTTTTCGCTTTATGAGTAACCTCTACAATCTTTACTCCATTAGCTATTTTCACTGCTCTTTCGCTCAGAAGGCTTCTATGGGTTTGTTCAGGTAGATGCAACCACTCGCTTGATTGATGTTTTGATTTAATTTCGCTCCTCCAAATTTTAAGTTCCTCTTTAAAAGGTTCAGAAGGTACCATTTTTAACCCTAAGATTTTCTCATAGCCTTCTATTACCAACCCTTTTATTTCATCAGTAGATGGAACACTTCCAAGTTCTTGGTTAAGAGAGGTAACCCATTGTCTCATACTCTTAGCCATTTTGTCCCGGAATTTCTCGCTTGGAACCCTTAAAACTCTTGCCATTGATTCATAGTCGAGGTTAAGGATTATGTTGCCGACCAGTATCATGGCTTTGCCCATTTTACCTGCTCCATTACCAGAGATTTTCTTGCCATGGACCAAAACATCGTTTATGGGTTTAAATTCCGCTTCAAGGCCAAGCTTCCTATACACATAAACAGTTACATCGAGAAACCTTTCGAAGAATTTATTGATGTTTTTAGGTACAACCTGGCTTTTTTCACTTGCAATGACTTGATAGAAAAGTTGATTGCTGTTTAAATAAACAGCTCCACCTCCCTGACCCCTTCTAATAACTGGCAAATTATTTTTCCTGCAATACTCTAAATCTATTTCCTTTTCTAGAACTTGGTGATATCCAATGCAAACATATGGACTGGAGGGCTGAACAAGGATTAAAGTATTAGGTGAAAGACCTCTGTTAATGCCTTCTGCTACAGCCTCATAAAAGGTTTGAGCCATGTACGGCTCAGCTAAACCTAAATCGATTAACCTCCACTCCTCCATTTAGGCCTACCTTAATTTGTTTAAATTATGTTTTCCTTCTTATCCAGCATTTTACTAGAAGTTTAATTAAAACTGTGCCTGAAAGGCGATAAAGACAACTGTAACTGTGAATATCTCTCTTTACGAAGAATTTTAAATTTTTCTATAATGATAAGATGCAAGGGTATGTGCACAAAAACAAGATAATTTATAAATATAATGTTATATTTTCAAAAATATGTGCACCAATTTAATTGGAGGCGTTGCTATGTATCCAGATTTCTTTTTAGATAGAGGAACCCTAAAGTTAGTAATGTTTATCTCACTTATTTCATTGGCCCTGCTGATTCCACAGTGCATTTACAGTTCTTCAGCAACTTTAAAGGGCAACTCAGATCCCCCTGTTGTTGTTTGCACAACAACGGTGCTGGCAAGCATTGTAAACGATATTGCCGATGAAAAAGTGGTTGTAGAGGTCATTGCTTCTCCAGCTGTATGTCCAGGACATTACGATGTGAAACCCAGCGATGTTGAGGCATTTAAACAAGCTAACCTCATATTAATGCATGGATTTGAACCCTGGGTTAAAGATTTAAAGCAAGCCTCAGGGAGTCAGGCTCCAGTGGTGAAGATATCTGGTCCTTGGAACACCCCTGAAATGCTTAAATCCAGATATAACGCTGTTGCTAAGGCTATAAAAGAAAAACTAGGAATAGATGTGTCATCTAAACTTGAAAAGTGTCTATCAGCCATTGGCAGCACCAAGGAGCAGCTTAAGAAATACGCTGAAGAAAACAGATTTGAAGGAGAACCAGTGGTTTGTATGTTATGGCAAAAAGACTTTGTTGAGTGTCTAGGTTTCAAAGTAGCTGCGGTCTACGGTCCACCCGAAAAAGTTTCAGCTAAGGAATACGAAAGCATCGTTAAAAATGCAACTGAGGCCCATATATCACTTGTAATAGATAACCTGCAAAGTGGAATTGAACTTGGAAAGAAAATAGCATCTGAGACTGGAGCAGTAGAGGTAGCCATATCAAATTTCCCTGGAGTAGCTCCTA
>JAOZFL010000156.1 GCA_027491455.1 Thermoproteota archaeon | reverse complement strand
AGCGGTGAAACCAGCTGAGTAAGTTTAGTTCATTGAAAGATATGGTTAAACCTTTTTAAAGGGGGGCACTAGGTTATTACTGCTCCCTCTTTATCTCTCTGTCAACTGTTAAAAGTACGCATTTGTTTTCTTCTTTTATCTCTGCACATAACAACATCCCCTCAGATTTCTCACCGTGGAACTTAGCTGGTTTCAGGTTCACCAGGACGATTATCTTTTTCCCTAGGAGTTCATCGGGTTTATAGTAGTCTGCAAGACTTGAAACAATTTGAATTTTCCTTGAACCTATACCTACTTGTATTTTATAGAGTTTAGCTGTTCCAGGTATTTTTTCAACCATTAAAACTTTTCCAACTCTCATATCTAACTTCATAGAATCCCTGACCGTTACTTGTTCACCTAACCACATCACCTTAAACTGTTAACTATTATTTCAGTTATTTCCCAGCTGCTTTAAAATAAAAGCAGTGAGATTTTTAATAGTATACATTTATTAAGTATACTATTAATTGTAATAGTTTAAGCTGAGTTAAATTGGCTGGTAAAAGGAATAGAAGGATCACTATTAAGAAGATGAAAACTAACCTTTACAGGGGGCTGCTTGCAACCTTTGTTTTAGTGTTAGTGAAGAACAACCCTTTACATGGCTTTGAGCTTTCAAAGGAGATAGAAAAGGCTTCAAACAGGGTTGTTAAGGTAAGGGAAAGCACACTGTACCCTGTGTTGCACAGGCTGGAAAAAGCGGGGTTATTAACTAGTAAAAGGGAGAGATCTTCGAAGGGGCCTCCAAAAAAGGTTTATAGTTTAACGGCTAGAGGTGAAAAACTTGTACTGGAAACGTATAAGATGTACAGGGAAACCATTCTCAGTTTAGATGAAATAATTAAGAGAAACTTCCATGTAAATGAGGAAACAAGGGAATCAAGCAGAGTTTAACCTATTGAAAAGTAAATTTTAACGTTGTACTTGATTATGGGTTTAGGTGAGGGAACGAGATGCTCAGGTTAATTTTAAAGATGAGTGTAAGAGATTTTATGACGAGGAAAAGTAGGACATTCCTCACCATTTTAGGTGTAGCTATCGGCATTGCAACTATTGTTTCTCTTGTCTCTGTTACAACAGCGACTAAGCAGCAAGTTGAAACATCGCTAGCCGGCTTAGCAGACATAATGATATCCTCTTCTTCAACTTTTATGGGAGGCGGTGAACTCAACCAAAACTACTTTAACTACATAGCTAGTTTCCCAGAAGTTAAGTCGTCAGCACCTGTCTTGGAGAAACTTCTGTTCATTGATGGAAAATTGAGTATGATCTATGGACTAGATGAAAACATTAACTCAGTTGTAAAACCCTACTTTAAGGAGGGAGGACAGGTTAACTGGTCTGAGAAACAAGTAGTATCTGGTTATGCAGCGGCACAAGAACTAAACTTGAAAGTTGGTCAAAGGATAATTATTTCCAGGGGACCCGGCTACCCAGGTAAGGAATTTGTTGTTGTAGGTGTGCTTGAAAGGACAGGTGGATTCATTGATGGAGGAGTTTACATTCCCTTGCAACATATGCAGAACCTCACAGATCTGAACGGAAAAATCAATTTGATCCTTGTGAAGCTTAAAAACCCTAATTTAGCCGATGAATTTAAGGATAAAGTTAGGGAGATCTTCCCTGAACTAAAGGTTTTCACGCCTGAGTATATAATGGAAAACATAAACCAGGTTATTTCCATTTTAAACGCTATTCTCTACGCTATTGGCTCAATTTCCCTTTTGGTAGGGGCAACTAGTACAGCTGCAACCATGATAACCAATGTCATGGAGAAAACAAGGGAGATAGGGGTAATGAAGGCGATTGGAGCGAGTAGGAGACAGGTCCTTTCAATCTTCCTTTTCCAATCTCTTCTACTCTGTATACTTGGGGGGATAATGGGGGTACTTGTAAGCATAGGGATTTCACCTGTGCTTGAAGAACAGATAACCAAGTTCACAGGTGTGTCATTTACAACTGAGTTCCCACCGGAACTTGTCATTGGATCAGTTGCTCTGGCGGCAGCTGTTGGGTTGATTTCAGGTTTTATGCCTGCATGGAGGGCAGCTAATATTCAACCAGTGGAGGCTCTAAGATATGAGTAAACCAATCGTTAAACTTGTGAATGTAACGAAGATTTATAGGCTTGGATCCACACTTGTCAAAGCCTTAGACAATGTGAACATGGAAATTGAAGGAGGAGAATTCATATCGGTTATGGGTCCTTCAGGTTCAGGGAAAACAACTCTTTTAAACATAATAGGGTGCATGGATAAACCAAGTTATGGAGAGGTATATGTGGATGGTGTGGATATAACAAGGTTAGGGGAAAGGGAGCTAACCAAGGTTAGATCTAAAAAGATAGGTTTTGTATTCCAGTTTTTCAATTTGATTTCAACTCTCACAGCCCTTGAAAATGTTCAACTCCCAATGCTTCTTCAAGGTAAAGGTTACGGAGAATCTGTTTACAGGGCCGCTTCCCTTCTCCACCTTGTCGGGTTAGGTGACAGATTAAATCATAGGCCGAATGAGTTAAGTGGGGGTGAAAGGCAGAGAGTTGCTATTGCAAGGGCCCTTGCCAACGATCCATCTATAATATTGGCTGATGAGCCGACAGGTAACTTGGACACAAAAACAGGGCTTGAAGTAATTGAGATAATGAGGGAGGTGAATGAAGTTACAGGTAAAACCTTTATAATCGTGACTCATGACCCTTTGGTGAGCTCTAAAACAGAGAGAACCGTTAACTTATCGGATGGGAAAATAGTGTCAGGAGCTGTTGGCGAGGAATTAGTTAAAGACAGAGCTACCTTAGCTAGGGAGGAAGCTGAAAAGTTGAAAAGGGAGCTGCTGATGCTTAGCTTCCTCAAAGAAAGAATAGGAGAGGAAAGGTACAGAGAGAAAAGGCGGACCCTGGTGGAGAAAATTAAAGCTTTAAGAGGGGGATTTTAGATGAGAAAGGGAGAAGTCCCCGTTTTAATTGTCTTAATACTTGTTTTCATCTTTTTAAACCCTTTTTCACATCTGAAAGTCTTGGCTTCAACTGAAGGAGTTAAAGTGGAGATTCATAAAAAGGTTGAATGGGAAACCCGCTTCAATTTATTGGGGGAACTTAAGCTAAATTTGTTAAATGTCAAAATAACTCTTCAAAACCCAGCGGATGAACCTGTTGAAACTCCCCTAGTTGACAGGGTTTTCAGGGGTAAAGCAAATACTCTTAAAATGCTTAGAGGGTCAAAACCTCCCTTAAGCAACTATACAATCGGCGAAATTCTCTATTTAGAATGGAGAAACATTTCACTTCCCCCCTTATCTCGTACAACGATTGAATATCAGGTTGAAACCGATGAAGATCCCCCCATTAGATTCTCAATAAGGGTTTTAGTGAATGGAAGAGAAGCAGATTTCCTTTCTTTGAACGGGAAAAGATATTTGGTTCTAAACAAAAGCGATGAAGTAGTCTATGAAGTAAATTTCACAAATAACCTTGTCCTTTATGGATCAGGAGCTAGGAAGAAGCCTCTTCAAGTTATTTTAACCACAAACTTTCCAATTGAAACCTTTGAAACAAAGAAAACTTCTCCAAACCCTTTTTACACCGACATATTTATGGGAAGGGAGATAAATACCTGGTCTTTTTGGCTGGAAAACGAAACAGAAAGTGTGGAGATAAGTCTTGATGTAAAGGAAGATGTAACAATGGGTGAAGTTGAGCTTGAACCCATACGGGTAATGTTCATGGTGCCACCTAAGGAAACAGCTGAAAATCTTGAGGAAACTTTAAACGATGCTAACCAAACGATCAGCGACCTAAGAAACCTGAGCGATGTACTGATGAACTACACGGATATGTTAAAGAACCAAACAGATCTATTGAATCTCTCCAGGAATGTTACGAAGAAACTCAGAGATGCCCTCCTAAACCTTTCAAACCTAACAGTGAACTTATCAGATGCATTAAATGAAACAGCTGAAGCAACTGGAAACATATCTAAGGTGATAGGTGAAGTAGAGGATAGTTTAAACAAGTACATATTTAATTTCAGGTCGAAGATTTCAGGTATGATAACGTTCAGCGCCAGTTTACCCCCTCCCCCGCTTCCACCTGCTGCTCCCCCAGATCCACTTAACCCTTGGTATATCTATTCAATGCAGCTTCTTTCCTATTTAAATGATCTTGGCATAAAGTTGAAGAAAGTTGCAGCTGAAACAAGTACAATGGTAAGGAATCAATTGTTAAAATCCCTTAGACCCCTCGAAACATTGAGAGACGTTTTATCGGAGGCAAATGAATATCTAGGGTTAATAAATGGAACATTGCTTAACATGAGCAATGCATCTCTAAACTTTTCCGATTCCCTTGCTAACCTGTCAAATGCTACAAACCAAACCTTTAACCTTTTGAATCTTTCATTTAACTTAACTAATAGGTCAATTGAGTTCATAGATGACTTAAGAACTGAAATAAATGGAAAAGTAGGTGATTTAGAGGAGCAGAGAAAAGACTTGGAGGAGAAACTGGAATTGCTGAGGTCTAAGAGCTTCTTTTTCCTTAAGGCTTCATCTAAGGTGATGAATGGAGAGAAGCTTCACGTTAAATTTAAACATGTGGAAAGGGACATTTGGACCGTTGAGAAAATGTCTTTAGAGACTTCATCAGATGGAGAATTAAACTTGTTAGTGGTGTCCCTCAGTGGTGTCTCTAACTTTACATTCCAGGTCAGGAATGAATCAACATGGATTAACGTGGAACCGGAGAGTTTAGGCTTCCATGTCAAAGGGGGAACAATTACATTCATTCCACAAACCCCAAAACACATGAATGGAAATATTCTTAGGACCATGACGGGGAACGAAGTGAGAATTCTTTTTAAATTTGAAAGTAAACCATCGTACAGTTTTTTCGCTGATTACTCACCCATTGAAAATTCAACTGTTGAATTTAAGGGAAATATCTTTGTGGAGCAACCTAGAATCTCTATTGGATATAAACCACAGCCCTATATGCCAAAACAGATTAATGTAACAGGATTTAAACCAAGCGGGAAACCCTTGATATTGAACAAATGGATTTGGTTCCCAATCCTCCTTACACCTGTAGCCGTGGTTTCTCTTCTTGCTTTAATTGAGAGACCCCCAAGTTTCTCATTTGAGAAGGAAACAGAGGAACTTATAAATGAGATAAAGGAAATAGAAAAGAAATTTGCATCAAAGAAGGATTCTTCTTGAAAACAGGCCTTTTAACCGTAGCCTCCAAGGCTTTTCCTTTCAACTAATAGGAGCCTCCCAGTCTTTGCATCTATGAAGTAATGCTCCTCAGCAGCTGAGAAGCTGCTGCCAAAGTTCACCTCCCATGTCCATGGAGGAACTGCCTTAATCAACGGGTTGTCCATGTATTTGAATGAGTAATTACTAATCAAGTGGATCATGATGATCACTTGAGGATACTGTTCAATGTATTTACTTGCACCCTGTTTCAACGCTATTTTCAAGGCTTGTGGACTGTCGATTTTCCATTCTGAAGTTCTTGGAAGGGTTTTTGATGAATTTATATGTTCAGCTCCAGCTGGAGACACTGAAACACCTTTATCCTTCAACGTAAGTGTAAAGGAGTGTAAAGTTCGACCGCCAAATCCTTTAAAAGAAATTTTTTCAGGAGTATAGAAGAAGACACTCCAACCGCTCGGCTTTACCTTGTAACCATAGAGTTTCAGGGTTTCGTTCAGGTTTCTCCCTTCTAGTGAAACCATTTTACAGTTTAAACCAGCTAAAACAGCTTCTGAGGAAATGTTCAGGGCTTGTTTCAGTGCTATTTGATAAGCCTCTTTAGCCGTTAAGGATCCTCCATGAAGCTGTTTAACTAAAAGTTTTTCAGCTTTCTGAATCCTTTGTTTTCCTGTTCGACCAATAAACAAAGATTTTTCGTTTATCAGGAGACAAAAGGCAGAAAGAATGAATACAATTAGTAAGGGAGTTAAGCCTTTAGCTGAAAATATTTTCTTCAAGGGATACACCTAGGAAATACTCATGTCTCTAATTGTTTCCATATTTCATCGTTTAAATGATGAATGTTTCTCACCGCCCTTCCCTTTGAAGCCTCGGTTATTTGTTTGCTTGACATTAAAGACAACCCAACAGCTACTGAAAAATTTTCTTTACAACTGGTTATAATAACTATCTCTTTTTCATCGAAGCTATCCATATCAATTATTCCTGGAACCATGAGATCTGCTCCCCTTGCTACATGGATCAGGGCTCCCTTGTCAACGCAAATCCTGGGTAAATTTATACTGTGTTGGTTAAGGGTTTTAAGGGTGGGAACCAATTTACCCTGACATTTGAAGAAAGTGAGTGAGTCAAATGCATAAATTGTGAGTTTCTTAGATGGTTTAATTAATTCAACCCTTGTTTCCTTTGAAATCAAAGGTTTAAGTTCCGGAAACTGATTCAGAAGATTCATCTTCATTTTCTTCGATTCTTTAGTTTTCAGGAAATGTCTTTTCAACCTATTCACACCATTTTTAACCTAAAATTTCCCTGTATAGGTCTACTCTTCTGTCAAGGAATAAGTCGTTGAACTCAGTGATTTTTTTGTTCCTTGCCTCTTCTACATCTATTTCCACCACCTTCACTTCTTCTCTGTCCCTGCTTGCCTGTACAAGGATCTCCATTTTTGGATTGGTAACTTGGCTTAAACCAGTAAATAAGAATTTATATCCCCCTCTTTTCTCGCTTCCAACTCTGTTAGCTGTCACTGTGAAAACTTTGTTTTCAAATGACCTTGTCAACATAGCTTTCTGGGCATATGGCAAAACTAGGTTTGAAGGGTGACATATTATATCAGCCCCTTTAAGAGCTAAGACCCTTGAGGCTTCCGGGAAAACCCAGTCAAAGCATATTATTATCCCTATTTTCACCTTGAGTTTCTTTAAGGTGAAAACCCTAAACCCTGTATCACCTGGACTGAACCACTTCTTTTCAGCATAGAATAAATGACTTTTCCTGTACTTACCTATTAACCCATCTGGGCCGACGGCAACCGCGGAGTTATAAACCCTCCCATTTTCCCTTTCAGCTATTCCTCCTACAATGTAAACATCGTTCTCCCTGCAGTACTCAGCTAGTTTCTCAGTGGTTTGTCCAGGTATTTCTTCAGCCAATTCAAGAGCTTCATCCCTAGATGTAAATGCGTAACCTGTGTTGAAAAGCTCGGGTAGCACATAAAGATCAGATTCAATCTTTCTTGCAAGCTTTAAAGCATTTTCAACATTTAACCTCTTCTCCCCGAAAACAGGGTTCATCTGAATAAAGCCTACTTTCATCTGGAAAATCCTCTTATTAAATTTAAAAGGTAACTACTCCTCTCTGAAAGGTCTACGATCGGTACATATTTATAAGAAGTTTAAGGTAGATAATATTTATATGACGCCCCTAGCTTTATGTCTTCTGCATCTTTAATTGTTTGGTGATCAGAAGTTGGTTTGGGTAATTGATCTTTTGTTTCACCCAGTTAGATTCATTAAGAGGAAAGCTGAGTCTGAGCCCAGTTTTAAGGAACCATTGACGGTTATATTGATAATAGGGTTGTTTAACGCTGTAGCTGCGTACATATCCGTTGTTAAAATAGCGAAGGCTTTCCCACCTGAGCTGAAAATGTTTGTAATTGTAGGGGGTTACATAGGGGCCTTCGGAGCCTTTATAATGGCTTTTTTTTCATGGGTTTTAGTTACAGCTGTTTTCCATTTATTTGCATGTTTGATGGGTGGCAGAGGTTCATTCAGCAAAATGTTTGAATTAACAGGCTTATCTTTCTACCCAATGATCTTTTCTTCAATGGCAGGTTTAATAGTCATGTACTTCTTCTTTCCAGGGCTTCAGGGAGTGATCCAGCAGAACTTAACACCCTTCATGTACAACCAAATGCAAAGGGTAATTCAAAGGTCTACACCTCTGACTCTCCACAGAGTTTTCAATAGATTTATGATGTTTTCAATGGTAGCTCTTTCAGGTGTCTCGGTTAGAGTTAATCATGACCTCTCAAGGAGTAAAGCTGCTTTAGCAGTCCTTATTCCTCTTATAATTTACTTTGCTTCCACACTTTGGTTAATTCCCTACTTGGTTAAACAATTTGTTCCTTTCAGATTTACCCAGTGATTATTAATTTTTTTCAAGATTTAAGTTTTAAAATCCAGTTAATATTCAATAAACAAGGGAAACTTTTAACTATTTTGAACTCGATGCTTTAAATCAGTAACATATAAGATATATTTAGATATATCTAACAGTGGAGGATGGAGATGGATGGATCGGACATCTACACAGTTGTGACAGAGAACCTAACAAAGGTTTACAGGATGGGAAAAGTGAACGTGGAGGCTCTGAGAGGTGTAGACTTAAGGGTTAGGAGGGGAGAGTTGATGGCGGTTGTTGGTCCATCTGGTTCAGGGAAATCAACTCTTCTAAACTTAATGGGAGCCCTAGACAAGCCTACCACTGGAAGGGTATTCATAGATGGAGTGGATGTGGGTAAGCTCTCAGATTTTGAACTTGCTGATTTGAGGGCTAGGAAAATCGGTTTTGTATTTCAGTTTTTCAATTTGATTCACAGAATGAATGCATTGAGAAATGTGGCTCTGCCAATGGTTTTCACAGGTGTATCGAGGAGGGAGAGAGAGGAAAGAGCGATGAAGCTCCTTGAATTGGTTGGTTTGAGGGATAAATGGAGGCATAGGCCAAGTGAGTTGAGTGGGGGCGAACAGCAAAGGGTAGCAGTTGCAAGGGCCCTTGCAAACAACCCATCCATAATACTGGCAGATGAACCAACAGGGAACCTGGACACAAAAACAGGGGAGGAAATAATAGGTATGCTTTTGAAGCTGAACAAGGAGATGGGTCAAACAATTGTAATCGTCACCCATGAAAAACATGTTTCAGATGTATGTGAAAGAATAGTTTATTTGAGGGATGGTTTAGTTGAAAGGGAAGTGGTGAGGAAAACTTGAAGAAAATTATGCTTTCATTAATTATCTTGTCCCTTTTATCCATGCCGTTAAGCGCCTCAGCAGTAAAACCGAGGAGGTTCCTCTATATTAAAGAGGTTGGTTGGGGTGACGTGAACAGCTACCTACAGGTTTCACCTGGAGACAAAGGGGTTAAACTGTTTATAGTCATACAGAACGTCTATAATTTAGAGTTAAGGTCTATTGAAGCGAAACTCTCAATTAAGCCTCCATTCACAGATGAAAATGGGAAAACAAACACAGAACTGTTTTCTTACAGCCCTCCACTACAACCAGGACAGGAAAACACGGTGAAATTCACCCTAAACATAGATGAAGGAGCAGCTACAGCTTACTACAGCTTAGACTTAACGCTTACCTTTGACTACCAAGTTAAAGTGGAGGACGCTAAAGGGGTCCACTACTACTGGTCCAGGGATTCAGAGAAACAAGTTATACGTATACCTGTACTTGGAAAATCAAGGTTCAAGGCTCAACTAAAGCCAAAAACAGTTTACTCAGGCGAGAAAAACAACATCGTATTTGAACTTAAAAACCTAGGTGACTCAGCTATATATGACCTTGAGTTAAGGTTTTCATCTGCAAACTTTATTTCATCTAATGTTGTCACGGGTTCTTCGATTGTTGAGAGATCTGAGGTTAAACCTGACGGATACATCCAAGTCCCCATTTCACTTTTCATAGACAAGGGGTTAGACGGTAAGGTGGGTCAGTTGAAGGTGGAGGTGAAGTTTAAAGACCCCTATGGGTTTGAAAGAACAGAAAACATGGATTTAGGATACTACATAGTTGAGAGGGAGAGGAAGGAACCTGAGGTAATCATAGGGAAAGCTTACTTGGAGCCAGAGGCAGCTAAACCTGGTGAAACTGTTTCATTGGAGGTTGAACTAAGAAACACCGGTAAATCCTCAAAGCCCA
>JAOZFL010000154.1 GCA_027491455.1 Thermoproteota archaeon | reverse complement strand
CCAGGTAAGTTAAGCGAAGATGATAAAATATAGGATTTAAGAACCTTTAAATGGGTTGGAGGCTTTAGGTTTTCAGCTGTTAAGGTGGAAGCCCTGTTTAGCTGTGCCCCATGAATAGGTGGTTTTCAAATTAAAAGGTGTGTGATTTTCAATGGTGGTTAGGAACATTGTTAAAAGGAACTTTTTTAGGGATTCCCTGCAGTTAATGCATATCTCTGAGAAAGCCAAGAAGTTAAAGGGTTTAATGGATGCAGCTGTTGTTATGGGCACAAAGACTAACAAGGAGATACTTGAAAAGCTTGGTTTACTTTTAGATGAAGGCAGAAACGCTACTGAGAGTGACATGGTCATAGCTGTTGCAGCAGAGACAGATGAACACGCCTTAAAAGCAGTTGAAGAAATAGAGAAAATGCTTGTACAGGTATCAGAGGCCGCAGAAGAATATTTCTTCACAGTTGATTCAGCTTTAGAGTCTATACCAGATGCAAATCTTGCAGTGGTTTCAATTCCCGGTGAATATGCAAAAGACGTTGTTTTAAAGCTGCTCGACAAAGGTTTACATGTCCATCTTTTCAGCGACCACGTACCCATTGAACATGAACTGGAGATAAAGGAGTATGCAAGGGAAAGAGGGTTACTGGTCATGGGTCCCGCCGCTGGAACATCGATAATAAACAACAGGGCAATAGCCTTTGCAAACGTCTTGGAAAGGGGACCTATAGGTATAGTTGCAGCTGCTGGCACGGGTTTGCAGGAGGTAAGCGTATTGATAAGCTTAGCGGGTTCAGGGGTTTCCCAGGGAATAGGCATCGGTGGAGGAGATGTTAAAAGCAAGGTTGGAGGAATAATGGCCTTAGAAGCAATTAAAGCCTTGGAGAAAGACCCTGAAACAAAAGTGGTTGCCATTGTATCCAAGCCTCCTGACCCTGATGTTCAGGGGAAACTCTTCAACTTCATCGCGGAAGAAACAGTGAAAAGGTATGTTACTTGTTTCATTGGGGGAAAACCATTTGAAATTCCGGGGAAACTAAGTGATAGACTCTCACAGACAATGACTCTGCATTCAGCTGCTTTAGAGGCTGTTAAACTTGTCGATGAAAAAATTTATGTGGAAGCTAAGAAAAAACTTTCAATTGAACCTGGTAAACTGGTTAAAATGGCAGAGGAAAAGTTATCTGGTTTAATGGATAAGCAAAAGTACATAAGAGGTTTATTCACAGGTGGAACATTAACCTATGAGTCCCTTGTTCTACTCAGTGAAGTTCTCGGGGGAATCTACTCTAACACTCCCTTGCAACCAAGGTTTAAACTTAAGGACCCATATAAAAGCTTTAAACACTCAGTTGTTGACTTGGGAGAGGAGGAATTCACAGTTGGAAGGGCTCACCCTATGATAGACCCCACAATTAGAAATTTAAGGTTAGTTGAGGAGGCCAGGGACCCTGAAGTAGCAGTTATAATGATGGATTTCATCTTGGGGTACGGTTCCCATCCAGACCCAGCAGATGCACATGCCGAAGCGATAAGGAAAGCAGTTGAGATAGCAGAGAGGGATGGAAGGAAAATAGTTTTCCTTGGACATGTATGTGGCACTGATTCAGATCCTCAGAGCCTTACAAATCAAGTTAATAAACTGAGGAAACTAGGTGTCCAAGTTCTACCCACCAACGCCTTGATGGTTTTATTGGCGTCGCTTATAGCTGCCAGGAAACTTGAAATAGGAGAGGTGGAAAAGATTTACATGAAGTATCTTTCTCCCTTGTAGGTGTGAGGATATGAGTGAGGAAATCCTTAAATTATTCAGGTCAGAGTTGAAAGTGGTAAACATAGGCCTAGAAACATTTTACAGAGCACTTGTTGACCAAGGAGTTAAAGCTGTCCATGTTATTTGGCAGCCTCCCCCAAAGCTGGAGAAAGAATATGAGGATATTCTTTCAAAAATCCTTTAGTATTAAGAGAGGAGTGAATCACCTCTACCTAACTCATTTTTTGTAGTGTTTCTTCGCCTGCATCACCGCCCTTATTATTTGTTTATAGGTTCCACATCTACAGATTATCCCGCTCAGTTCTTCTCTCAGTTCCTCTTCAGTTATATCTGGCCTCGTACTAAGGATGTAGTGGCAGAAAAGCGTGAAAGCAGGTGTACAGAAACCGCACTGTAAAGCCCCGTTTTCAATGAAAGCCCTTTGAATCGGGCTTAGTTCTCCATCTTTAATCAATCCCTCAACAGTTGTTATCTCTGAGCCGTCTGCTTCAGCAGCCAGTACAATGCAAGACTTGACTGGTTCACCGTTTAACAAAATTGTGCAGGCACCGCATTCTCCTCTCCAACAAGCTGCTTTGACGCTTTTAACTTTCAACTTCTCTCTTAGGACATCTAAGAGTAATTCGTTGTCTTCAATCTCAACTTCCCTTTTAACTCCATTAACAATTAAAGTGATGTTCCTTGCCATGTTAATCCGCCGTTAAAAGCTCAAATAATATCTTCCTAGTTAAAACATCTATTAAATACCTTCTGTATTCTTCGCTTGCATGTATGTCGGTCATAGGGGAAACTGTTTCTAGCACAACGCTTGTAGCTTCTTCTATTAACTTGTTTAAGGGGGCTTCCCTCCTGAAAATCTCTTCAACTTGGGGTACAAGTGTTGGTGTAGGTGAAGCTGCTCCATAAGCTAATTTAACGATTCTCTTGGAGGGGTCAACTGGGTTGGAAACCAGACAAGCGATGTTTACAACACCAAATTCACTTTTAGCTAGCACCTTAACGTATTTGCTTTTACTATTCACTGGTGGTTCAGGTACAAAAATCGATTCAAGGATTTCATCAGGGTTTAAATCTATTTCTGCAGTCCCTTTTATGAAATCTTTCAGTTTAACTTTTCTTTTGCCTTTAAGACTGATTATGTTTAGTTCAGCGTCAAAGACTAGGAGTGGAGGCACAGTGTCCATCCAAGGGAAAGCTTCGCAGATGTTTCCCCCTATTGTAGCTCTGTGAATCAGTATTGGGTCAAGGGTTTTAAGAGCTTCATGTAGAGCTGAGTACTTCTCCCTTATTATCCTACTTTCTCTTAAGCTGTAAAGGGTGATAGTGGATCCCATTGTTAACCCTTTATTTTCCTCATACTTTATACCCCCTAACTCTTCTATTCCCTTTATGTCCACGATGTAATCTGCTTCTGTAAGTCGTTCCTTCAAGAAGTCAATGACAGCTACTCCTCCAGCCATGATTTTAGCGTCTTCACCGTGTTCAGCGAGGAATTCAAGGACTTCTCTCAAGGTTTTCGGTTTCACATATTTAAAACTTGGCAGAGTTAAGTATGGAGCTCCAAACGACATAAAACTTACCTCTCAACTTTCAACTCCCTAATTTCCATTAATTTTCTCTTCAATTCCTCTAACAATTCTGGTTTCTGTTTTTTGATTTCCTTCCAAATGTTTTCTGGGTGCATAGGCATGTTGTTGATGTTCACACCTATTGCATGGTAAACTGCATTTGCAATAGCTGGTGGAACTCCTAGCATCACTACTTCACCTATGCCTCTGGCTCCATAGGGTCCATCTGACTGGGGGTTTTCAATGGATATCTCCATCATTTCATCTGGTATGTCCCTTGCATGTGCAACCCAGTAAGCTGAAAAGTTGGGGTTCTGAACCCATCCTCTCTCATCAAAGGTTATTTCCTCGAACAATGCAACGCTCATCCCCATTATGAAGCCTCCGTCGATTTGACACTCAACCATCAATGGATTTATTGCCTTACCCAAGTCAAATGCCTGTACTGCCTTCAAAACCCTTACTTTCCCTGTTAAGGCATCCACTTCAACTATGCAACCAGTTGCCCCATATGTGTAGAATATAGTGGGTATTCCTTGCCCTGTCTCAGGGTCCAGGTACGTGTTTAAGGGGGAAATGTATTTTCCTCTACCGATTATTGGTCCACCTATCGAGTTGCCGTTTGGATACGTGTAGCCCATTACGAGTTCACTTAAAGGTATACTCTCCCATGGTCTACCCTTCAAATACACTTTTTCATCTCTTATTTCCAGGTCTTCTGGTTTAACTCTCAGCACCTGAGATGCAACTTCCTTTATCTGTTTTTTAACGTCTTCCAGGGCTTCTAAAACAGCGTTTCCATCTGTGTAAAGTCCTCTGCTACCCACTGTTTGCCATGTGTAAGCCATGCTGTCTGTTCCTCTTATAAATTTGAATTTAACCTTTTCAACAGGTATCCCTAGTTCCTCTGCTACTATTTGAGTTAAAGAGGTAACGGTTCCTTGGCCGAAGTTCCCTGTTCCAACCATTAAATCAACTGTTCCGTCTTCGTTCAGTTTTATGATGGCTGATGAAGCTGCATTGGGTGGCTGAGCAGGTCCTTTACAGAAGACCGATATCCCTTTACCTATGTACCTCCATGGTTCACCTGGTTTCCTAACTGGTCCCCCCCAATTTATAGCTTTTGCAACAGCATCTAAACAATCAGATGGGTTTCCAGCGTCTTTTCGAAGTTTTTCACCTGTCACGGTTACTGAAACACCTGGTTTAACCACGTTTTTCAACCTGATCTCTAAGGGGTCTACTCCAAGTTCAGATGAAACCATTTCAACTGTTCTCTCAACAGCCCATACTGCTTCAGGGTGGCCGAAACCTCTCATAGCAGTTGTAGGGACCTTGTTTGTGTATACGGCTAGGGATTCACAGTAAACATTAGGTAAATCGTAAACCTCGCCGAAGGAGTAACCAGCTGCTCTTGAAACGTTAACTGTGTAGTCTCCGTATCCACCAGCGTCAAATATTAAGCGTCCCTTTAAAGCCATTAGTCTACCATCTTTCTTTGCTCCAGCCTTAACCTTTGCATAGACCCCGTCTCTGACAGCTCCACTTGTAAACTGTTCCTTCCTTGAAAGTTCAAGTTTAACAGGTCTGTAACCTGCTTTTTTGGAAAGTAAAGCTGTAAGTGGTTCCCATGCCAACCCAGCTTTTCCACCGAATCCTCCCCCAACAAATGGGACATTAACTGTTATGTTTCCCACTGGGATGCCGAGTGAAAGGGCCATTAAATACCTAACGGCGAAGGGGGACTGAGCACTTGTCCAAACCTCGACCGTCCCATCCATCTTGTATTGAGCTATCGTTGACTGGGTTTCAAGGTATGCATGGCTAACGAAGGGTAGTTTAAACTCTTTCTCAATCACCACGTTTGATTCCTCGAAGCCTTTCTCAACATTTCCTCTCTTAAGTACAAATCTGTTGGCTATGTTTGTCCCTGGAACAGGTGTAAATGCTGGTGCCCTCCTATACTCACCTAGTTTTGGATGTATCAAGGGGGCATCAGGTTCAAGGGCCTTTAAAGGATCAAAAACAGGTTCCAAAGGTTCATATTCAACTTCAACTAGATCTACTGCTTTCTCAGCTGCTTCAAGTGTCTCTGCAACGACAGCTGCCACTGGGTGGCCAACCCAGTTCACTTTATCCATGGCAAGTACATCTCTATCACCTACATATATCCCTAATCTATAGGGAAAGTCCCTTCCAGTTGCAATTGTTACGACGCCTGGAACCTTTAGAGCCTCAGAGGCATCGACCTTCGAAACTTTGGCGTGTGGATAAATGCTTGTAACAAGTTTTGCATACAGCATGCCAGGTAACTCCAGGTCATGTGTGAAAGTAGCGATCCCTGTAACCTTATGGAATGAATCTAGTTGAGGCAACCTTTTACCTATATACCTATGAGCCAAGCACCTTCACCTTTAAAAACGTAAATTTATTTTCCAAACTCTTAGAACACATAAAACTCCTTTAAAAGAAGGTAATTTACAGAAAAATAACCTACTACTTATAAAAAATTTTCGTTTAGAAGTAAAAGTAAAGTTGTTTAGTTACTAAAGGATAAATCTGGGTTTTCCCGAGTTAAATTCTAATTTAATCTAAGTGGAGAAGTGTTTAAAGGAGGGTTTCCACCGAAACATTTAAAACAATTTCACCCAATTTGTAAATGGTGTTTTCTTTGTCGGGGTGATAAATTGACAGGTTTAAGCATTAAGGAGGAGATTGAAAAGGCCAATAAAGAAGCCGTTGAAAGGATGATGGAATCAGATCCGCTGTGGGTGGATATAGGGCTAGCTAAAAAAGTTATGCCTGGAGCTAAAGACTACAAATTAACCCATGCAGGGCCCCCTATTGAATGGGGAAGGATGAGTGGTCCACTGAGGGGGGCGGTGATCGGGGCAGCACTCTACGAGGGATGGGCTGAAAACCCAGTGGAAGCAGAGAAATTAGCGAAATCAGGGGAAATAGAGTTTGAACCGAACCACCATTACAACGCAGTTGGGCCAATGGCAGGTGTCATATCTCCTTCAATGCCTGTTATAGTTTTAAAAGACAGGAAATACGGGAACAAAACATTTTCATTACTAAACGAGGGGATAGGTAAAGTTTTGAGGTATGGAGCCTATGACAAAGAAGTTTTAGATAGATTGAAATGGATAAGGGATACATTGGGAGAAGTTTTAAGTGCAACTATAAAGGAGGTAAAGAAGGAAAAGGAAGGAGTGGAGCTGAAACCCATAATGTCACAGGCTCTTCACATGGGAGATGAATGCCATAACAGACATGTAGCTGCAACTTCCCTCTTCCTCAGGGAGATAACTCCTTACATGATGCAGACAGGGATAAGTAAGGGGAGCCTTGTTGAAGCCTACAACTTCATGAACAAGAACAACTTCACGTTTCTTGGTTTTGCAATGGCAGCGGCTAAAGCAATGGCTCTTGCAGCACATAACATCAAGTACAGCACCATAGCAACTGTCATGACAAGGAATGGGACAGATATAGGGATATGGGTTAGCAGCCTAGGTAACCAATGGTTCACGGCTCCAGCCCCGGTTCCAAAGGGGGTCTGGTTCCCCGGTTACTCTGAGAAAGATGCAAATCCAGATATAGGTGACAGCTCCATAATGGAAACAGCTGGTATAGGGGGTTTCGCCATGGCTGCATCACCTGCAATTGTTTCATGGGTTGGAGGATCAGTTTCCTTCGCCGTTGAAAACACCCAGAGGATGTATGAAATAACATATACAAAGCATAAATACTTTACAATTCCATATCTAAACTTCCAAGGGTCACCGACAGGTGTAGACATAAGGAAAGTTGTTAAAACAGGTATAACCCCCACAATAAACACCGGAATAGCCCACAAAGAACCAGGGATAGGACAGGTAGGAGCAGGAATCGTCACTTTTCCAATAGAAATGTTTAAAGAAGCCTTGAAAGTCTTCGCCGAGAGACATGGTGTCTAATGCAACTCTAAAATTTTAAGGGTCCTCTTCACCCTTTATTTTGGTTTTAAAATGATAAGTGTAAAAGCTAAATACATCGGGTTAAATGTTAAAGAGATCCTTGACGAGGAAGAGACTGGTGTAATAGGTAAACCTGTTAACATCTTTAAAAACACCATTTACATCAAAACCAGTGGAAATAACCTTATAGTTGTCACAAGGAAAAATGTAAGAGCCCCGATAAACATAAACATAATGGGCAGAGAGGATTTTAGACTCTGTGTTAAACCATTTAAGGATACAAGGTTAATGGATAACTCATTGGAAATTGGAAACTTGGAAATAGATTTAAGAAATGCAGATATCTACCGTCAAAGTCTATTAGGGGACACCGGTTTACATTTAAAGTCCGCCCTGTTTAAAATGAGGAGACAAGTTGGCCTTGCACTGAAAACAGTTTCAATCTTAATGTATAATGAAGACTCTGCATGGTTAATGGCTTATAAAGAAATAAGAAAAGCAGCTGAAGAAATGTTTAACCTTGAGGAAAAATTTAACCCAGTAGAAGTAAAGGAAATCCTTGGGAACCTTGTGGGTTTAGGTCCAGGTTTCACACCCACTGGTGACGATTTCATAAGGGGCTTCCTAATAATCTACAATGCTTTATCAAGGAAAACAGGTGGGGATGTGGTGACATTTAATGAAGATTTCCTTTTAACTAGGACCAACTGGGCCAGCGCAAAACTTATCATCCATGAACAAAATCTTTCAACGGATGAATTCACCTGGGGAGCAGTTTCCTCTCTTCTACAGGGAAACCCAGAGGGTTTCTTTCAATGGATCCTCAATTTACCACCAATCGGTTACACCTCTGGGCTAGATAAATCTATGGGTGTCTTCACAGCGATAAAATTAATTTCTTCACGATTAAATGTTAAAATAAGAGACCTAGACATCCTAAACAATTTACCGGGTTAACTGGAAAAGATGTCAAAAACACTGTTTAATTGTTTATCGAAGGTAAAGGGAATATACCGATCCTTTATTTACAAATAGTTAAAACCCTTTTAAAATGAAAATTGTTCACATTTTTTTCCAATCGTCTTTTTAAGTGATTAATATTATCAAAAAAGATACATATTAGTAAACATTTTACATCGGTGTAACACATGTCTCTTAAAAGAAGAGTTTTCGTTGTTGGAGCCGGTATGACTCGTTTCCACCACAAGATGCATTCCGGTAAAAGTGGTAGGGAGCTTTTTGTTGAGGCAGCTTTAGAAGCATTTTCAAATGTAGATAAGGGGATTGACAGGAAAGATGTGGAAGGCGTTTTCACAGGTTACTTTACACCAACCTACTATGAGCATCAGGGGCACATTGGACCACTTGTCGTTGACTGGGCAGGTCTAGACAACGTCATGGGTTGGAGAACTGAGTCTGCTTGTGCAAGCAGTTCAGCTGCTTTAATAACAGGTGTACTTGCAATAGCGTCTGGTCTTTTCGACGTTGTAATGGTGGGGGGAGTTGAGAAAATGACTGAGCTACCTACTGAAAAGGTGACAGATGCTTTGTCAGTGGCTGCAGACGATGACTATGAAATCCCTGCAGGAGTCACTTTTCCAGGTCAATTCGCATTAATAGCCCAGGTGTACTTTAAGAAATATGGAGTTTCATGGGAGCAGTTGCAGTCAATTCCAATTAAAAATCATAGAAACGGGAAATTAAACCCTAAAGCCCAGTTTCAAGAGGAAATAATCGACAGGGCAAGGAAAATAGGGAGGGAAAGAGGTTTAAACTTTAGAGATGAACTGGATTTCCTGAAATCAGATTACAACAGAGTGGTGGCCTGGCCACTTAGACTCTTCGACTGTTCCCCAATATCTGACGGTGCCTCAGCCACTATACTTGCCTCAGATGAAAAATGCAGAGACTTCACAGATACACCGATAGAAGTTGCAGGGTTTGGATTTGCAACGGACACCATATCACTCCACGACAGAACCAACTACACATCTTTTAAAGCATCTGTAGAGGCTGGAAAGCAGGCTTACAAAATGGCCGGTGTTAAACCAAGGGACATAGATATAGCAGAGGTACATGACTGCTTCTCAATAGCAGAAGCTATAGCTATCGAGGACCTCGGCTTCTTCAATAGAGGAGAAGGAGTAAAGGCCTCCGAGGAGGGAAGAACAGCTATTAAAGGTGAGAAACCAGTTAACACATCTGGGGGCTTAAAATGCAAGGGACACCCAGTTGGAGCCACAGGAACAGCGATGGTTTACGAAGTGTGGAAACAGCTTAGAGGAGAAGCTGGACCTAGACAGGTTCAAAACGCTGAAACAGGGTTAACACACAACCTTGGAGGGTCAGGGGCAAGCTGCAGCGTAATCATTTTTAAGAGGTAGACTCCTAATGAATGAGTTTACATCAACAAACTTCTATAAATACGCCTCAAAGGGGAAACTAATGGGGAACAGATGCAAAAAATGCAGTGAACCCATGCTTCCACCAAGGATGGTGTGCATAAAATGTGGCAGCACCGATTTAGAGTGGATTGAGTTCAAGGGCACCGGGAAACTTGAAACCTTCACAGTGATCCACGTTGCCCCTTCAAGACTATCCAACAAGTCACCCTACATAGTGGGAATAGTTAAACTGGATGAAGGGTGTTCTATAACAGCTAGAATAACAGATTTAAACCCTGAAAAACCAGAAA
>JAOZFL010000153.1 GCA_027491455.1 Thermoproteota archaeon | reverse complement strand
ATCTTAAAGCAAACTCCGTTTTTATAGCCCTAGAATCGTCGAAGGGGATCCCTATGTTTTCTATTGTTTTCCTGTAGTTTTCCTGAAGGTCTTTTCTTTCCTTTCCCTGCTTTGTTTTGAACACATCTTCTCTTACCGGCATCCTGTTTATTCTTTTGTCCAACCATATTTTCTGCCCTTCAACCGAGATTATGAAGGCTATAAAGGCCTGTGCAGCTTCAGGGTGTTTACTTGTTTTTAATAGGGCTATTGGGTCGCCGTTAACTATTGATTCGTTGTATGGAAGTATGTATTTTGTGTTTGGGAATTCTACTTGGGATGAGTATCCGTAGAAGTCTATTGCTATGCTTATCGGCGTCTCACCTGTTTGCACCGCTGTTAATGCTTCCACTGATCCCCCATACGGCCTTCCATTTGCAGCTATCCTTGCAAGCAATGACCACCCCTCCACCCACCCAAACTTCTGGAGGATAATCTGGTAGATCCTGGTGTGAGAAGTGGAAGTGGTGGGTCTTGCATATGCCACTACAGGTTTTGGTAGGACTTTTGCTAGTTTCGGGTTTGCCAAGTCTTCCCATAGTTTCGGTTCCGGTAAACCATACTGGTTTAGGACGTCATAGTTAACTATGAAGCCGAAAGAGGAAATAGCTGCTGCAACCCACATTAAATTGCCCTGACCATCATATCTTTTCAGAGCACCCCCACCTATTTCATCTGGAATCTGAGAAACCTCGTTGAGTGCATCTTGACTTTTAATTGGGGCTAATAACCCCTCCTCCATTAATTCATCGAATAAAGTTGGTCCACCACCCCACGCCACATCTATGTCTCCAACCCTTTTTATGGTGTCGAGCCAAAGTGTTGGTTGAGGCCCAAGGAACCGCAATTCAGCTATGTTATATTTTTTGGCTATTTCAGATTCTAGGAAAAGCTTCTTTGTAACTTGCCATATGGTGGAGCTGTGCCTTGTAATTATCTTTAGAGTTACCCCCTTTACTTCTTCAGGCTTAGCTGTTGGGGTTTGACCTATGCATCCAGCCAATAAAGCTGAGATCAGAAATAATGAAACTAACAATTTAATTCTTCCAGTTTTCAAGGTTAATCCCCAACTTATTCTTTAAAACAAAAAGGAAGGGAAGTGGAGATTTAAGGTTTTACTTTTTCTTTCTCTTCATTAGGAAAGCTGCAATGACTGCTATGATTATAACGATAACTATGACGATCGCTATGTAGGTTGTCACCGGTGTTGGAGCCTCCTCAACCGTTGTTCCCCATGCAAAAGCCTGTAAAACAAATGTTGGTCCCTGAAGCTTAACTCCATGGTATTCTGTGTTAAATACGTTTCTATCCCCTGTTAGGGATTCACCGGTTACAAGTACTTTGCTGAACTTTCCGTTTGTCTTAATGGTTTCAGCTGCTGCCTCAACAAATTTACCGGTTTGACCAACAGACACAGCTTTCGGGTCAACTCCATCGTGACTTACAACTGTACCGTCTGAACTTGACCTGTAAAGCCATACAACGTTTTCAGATGCCACTTCACTGAATGGTACATATTTGCCTTGTTTAAACCCTACAACAAAGGTTGGTCCATGGAAAAGAACCTTTGGAGCATTAGCTGTTATCTTACCCGCTAATCCAGCTGTATTGGCCTCGAAGGAAACAACTCTGTAAGCTGCCCCTGCATTTGCCTCTGGATTAGGGTCTTCCAAGGAGCCGTACTCCAACCTTAAATGTGAACCTATTGCTTCAAGTATTTTGTTGGGTTCACCTGCCTTGAAAGATGTGTCCTCAGGGTTTAGGTATGGTTCCACATAGTCGCTGTCAGCACCTATCCAAAGGAATTTCCCCCCCTCCTTGAACCAGTTTCTAATCGCTTCTACCTCGGCACTTGAAAAAGCTCCCTTCTCATCTTTTAGCTTCCCAATAACCAGTGCATCTACACCCTTCAATGAAGCAGAGGTTACCTCTGTTAGCTCCTTTACAGTGTAGCCCTGAGCTGTCAAGTTACCCTCCAACCACCCTAAAAGTTTTTGGCTGAACTCTGATTCGATGTCCTTTACCCTGCCCGGAGTCAAATCGATTGCAACAACCTTGGCTTGTGAATAAGCAACAGGAACACTTAACATCGCCACTGAAAGCATAGAAAAGATTAAAAGAATCAATATATGAATTTTCTCCATGTTTCTCACCGCTATATAAACAATTGAACATTGCTTAAAAATATTGATGTGTTAAGGTAATACTACATGGAAATAGTCAACTACCCATGTCTAAAGGAATGAATCTGCAGCTCTAAGGCACTTTGACACCGTCTTTCAAACCCTTCATCTTGTAAAAACACTTACTGATGAAGGAATCTGATCCCTAAAAAGGTTTCAGATATACCCATTTTGGAGCCGCTCCAAAGACGATGTTTAGACTTACAACCCTGTCTCTACCCGTTTCAATCAGCTTCTCACATATTTGAAGCACTCCTCAGATGTTAGACCCCCTTACAGCAGTAGATAAATTACCTCCTCGCTTTTACAGGCCCCCGCCGATAAGGTTAAATAAAGGTGTACCCGCCAATTAAATAATTAAGGCTGAAGTTCATGTTAGCGGTGCAATGAACATGTTCAACGTTTACAGAGTGAGTGTTCCAGCTCAAAGCACTGCCCTTATAAGTGGAGAAGCCCATGTAACTCTCTTAAAAGGTAAAGGGGAAGTACTAGGCCGGGAAATTACGCCTGGAGACAAATTTAAAGTTGTTTTTTCAAAGTCCACCCCTTTCTTTGCCCTAAAGGAAAGTTCCTTGAAGGTTATTGGGGGGAGAGTAAATGTGGTTGAAGGGTCCTCAATCCCTGATGATTGGATGAAAATCTACAGAACAGTTTTTAACATGAAAAAACCCTTGAAGATAATTGTTTTAGGGGGAACTGATTCTGGAAAAACAAGTTTTATAACCTTTTTGGCCAACAAATTAGTTGGAGATGGATTAAGGGTTTGCATTATCGACTCCGATGTAGGGCAGAGTGAAGTTGGACCACCAACTGTTATTGGTTTAGGTGAAGTAAAAAAGCAGGTGACCTCTCTAAGTGAAGCAAAGGTCATCGACGGTGTATTTGTTGGTTCAACATCTCCAAGTGGATTAATTCACCGCTCAATCGCAGCAGTGTCCCTGTTAACCAGTAAAGCTATGAATGAAGCTAAATGCGATGTTCTGCTAATAGATACAACTGGATGGGTCAGAGGGGCAGAGGCAAGGGAGTTAAAGATATTTAAGGCTTTAGCCGTTAACCCAGACTTGATCATCGGGATAGAAAAAGGAGACGAGTTAAGTTATCTGTTAAGATCCCTTGATTTGAAGCATAAAGTTTTAAGGATTAAACCCCCGGAAAAAGTTAAATCAAGGTCAAGGGAAGAGAGAAAAGGGTTCAGGGGAAGAGTTTTCAAACAATGGTTTAGAAATTGCATTGAGAAAGAAGTAAACCTTAAAGAATTTGAAATAAGAGGAAATCTCATCTTTACAGGTGAGAAGTGCTCTGGGGAAGACATTGACCTTTTCAAGGAGAGAATAGGTGAAACCCCTCTACATTTAGAAGTAGCTGCTGAAACCCTCATCGTTGTTTTGCCAAGTGAGGAAAGAATCCCCTATGAATTTATCTGTGAACTTAGAGAGAGATTCAATGTTTCAAAGATTAAAGTTGTATCAAGTGATATTTTCAATGAGCTCCTCGTCGCTTTTGGAAGTAAGAGAAAGAATTTTGAAGGGCTTGGAGTAGTAAAGGAAGTAAACTTCGAAGCTGAAAAAATCAGGGTTATTACAAGCGTCAATTTTTCCTCTTCAGATAAATGGTTTATTTCATTTGGTTACATAAAAGTTGATCCCTCAGATTTCAAGGAAAAAGGGGGGATAAGTAAGGGGTGCATTTAATCGAGGATCCTTATTTTTTTACCTCCACTCTCAGATTTCTTTAGTTTAACCATCAATATCCCATTGTTCATTTTGGCCTCAACATTTTCTGTGTCAACTTCACTTGGAAGCTTTATCGTTGCACTGTATGTTTTATACTTTGTCTTAGCATTGACAATGAGCTCTGTTCCTCTAACGGAAAGATCGACGTCCTTTTTCTCTGCACCGGGTAATTCAACCACCACTTCGTAGCCATCATCCTTTTTGTAGACATCGTAGAACGGTGTCACCTCTTCATCAACCCTTATACCCACTGGTTTCTCTGGTTTAACGTTTCCAAAGTACCTTATCTCTGGTTTCTCCATGCCTGTGCCCCATCTGTAAGTGAAACCCCACACTATTGGTTCATCACTCTTAAACCTTTCCATTATGTCGTCTTTAGGTATGTTGCCCATCATGGTTATGAATTTCCTCATCCTCTTCATTTCGTCCTTGAAAAGCTTGTCGAACTCCTCAAATATATCGTCGAATCCATTCATAATCATCACCTCCAAAATATTTTTCCACCATGTAAAATAAATTAAAATAATGGATTTTTAAAATTTTGTTTTTTTGAAATTTAATTTTCCCAGGAAACTGTTTTTCAAAAATTAAAGTCGCAAAGGCTTCTTTACTAAATATTGTTCATTGATTTTTTTTAGATATTAAATTTTTATACAAATCAAGGGCTTGGAAAGATGTCATCCCATAAAAAACGCAAAGCTTCCAATGTGTAAACTAAATTTAAATACTAAATATTAGATCTATTTCTGAATAATTCTTTCGGTGAGGAATCTTGAAAAGAGAACTTTTAATGATTCCAGGTCCAGTTATGTGCACCCCATCTGTTCTCGGAGAGATTAGCAGACCCGTTGTTTCACATGTTAGCTCAGAGTTCATAGAGGTCTTCGGTGATTCCCTGAGGAAATTAAAGCAGGTTTTTATGACGGAGAGCGGAGAGGTTTTCGTTGTCGCTGGAAGCGGAACACTTGCCATGGAAATGGCTCTTGTGAACGTATGCGAACCTGGTGACAACGTCTTAATCCTTTCAAATGGGTTATTCGGTGAAAGATTCAGAGAAATATGTATGAGGCATAAATTAAATGCTGACTATCAACAGGCTGAAAAACCTGGGAGCTGCGTATCGATAAGTAAGGTGGAGGAGAAAATAGAGGGAAAAGAATATAAAGCTGTAACGGTGACTCATGTTGATACAAGTACAAGTGTTAAAGCCCCTGTAAAAGAACTTGGAGGGATCATTAGGAAGACAAATGCTGTTTTCATAGTTGATGGCGTTTGCGCTACAGCTGGAGAAGAGGAAAGAATGGATAATTGGGGGATAGATGTTTTGTTAACTGCTTCTCAGAAAGCAATAGGTGTTCCCCCTGGACTTGCACTCTTAGCATTTTCCGAAAAGGCCGTTGAGATCTACGGGGAAAGGAAAAACCCTGTTGATTCTTATTTCTTAGATACACAGAATTGGAGAAATGTCATGGACTCCTATATGAATGGAAAACCATCATATTTCGCCACTCCCCCTGTCAACTTGATCTTTGCATTAAACACCAGTTTAACTGAGATACTGAGAGAGGGGTTAGAAGAAAGGTTTAAAAGACACGCTTTAATCGCTCAGGCCTTCAGAGAAGCCGTTAAATCAATGGGTTTAAATATAGTTCCATTTAAAGAGGAATATGCAGCAAATACAGTTACCGCTATTTACTACCCTGAAGGAGTAGAAGACAAAGTTTTCAGGTCTGAAATGAGAAGAGAAGGAGTAATAGTTGCAGGTGGCCTCGGCCCCCTCAAGGGAAGAACGTTCAGAGTTGGACACATGGGAAACGTGAATCCATCCGATATAATTGCAACTATTTCAGCTGTGGAAAGAGCACTATTAAAGACTGGATGCCAAGTAACCTTAGGCCAGGGTTTAGAAGCTGCCCAAAGAGTTTTAAAGGAACTTTAATTGGTTTTTAGGTCCCATTAATAAACATTGTTATTCAGCGCCTTATCGAAAAACTTAAATCCATAGGTACCACTCTCTCCTAGATTAGCAACAGATACCAATAACCACCGCTAATAGGTTTTAAGC
>JAOZFL010000151.1 GCA_027491455.1 Thermoproteota archaeon | reverse complement strand
AAAAGGGATAAAAGAGGAAAACAGTTAGTCTCGAGGAAGAAAAACCGGTTAGACATCCTTTGGTTTATGATATAGGTTTCCCTTAAATTACCTCAATGAAAACATTCACATAGCCACAGTTTCAGGATTTGAGGGATCATCTTCATTAATCCCGAAAAACTTTGCCCAGTTGCGGTAGCTCCCCTTTCCTCCATTTAAACCCAACATATAAACTATTACACGGCCTCCGCTACCCTACGTGTAATAGTCTTCATGGAGAGGGGGGTTCCCATTCCATTCCCCAACCCCTTAAAGGAAACCTTTAAAGAGTAGAGGAACGATAAACACATAGACTAAAACGGTGACTTTATCTATTTCTCAGGTCCTTGAATATGCTTTTTAAGGGTTCTATGTTTCTAATTTACGTTGCAGATATTCTTTTAAAGAAAATTTATATTTTGAATAGGAATAGTTTGATAATGGTGATGTAAAATGTCTTGGGATCTTTTCGAGGAGATTAAGAGGATAAGAAGGGACATTGATAGAGTTTTCTCTGAGTTCATGGCGAAACCACCATTCAAAGTGCCTGTAACTGGGTTCAGAGAACCTTTAGTAGATGTCTGGGAGTCAAATGGAGAAGTAATAGTTGAAATGGAGCTTCCAGGCCTCAAGAAAAATGACATAGATTTAAATGTCACGGAAACAACTCTTGAGGTTAAAGCCGAGGTTAAAAGAGAGGTTAAAACAGAGGAAAAAGGTTACAGCCTGAGAGAACGCAGATACAAAGGATTTTACAGGAGAATCCAGTTACCTGTAAAGGTCGATCCGTCAAAGGCCAAAGCCTCCTTTGAAAACGGGGTCCTCGAAGTCAGGCTTCAAAAGGCTGAGGTTCCAAAGAGATTTAAGGTGTCGATTGAATAACTGGCTTCAACAACTCACACTACATCTTTGTACTTTGTACATTCTATGTACATGGTTTTCCAGGTGAATTCACCTTTTCCTTCAAATGTTGGCAACAGCAGTACAGTTTCTACGGGTTAAAAAGCTGTTTCAGAGTTTATAGCCTATTTTCCTTAAGAACTCCTTTCTCTCCCTGATTTTTTCCTCGTCCTCAACTCCTTTTGATTTATACCCATCTATGACGCCAAGTATGCATCTTCCCTGCTCAGTTTCACCTATAACTATGTCAACAGGGTTAGCAGTTGCACAGTGGAAGGTTACAAGTTCAGGTGTATCCCTAAGTGCTCTAAGGACATTTACAGGGTAGGCGTTTTTCAGGAGAATGACAAATTCGTGGCCTCCTGAAATCTTTTCGGCTAATTTAACAGCTTCTTTAACTAGTTCATCATCGTTTCCGCTATGCCTAATTAAAGTATCCCCTGAAGCCTCACAGAAAGCAATACCGAATTTTATGCCGGGAACAGAGTTGACAAGGGCTTCATGTAAATCCTCAACTGTTTTAATGAAATGGGATTTGCCTAAAATTAGATTCAAACCTTCAGGGACTTTAAAACCTACAACTTCTATTTTCAACTCTGGCAACACCCCCCACCCAGCCTTCATAACCAATGAGCTATGATCCTCCAAGAGCTATGAAAAGCTTTGAATTACCTTTTTTCCCTTTAAAAGTTATAGGTTTCTAAAAATACACTACGTTTTAAAACCTCATGTAAACATAATTTTTCCCTTTGAGCGGCCCCCTTTTATTCATTGTATTTTCCCATTTCCTTAAAGACACCACTTTTTAGAATGATGCATTTATCTTAATCAAAGAGAGGGAAGCTATGGTTATAAGGTTTTTCGTGGCCCTTAAAGGGGATTGATTTATTGTCTCAATTTTTTGGTTATAAGTGAGTAAAGGTTATCCTATTCCAAGGTCTTCTAGTATCTTGTCTATGTTGACTCTTTTCCCGATTTCCTCGGCTAAACTCTCTATTTTTCCTTTCTCCATATGTCTTACTGAGTAACCGAAGTCTTCGATTCTTCTGATCGTGGTGTAAGTGTCATATGGGCTTAAAAGGACAGGTACCTTCATCTCCTCGGCTTTTAACAAGACATGGTTGTCTGGGTAGATGTTACCTGTAAGTATTAACGCTGAAGTCGGTGTTTCAAGGGCTGCTAAGAGGATGTCCGTTCGGTCTCCTCCTGTGACAACAGCTTTGTTAGCTGTTATCCTTAGGTACCTCATTGCCTTTTCAGGGGTCATAGCTCCTATCAAGAAGTTCTCAATTGACTTGTTAAGCCAATTTTCTCCGACAAGCACCTTTGAATCTGTTACTTCGATGATTTCCTTTGGCGTTATAGGTATTACCTCCCTTATACTGGGTAAAATACCTAGAATAGGGGCTTTTTGGGCTTCAAGTTCAAGCAAAGTGTATTCTCTGAAATGTAAATCCTTTTCTGCTCTTGCACCTATTATTATTGCCCCCAAGTATTTTATCTCCATTTTCTCGATGAGTTCATTGGTTAACTTTATTTTATCGAATATGTGGATTTGATCGTATTGCATAAGTATAATCAGTGGGGAATCTAAAGCTTTTGCCATGTTTAAAGCTGAAAGATTAACGGATAAACCTGTCCAGGCGTAATCTAACCCTTCAACCAAGATTAAGTCCTTGCCTCGGCTTATTTTCTCTGCTTTCCCCTTTATTTTCTCTACGATTTCATTTACTTTGTCCTCTACAAGGAGTTTGTGGAGGAATTCATGGTGGTAGAGGAACGGCGATATGTCCTCTATTGAATCAGGCAAATTCAGTTTTTCTTTAACTGAACATGCATCTTCCTCGAAGTATTCCCCTCTCTCCGTGGTGGTTACTCTTTGTCCAACTGGTTTAAAGTAGCCGACTTTATATCCCTTTGAAAGAAGTATCTCGGCTAGTCCAACGGCGAAAATTGTTTTTCCAATCTGCTTATCTGTTGATCCTATTACTAAGAACTTAGAGTTATTCAACTTCATTCCCTCCTAAACCTTTATTGTTATACGTGCATCAACAGCAAAACCGCCTTTCTCATAGACCATTAAGGGGTTTATGTCGAGTTCAACTATTTCATCGAAATCTTCAAGTAACTGGGAAACCCTCATTATGGTTTCCCTTATGAAGTTTACATCTGAGCTGGGTCTGCCCCTGACACCTCTTATTAAGTTGAAACCCCTTATTTCACCTATCATTTTCTCGGCTTCCCTCTCCGTCACAGGGGTAACTCTGAAGGAAACATCTTTGAACACTTCGACGTATATTCCTCCTAGACCAAACATTACAAGTGAACCGAACTGAGGATCCCTTATCCCCCCAACTATGACTTCTAATCCTCCTGGAACCATTTCCTGTACGCTTACACCATACACGGAGGCTGTCGGTGCATACTTCCTTACGTTCATAATCATCTCGATGTAAGCGTTTCTAAGTTCTTTTTCACCAGTTATGTTTATTTTAACGGCTCCAATATCGGTTTTATGGATTATGTCAGGTGAAACTATTTTTAGAACCACGGGGTAACCAATTTCCTCTGCAGCCTTAACTGCTTCATCTATGCTCCTCACAACTTTGGAACCCGGAACCATGACACCATATTCCTTCAAAACCATTTTAGCCTCTATCTCCGTTAACCTGGTTCTTTTCTCCTCCTTTAACCTTTTCAGGATTTCAGATACACCGCTTTTGTTTACATCAAGGACTTTCAGGGGTTCCTCGACAAATTCATTTAACAATTCCCTGTATTTCACGAGTTTAGCTAATGCCGTCGCTGCTCTTTCAGGCTCTGTGTAATTCGGGATGTTAAATCTCCTAAGAATATCCTCTATTTCCTTCACTTCTTCTCCTCCCATGAAGCACCCCACCAAGGGTTTTTTAATCTGACCTGCGATGTCACCGATCATTTGAGCCAGTTTCCTTTCATCTAACACCTGAACTGGAAGAGCAGCTGCTATCACCCCGTCTACATTTGGGTCATTAACAACTGCTTTTAAAGCTGAGAAGTAAATGTTTTCATCTGCATTCCCTGTAACATCTAGGGGGTTCCTGAAACTTGCAAATGCAGGTAGAAACCCGTGGAGTTCATTAATTGTTTTATCCGTGAACCTTGCAAATTTAAGGTTGTTTACACTGATAGCATCGGCTAGAAGCACCCCTACACCTCCCCCATTTGTCACTATGGCCACTTTATCTCCATTCGGTAGAGGCTGCCTAGAAAAGGCCTCAGCTGCATCGAAGAGTTCATCTATACGGTATGCCCTCATAACGCCGGATTGCTTAAAAGCTGTTTCATAAGCAATGTCCATTCCTGCAAGGCTTCCTGTGTGAGATGAAACCGCTCTGCCACCTGCCTCCGTCCTCCCAGACTTTATGGCTAAGACAGGTTTTTTCTTAACAGTTTCCCTTGCAGCCTTAATGAACTTCCTCCCATCCTTTATATCTTCAAGGTACAGGGTAATCACTTTTGTCATCGGGTCATCTGCAAGGTATTCTATGAGATCTGTTTCATCAATGTCTGCCTTGTTTCCCAGGTTTATGAATTTACTGAAACCTATTCTATCCATTATCCCCTGGTTAAGTATGGAGATGCATAGAGCCCCGCTTTGAGAAATAAATGCTATGTGGCCTTTAAGAGGCTGCTGAGCTGAGAACGTTGTGTTTAAATCAAACCATGTGTCTATGACCCCGAAGCAGTTAGGACCTAGAAACCTTACCCCGTACCTTTTAGCTATACTAACAACTTCTCTTTCCAGTTTAACTCCTTCCCCACCTGTTTCTTTAAAGCCAGCTGAAATTATTATTGCTGTTTCCACTCCTTTTTGTCCCAGCTGCTCAATTATACCTGGGACAAGTTTATTAGGGACCGTTATAACCGCTAGGTCCACTTCACCTGGGATTTCAAGGACTGTTGGGTAGCATTTTAACCCCAGTATTTCCCTTGCATTTGGGTTCACAGGGTGTATTTTCCCTTTATATCCACCGTAAACCAAGTTATAGACTATTGCATGTCCAATTTTTCCAGGGTGTCTTGAAGCACCTATAACTGCTACACTTCTAGGTTTAAATAGGTTTTCTATGGGTCCCTTCAATTTTCAGCCTCCATTTAAGCTTCAAAGGTCACTCAAAGAATCTGAATCAAGAAGAAACATTTAAATTTTTCCCTTAGCAAACCGAAATTGTTTAAAACATATTTCACTTAACATGGAAACTCCATGTCCCTTCATCGAAGTGTTAATTCCAATTGCTTAAAAGTGAAATTTAAATTTAAACCATGGAGAGTTTTAGATAAAGAAATTTTTAATTTCTGTGAAACCTCTAGGTTAGAAAACAAAAATTTATACATAAGCTTAAATGGAGGCTAAACCCATGGAGAGAAATAAAAGAATAGTTTTAGACATAGAAAATCTTTACACACCTGAGATAAGCATAGAAGATGTGTCTCTTTTACCTACTGGTGAGGTGGACGGTAAATTAACTGTTTACTTCACCTTGAGCAAGGACGGATTCATTGATCTACTCGAAAAAATAGCTTCCGCAATGGAGAAGCTACCTCTCGCTGAAGAAGAAGTAGAGGAAAGAATAGAGGAATGGGAGAACATTAGATGGAGGCTTCGCTTAGAATCCGAGTCATTTGATTAAAAGGTGTGAAGTAGAGGCGTGTACCTTGGACAGAGAAAAGGCCCTTGAACTCGTTGAAAAACATGTAAGGGACAAAAAACTTTTTAAACACCTGCTTGCCACCGAAGCTATAATGAGGAAACTTGCAGAGCATTTAAACGAAAACCCAGAGCTTTGGGGTTTAACAGGTTTACTTCACGACATAGACTATGAGGAAGTTGAAGAGATAAAGGATCATGGACGAGCAGCCGCTGAAATAGTTGAGAAAGAAGGGTTCAGCTCAGAAATAGCTGAAGCCATAAGGAGACACAACTATTTAGTGTCACCTCCACCTGAAACACCTCTGCAAATAGGGTTAGTTGCATCAGATGCAATTTCAGGGTTGATAATTGCCGCTGCTCTAATGATGCCTGACAAACGGTTGAAAAGTGTTAAGATTAAAACGATTAAAAAGAAGTTTAAGGATAAATCCTTTGCAAGGGGCTCTAACAGAGAGGAGATAAAGATGATAGAAAAGGTAAATGTTCCCCTTGAAGAGTTTTTTGGGATAAGTCTAAGGGCTCTCCAGGGGATTTCAGATCAACTAGGCTTCTGAAACCTAAAATGCACCCTAAAAACCTTTTTAACTTGGTCAGCTTTAGTTATTAAACCAAAATTTTTTATTCCCACCTTTCATTTAGTAAATTGAAGGTGTTGGTCTTTGAAGAAGAAGCAGCTTTGCTTAGTTCTCCTCTCTTTGTCCTTGCTTCTGTGCTTAACATTACCCTTTAAATTAAGGGTCAGTGGCCAGGGGAAGCTTATTTTACAGGTTGAATTGGATGGTGACATAGATGCAGGAATGGAGGACATTGTAAAAAGAGCCTTTGAAATAGTTAAAACAGGCAGCGTAGAAACTGTTATCCTAAGGATAAACACCAATGGAGGCTACTTGGTTTCGGTTGAGAAAATCGTGGATGCAATTTTAAATTCACCTGTGAAGGTAATAGCTTATATAGGCCCTTCAGGTGCAAGGGCTTTCTCAGCTGGAACCTATGTGGCTCTGGCTGCCCATGAACTGGTAATGGAGAAGGGAACAGTTATAGGGTCAGCTCAGCCCAGGACTATAACAGGTGAAGCTGACCCTAAAGTGGTTAACGCCATGTCAGGTTGGATTAGAAGCATCGCTGAGAAAAGAGGCAGAAACGCAACTTTAGCTGAAATGTTTGTCACTGAAAACATAGATTTAACGGCTAAGGAGGCCTCGGAAAGGGAACTCATTGACTACCTCGCTGAGGACTACAGAGATTTCCTGGGAAAATATAATTTGTCGATGGAAAGAATCAAGATGATTAAAAAGGATTTCAGGTCTGGTTTCATATCTTTCATTTCAGACCCTGTAATTATCGGCGCCCTTTTCGCAGTCGCTGTTTTACTTTTACTGATAGGAGTTACACATCCCACATTAATAGAGGAAGTTGTAGCTGTGATTTTCATTGTTCTAGGACTGACAGGGATGGGATACATAGGTTTTGACTTAGCAGCTGTTCTTTTATTTATTGTGGGAGCAGCCACGATGTTCCTAGAGTTAAAAACAGGTCACGGTGCATTTGCCCTTGTAGGGGCAGCGATGATGCTTGTAGGGGTTTTCCTCATGTACAGACACGAATATTTCCTTTGGAGAGGAGAATACACAAATTACATTGCAGGGATAACCCTGATAACCCTGACAATTGCAGGGGTAATAGGTTTCTACCTACATAAGATAAGAGAGGTTTTAACCCGTAAAGCCACATACCACGACTTTAAAGGCTTACTTGGAAAGGAAGGAATTGTCAAAGCGGAGATCAACCCGCCTTCAACCGGTGTGGTCCTCGTCGAATCAGATCTATGGACAGCTGAAGCCAAGGAAAAAATCAAGGCTGGAGAAAGAGTTAAAGTAATAGGTGTAAAAGGCCTTAAATTAACAGTGGAAAAAAGAAAAGAAGTTTCCTAACTCAAAAAACATTACATAGATTTCCCAGTTTATCCCACATAACCACTAAGCAGCGGATTGCAGTGTTAGGCATAGGTTATGAAAAGCTGTTTTCCCCTTTAAAGGGAAGAAATAAACAGTTCAACCTCGCTTTCAACTGTTATAGCATGTAAACTGTTTTGCTTTAAGTTATTGACCCATAAGCTTTTCAATCTTCATTCTCCATAACTCTCAACTTTTCACGTTTAATGAGAGAGAAAATCATAGATGGAGAGTAAAACCGAGGTCATAACAAATTATAGTGCTAGATACATTCTTAACATACTTAAACAAGCCATTTGTTTTGAACCAGTTTCCAGAGGTATAAGGACCAGGATACTTAACAAAGGGATCCATGCAGTAAAATAGGAAATACCATGGTCTTAGAAGTGGCAAAGAAGAATTAGAGTGGAAAATGAACTTAAAAACGCGAAGTTTTTCAAGAATTTGTTTGACAGTGTATTTGCGATACAGGGATACCGAAATTGGGTACATGCTTCAAAGCAGCTTGTTTTCCTTTGAATGACGTCTATGAAAGGAAAAGATGCATTTAGTTATAGGGGTAATTCTCATTCATCGCTGTTCCTTTAGCTAAGTACCCTAGACATATTCATCTACATTTTTCTACTCCAATTCAGTTTCCTTTTAAATGTAAGCATCAGATTGATTAAACATCAGAATCTGGGGAGAAACACTATGATTTTAAGAACTAATAATTTCATCAGGAAATTAATGGATAGCTTGAATTTAACTAGTTATGAATCTAAGGCTTATTTAGCACTGGTTGAGATGGGTACTTTAACCGTGAGCAGATTAAGTGAAATAAGCGGAATACCTAGATCTAAATGTTACGATGTCCTTAGAGGCTTAATTCTGAAAGGTATGGTTTCAAAAGTTTCATCTAAACCAGTGAAATACCAAGCTTTACCGCCAGAATTAGCGTTCAACAACAGAGTTTCTCAGTTAAGCGATGAAATAAGTAAAAAGATAGAGAAAGCGGAAAAAACGAAGAAGCAGCTACTTAACTTTTTAAAGGTTAAGGGAACACTATCCAAAGAAATTAAAATATTGTTTTTAGAAAATATTAGGAGCATAACTTCAGCAATAGAAAACGATGTAGTGAAAGCTGAAAAAGAGATTTTAATAGCGATGACAAGGGCGCCTGCCTTCCATGACTGGGCAAAATCTATGAATAAGTTTAAATCGGCGTATTTTAAAGGTGTTTCGTATAGATTCCTTGTTTATTCCGCTAAGCAGTTCATAGAGAAAATTTCTATTTCTAATGACGTAAAAAATTGGATTAAGGAAAAGAGAATTAAAATAAGGGAAACTTCACTTGTCTATCAACCATTCGCTGTAATTGATGGTAAAATAGGATACATCTTCTTGACTGATCCAATGAGAAGGATTACTGTTTCAGCTTTAAGGATACAGGATGAAAGATTCGCAATGCACCTAAAAACACATTTTGAGTTGCTTTGGAGCATGAGTTAAGATGTTTAACCAGGTGCCTGGTTTCCTTGAACCGCAACATTCTAGGATAATATGTATCTACTTGTAACTACTTTAAGTAACAATAAATTTATAAGGATTCTTCTTTGGTTAAACAAATAATAAAATATTATTTTGATTACTAATTTATATATACTAAATTTTATTGTAAACATAATTAGCTTAAATAATTTTAAATAATGGGGTTCCTTAATGCGTGTCCCTTTATACATTGAACTTGAAAACAAAAATGTCCTTATTGTAGGCGGAGGAAAGACGGGGACGAGTAGAGCTAAGAAATTTTTAAGTGCCGGGGCAAATGTCACAGTTTTGAGTTTAGATTTCTCAAGTGAACTCCTTAAACTGGGGAGCAAGATCAAATTAATTAATGGAAGCGCATTTGATTTCAAACTTCTAAATCAATTAATGTCGGAATCCGTCATTGTAGTTGTCGCTTTACCCACGACAAAGATAAATGAAGCAGTCATGGAAATAGCTAAGAAACATAGAGTCCTTGTTAACTTAGCAAATGACGCAGATAAAACAGAGGTTGTAGTGCCTTTTGAGACAGAGGTTGACGGCCTGAGAGTCGCGATAACTTCTGAGGGTAAAAGCGGGGTTGTTGTGAAAGAAGCGCTTAGAAGGGTGACTGACTTCCTTAAACAAGACAGAGAAATATTTAACTTACTGGAGCTAATGTGGCACCTGAAAAGATACATGAAGACATATCACATACCAGTTAAAACCAGGATGAAGCTATATTTCGAGGTATTTGAAAACACTGAGTTTAGAGAACTGGTTTTAAAGGGAAAACTGGGAAAGGCAAAGGAAAAACTGGAAAGCATAGTTAAAGGCGAAAGAAATGAAGGAAGCTGATGACATGATAAATAAATTGGTATGTATCAGCGTGAACCACAAAAAAGCCCCGGTTGAGGTTATTGAATCTGTTTTCTACAAAGACCCTGCAAAGGGGATGAATGAGTTAAGAGTAAAAAGCTTTTCAGATGAAATAGTTTTAGTTCAAACATGTAACAGGGTGGAAGCATACATTTACTCCAGGAAACCAAGGACATCAGGGAAAATAATAAAATCCCTGTTTAAGAACAGGATTAAAGGATTTAAAGATGGAGAAAAGGATGAATTCATCGCATTGTTTTTCGGAGAAGAAGCAGTGAAGCATCTCTTCAAGGTGATTTCAAGTATAGATTCAATGGTGATAGGAGAACAAGAAATTCTGGGCCAAGTAAATAAAGATTACTTGAAGGCTGTTAAAGCCGGAGTTACAGGGCAACATTTACACATCGCTTTTAAAAAGGCTCTTGCCGTGGGTAAAAGGGTAAGAAAAGAAACTGGGATTTCAAAGAAGCCCATTAGCTTGGCATATGCAGCAGTAGATTTAATCAAGGAAAAAAACGATTTGACAAGTTTAAATATTATCGTGGTAGGGGCGGGAAGAACAGGTAAACTGATTGTAAGTTCACTGAAGGACCACAACGCAGTTAATGTAACAATTTTGAATAGGACACTTGAAAAAGCAATTAAAATAGCTAGGAAATACAATTACAAGTTTGCCTCTTTACTGGATTTAAAAAGCTATTTAAGAAAAGCAGACCTTGTTTTCGTGGCTACCTCGGCTCCACACTACATCATAAAAGTGAATGAGCTGAGAAAAGTTTTAAGGGAAAGAAGTAAAGGGATGACGTTAATAGATCTTTCAAACCCGAGAAATGTAGATGAGAGAATAAGTGGAATACCATGTGTGGAGTTAAAAACAATAGATGATTTAAGGTTGATAGCTGAAAGGAACAGAAGGGAACGTTTAAAAGAGGTTAAAAAGGCTGAAAAAATAATCCTGGAGGAAATATCTTCATTTAGAAGAGAAATGAGGAAACTTGTTGCAAGGAAGATACTAAAGAAAGTGTTTACCAGAGCCGAGGAAATTAGGAAAAGGGAACTCGAAAGAGCAATTAAAATAATTGATTTCAATGAAACTAATACTAAAGTCTTAGATGCCATGACAAAATCCATTATCAACAAAGTTCTCACCCCAGTCATAGTTAAAGTGGAAAAAGCTGCTTTAAACGATGAATCAGAGGTCGTGGAAATTATTTCTGAAATATTTTCTGGAGTGAGGAGATAAATTTGTTTAACATTAATTTCCCCGAGGTTAGGTCTAGAAGGATAAGAAAGAATTTCTCTGTGAGGAGAATAGTAAGCGAGGTTTCTCTTGAACCAAGAAATTTAATTATGCCCTTATTTGTAAAGGAAGGAGTAAATAAACCTGAACCCATTGCTTCAATGCCTGGTCAATACAGGTACCCTGTTAAGGGAGTAAACAAGGTAATTGCAGAGCTAGTTGAATCAGGGGTTTCCTCAACGGTTTTGTTCGGCATCCCCAAACACAAGGATCCATTGGGGTCAGAGGCATATAATGAGGGAGGAGTTGTTCAACGTGCAATCAGGGAAATTAAAAAGGACTTCAGTGATATAATTGTATTTACAGATGTCTGTATGTGCCAATACACGGATCATGGGCACTGCGGGATAATTTCATCGAGGGGGGGTAGAATTCTACCCGATAACGACGCAACCCTAGAGTATTTAGGTAAAATAGCTGTTAGCCATGCTGAAGCCGGAGCAGACTTTGTTGCTCCCTCTGGAATGATTGATGGGATGGTTAAATCAATTAGGTCGGCTCTTGACAAGGAAGGCTTCACTGATGTCGGAATTATGTCTTACTCAGCTAAATATGCTTCAGGTTTCTATGGACCATTTAGAGATGCTGCTTACTCTGCACCGAGATTTGGAGATAGAAGAACTCATCAAATGGATCCAAGAAACTCAAGGGAAGCTGTAAAAGAAATTTTATTGGATATAAACGAAGGTGCAGACATTGTAATGGTAAAACCAGCATTAGCTTATCTAGACGTAATTAAAACTGTAAAGGAAATATCTCTGCTTCCATTAGCTGCTTATAGCGTCAGCGGCGAGTACTCCATTATTAAAGCTGCAGCTGAAAAGGGGTGGATCGATGAAAGAAAAATTGTCTTTGAAGTTTTAACATCTATAAAAAGAGCTGGAGCTGATTTAATCCTTACCTATTACGCTTTAGATGTAGCTAGTTGGATTAAAGAGGGGTATTGCCCTTTTTAGGTGATCGCTATGGATAAATCAAAAAATTTTTTTGAGGAAGCACTTAAACTGTTTCCAGGGGGAGTGAACAGCCCAGCCAGGGCACTTAAACCCTACCCTTTCTTTATTGAGAAAGCAGATGGATCGAAACTTTACAGTGTCGATGGAAAGGGGTACATAGATTACTGTTTAGGTTTTGGTCCATTAATTTTAGGGCATAGAAACAGAGAAGTTTTAAACGCTGTTACAGAGCAGCTTGAGAGAGACTGGCTTTACGGCGCCCCATATGAAGCTGAAATAAAACTTGCAAAGAAAATTATGCGTTACTTCTCGACAGTTGAAATGATTAGATTTGTGAATTCAGGGACAGAGGCAACAATGAATGCTGTAAGAGTTGCAAGGGGGTATACAAATAGGAGTAAAGTAATTAAGTTTGAGGGGAATTATCATGGTTCACATGACAATGTACTTATAAAAGCAGGGTCAAGCGCATTAACATTCGGTATGCCCACTTCTGAAGGCATATTAAAAGATATAGCTGCACATACACTTGTTGCCCCCTATAACGATTTGGAAAAAACTGAGGCTATCGCTAAGAAATATAGAGGCAATTTAGCTGCAGTCATCGTGGAGCCCATAGCTGTTAACATGGGACTTGTTTTACCGGAAAAAGAATTCTTAAAAGGGTTAAGAGAGATATGTGATAAATATGACGCACTGCTCATTTTTGATGAAGTTGTTACCGGGTTTAGATTGACGCTTGGAGGTGCACAAGATTATTATGGTGTAAAAGCTGACTTAACAACTCTTGGAAAGATTATTGGCGGAGGGTTTCCAATAGGGGCATTTGGGGGGAGAAGAGAATACATGGAAAAAGTTGCACCGCTAGGCAAAGTTCATAACGCAGGCACATTTAACGCTCACCCTATTTCAATGGCAGCTGGTTTAAAAACAATTGAAGTACTTGAGGAAACAAATGCCCTAAAGAAAGCTTCAAGGGTAGCTGAGGAAATAGCTAAAGATATGAAGGAAACAGCTGAATGCTGTAAAATCAATGTAGAAATTCATCAAATCGCCTCTATGTACCAAGTCTTCTTTTCTAGAAAAGAGATAAAGAACTACCACGATGTTAACGCTGCAAATAAAGAAATGTATCAACGTTACCACCAGATGATGATGGACGAGGAGGTTTACATGGCTCCTTCTCAATTTGAAACATGTTTCACATCTTCTGCTCATTCAGATGAAGATGTCAACAAGACAATCGAAGCTTTAGATGATGTCCTAAGGAAAATGTCAGGTGGCTCCTCTGAAAATTAGAGTAGCAACTAGAAGAAGCAATTTATCGATTAAACAAGTTGAATTGGTCGTTGAAGCATTAAAAAAGTTTTCTCCAGGGATGAAAGTCAAGGTAAAGTTCATTAAAACAAAGGGAGACATTCATAAGGATTTGTTGCCGACGGAAATAGGTAGTAAAGGCATTTTTGAAAAAGAAGTTAACTTAGCTGTGTTGAAGGGGGAAGCCGACATCGCGGTGCACAGCCTAAAAGATATACCCCTAGAGACGTCTAGAGAATTAACGTTAGCCGCTGTGTTGCCTAGAGAATCACCGTTTGAAGCCTTAGTTTCAAGGAAAGGGTTGAAACTTGAAAAATTACCTGCCGGTTCAGTTATAGGGACAAGCAGTGCAAGGAGGAAATCAGCTTTACTCTATTTAAGACCAGATGTTAAGGTTTCCCCGTTAAGAGGAAACGTGGAAACAAGATTAGCTAAGTTACATGGAGATATGTATGACGCTGTTCTAGTCGCTGAAGCAGGTTTGAAGAGACTAGGTCTCTCCCATGAAATTACACAGGTCTTTCCACCTGAGAAAATTACTCCTGCACCATGCCAGGGAGTCATAGGTGTTTACACAAGAGGAAACGATGAAAAATTGCTCAGAACCCTAAGCAAAATCAACGATAAAAACACATATGTCGAAGCTTTAATTGAAAGGGGAATCCTGAAAAAGGTTGGGGGAGGATGCTTCACACCGTTAGGGATCTATGCAAAGAAGAGAGGAACGACTGTTGAGGTTATTTCAACCCTTTACTCACCAAATGGAAAGATAAAGGTGTCGGTAAAACGGAAAGGAGAAACAGCGAAGATCAAGTCTTTAATCAACATAATTTCCAGTCAATTACTGAGTAAGGGCGCTGAAATTTTGGCCTCAATTAAAAGTGGGAGAATATGAAGGGAAAAGTAGTCTTGGTTGGAGCCGGACCAGGAGACCCTGAACTCATAACCGTTAAGGGGTTAAAGGCGTTGAAAGAGTCAGATGTGATTATTTATGACAGGTTAGTTAGCGAAAAATTACTGAAAGAGGCGAAACCAGGTGCCGAGCTTATCTTTGCCGGTAAGGAACCTTACAGGGAGAAAACTTCGCAGAAGAAGATAATTAATCTAATGCTAAAGAAAACTGGAGAAGGAAAACTTGTCGTTAGACTTAAAGGAGGAGACCCTATGGTCCTCGGTAGGGGAGGAGAAGAAATAGTTGCGTTAGCCGAGGCTGGGGTTAATTTCGAAGTGATTCCTGGTGTAACTTCGGCGACAGCTGCACCCACAGCTGCGAACATACCTGTCACATTTAGAGGCTTAGCTTCTTCATTTGCCGTTGTGACGGGAAGAGAAGACCCGAAGAAACCTAGGAGTCAAGTTGATTTCAAGAAATTAGCCTGTGCAGTCGATACAATAGTTGTTTTAATGGGTGTTAGTAGATTAAAGGAGATAACGAATGAATTAATGAAGAATCTACCCATTAACACCCCTGCTGTTTTAATTGAGAACGCAACAACTCCTTCTCAAAGAATTATAGAGGGAAACATCTACAACATATCCAATAAAGCTGAGAAATTCTCGGTTAAACCTCCCGCTGTATTAGTGGTTGGAGACGTTGTGAAGTTAAGGAAAAAGATTTCAGCATCGAAAAACAAGGTTCTTCTTTTAAGACCCATGGAATCATCCAAAGAATTAACTTGGCTACTTAGTTCAGCTGGTTTTAACTGCATTAATGTCTCCATAGCTGAAGTTGTTCCAGTTTTCAACCCAAAAGAAACTGTCGCTGTTCTAAGCAACCCATACGACTTCATTGTTTTCACAAGTCAAATAAGCATTAAAATCATTGAGGAAGAACTTAAAAACACGGGTTTATGGAGAACCTTTAAATCTATCTGTAAAAAGGGAATAGTTGCTGCTATAGGTCCAAAAACAAGGGGTGCCCTAGAAGAAAAAGGGATTAAGGTTCACATTGTCCCTGAAAAGTTCAACAGTTATGAATTAGGGAAAACATTAATTTCACAAGGATTAAATAACTGTAATGTTCTTTTATTTAGATCTGCTAATTCAAATAGGGATTTAGAGAAGAAATTAATTGAGGTGGGAGCAAAGACAAACACCGTTTACACCCATACATTGAAACCCTCAGGAAAAGTCGATGAAGCAGTGGAAATGTTGCTTGAAGGAAAGATAAACGCTGTTGTTTTAACAAGCCCAGTTATCACAAGGTTTCTGGAGGAAGGTTTAAATAACATTGGTTCTTCGCTTAATGAGGTTTCCCGGAAAACAACTGTTTTTTCAATCGGTCCAGCGACATCTAAAACACTAAAAGAACTTAATGTCGAGAAATTCATCGAGGCAGAGGAAAGCAGTTCACTTGGACTATGCAGAGCTATCAGTAAAGTTTTAGGGAGACGGTGAATAAGTTGAATAAAGACTTCAAATTACTAATGGAGCTTCAATATAATTTCCCGCTATCTAAGACCCCTTTCATGGAGGTCGGGGAAAGGATAGGTTTAAGTGAAGACGAGGTCATTGAGAAAGTGAATTTTTACCTTAAAAATGGGGTAATCGTAAAGATTGGAGCTCAATTAAATTATAGGTCCCTTAACAGTGACAAGGCAGCACTGGTCGGGGTTAAGGTGGACAAGGAGAAAATAAAGTCGACGGCTAAATTAATTAATGAGATGGATGGAGTTAAACATAACTATCTAAGGGAACATGAAAGATACAATGTTTGGTTCACGATTAAATCAAATTCTATTAAAAATATTTATAGAAGAGTAAAGAAACTGGTTGAGAAAACAGATCTAAAGGATTACGTTGTCCTTCCAACTAAAAGAGTTTACAAATTAGATGTTAAATATGATTTGTTTAAAGGGGTTTCTTGGAGCCCACCTGTAACTGACCCCCTGAATGTGCCGTCGCTGAGACAGTTAAGGGTTGATTTAAATTTAATTCAGGATTTAGAGTGTAACTTTGAACCAAGTAGGGAGCCCTTTAAATTATTTTCAGATAAACACGGCATAGAAGAGGGAGAAATAATAGATCTTATCAAGTTGCTTCGTAAACTGGGGGCTATTAGAGGATTTGGAGCGGTGCTTAACCCAGAGAGAATAGGGTTCAGTGAAAATGCAATGGTTATGTTAAGAGTTAAAACAGGCAGGGTTGAAGAGCTATGCGTAAACTTGGTGAGGAATTACCCAGAAATAACTCATTGCGTTGAAAGGGTAATAGACCCTGCTAAGTGGAAATACCAAACATATTTTATGGTTCATGCAAAAAGAAAAGATTCAATTGCTGGAATAGTGGATGAGGCTGAGAAGCTGCCAAGCGTTCTAGAGGTTAAACCTCTATTCAGCTTAGCTAATTTAAGGGGGAGAATATAATTGATTAACTTGACCGAGATGGTTTCAGGGAGAACAACTGTTTCAAGAGATGTTCTAGGTAAAGCTGGAGAAATTGAAACCAGGGTTAGACCCCCAGTTGTAGCTGTTTGGAATACGACAAGCCTTTGCAACTTGAAATGTAGACACTGCTACGCTAATTCTGATTTATCGAGAAAAGAAGGTGAACTTACAACTGAAGAAGCTAAGACACTGATAAATAATTTAAAGGAAATAGGTGTGAGAATCTTAATATTTTCCGGCGGTGAACCCCTTTTAAGAGACGACATTTTTGATTTAGGTAGATACGCAGTTGAAAAGGGACTTGTAGCTCTTTTATCTACAAATGGAACGTTGATAGATGAAAATGTAGCTCAACATGTAAAAGACGCAGGGTTTAAATATGTCGGGGTGAGCATCGACGGAGTTGGAGAGAAACATGACGTGTTCAGAGGAGTTAAAGGTTCATATAGAAGAGCGATTAAAGCACTTCAAATCTTAAATGGCCTCAAAGTAAAATCAGGAATTAGATTCACTGTTACAAAACGTAATATTAGAGATTTAAGGGAAATAATGGATCTCCTTGAAGACCTAGGAATCCAGAGGATCTGCATCTACCACTTAATGTATTCTGGTAGAGGACTAAATCTAATAGATGAAGATCTCGCTTTAGAGCAGAGAAAAAGAATGATCGAGTTCCTTTTAGAGAAGGCTTTAGAATGGAGAACTATTGGTTCAGAAATAGAAACTGTTGGTTCCCCTGTGGACGGTGTCTTTACCTATTTAAAGTTAAAGGAAAGCAACGGTGAACTCGCAATGGAGGCATTTAAATACCTTGAAAAGAGAGGTGGAGACCCGTCTGGGCACCGTTTAATCAACATAGACCACTTAGGCGATGTTCATCCAAACCAGTTTTGGTGGGACTACACGATTGGAAATGTAAAGGAGAAGGGTTTAAGTGAAATTTGGTTTAGGGAAGACGATGAATTCCTAAATAAGCTGAGAGAAAAACATAAATATGTTAAGGGTAAATGCAGAAGATGCCACTTCAGAGTGGTTTGCGGAGGATTCAGGGTACGTGCCCTGAGAACTTATGGTGATCCCTGGGAGGAAGACCCAGCTTGTTATTTGACGGAGAAAGAGATCAAAGGGTAGAAATGAGGCCTAAATTGGTCTCCTGGGGCGTGACAAGCCTTTGCAACTTGAAATGTAGACACTGTTACAGGTCAGCCGGAGATAGAATGGAAAATGAGTTAACCATGGAAGAAGGGATGAAGTTACTGGACAGTATAGCTTCACTTGGAGGAAAAATGTTTGTTTTAAGCGGTGGTGAACCCCTTCTTAGAAGAGATTTATTTAAGCTTTCAAGTTACGGAGCAAGTTTAGGTTTAAAAATGCTTCTAGCAACAAATGGAACACTAATTAATAGTTATGTAGCCAGGAAAATAGTGGATTCCGGGATTAAAGTTGTAGCGATAAGCTTGGATGGAGCAAAACCTGAGACCCATGATAGTTTCAGAGGAGTTTCAGGGGTGTTTAAATCAACTTTAAAGGGCGCCAAGGAATGCGTTAAAGCTGGACTTGATGTTCAAATAAATGTTACGGTAACTAAATTGAATCACGGTGAGATCCCAGAAATATTAACTATGGCTGAAAAATTAGGAGCTAAATATGTACATGTGTTTCACTTCGTCCCAACAGGCAGGGGGACTGTTTCTTCAGAGATGGAGGTTTCCGTCGATGAATATAAAAACCTTTTAAACGACGTTTATAGGCTTCAAAAGCATTTAAATTTACTCGTTAAACCTACATGTGCCCCTCAATACTGGGCCTATCTCGCGAGGGAGAGAAATCCATTTACATCGAAATTTTTAAAGGTTTACCCGAGAGGATGCATAGCTGGGACAAGCTACGCCTATATCAATCCACTTGGAGAAGTAACTCCCTGTCCGTACTTACCAGTCACCGTTGGAAATGTTAAAGTAAAAAGCTTTTCAGATATTTGGCGCAACTCTACTATTCTCAGAGAGTTAAGAGATAGAAATAACTTAAAAGGAAGATGCTGTGAATGCATGTATCGAGAAATATGCGGCGGATGTAGGGCAAGGTCATATGCCCACTATAAAGATTACCTTGAATCAGATCCAGCATGCACCTTTATATGTTGAAGGGACCTATGAAAGATTTCCATAACAGTAGTGACAATGGTATAAGTTGAATTTTAGAGTAAATTAAATACATTCTATATGAAACAGATTAAGGATAATGATATCAAAAAATGTACAGCTGCATCACATAGTGTTAGACATGATTACAAAGAGCTATTTTCTTATAAAAAAGTGGAAACAAGCAGTTCGCCTTCTCTTTCAACTATTATAACATGGATCCTCAATTTTTCTCGTGTAATGAAGGGGGGATCATAGATAGAGAGAGTAGAACTGAATTCATAGCAAAGTATGGCGTTAGATACATCCTTAACATATCTGAACAGGCCATTTGCTTATAGGGATAGTTTAGAATTAGTTTTGGGAGACATGAAGAACCTGTATACTTAGCAAAGGGATCCAAGCAGTAAAATAGGAGAAATCACTGCCTCAGAGAAGGAGCAAAGAAGGATTGAAGTGAAGGATGAGCTTTAAAATGTAAAGTTTTCTTAGGGATTTATTTGGCGACGTAATTGCAATACAGGGGTATCATAATTGGATACCTGCTTCAAAGTTACTTGTTTTCCTTTGATTTAGTGTATGTTCAGCCATCTAGTTTTCTTGATAATTCCTTGAGTAGTTTCACGTGGTTTATAAGGGTTCCTGTTTCATAGTTATGATTTAACAGGAACTCCTTAAAGTTG
>JAOZFL010000150.1 GCA_027491455.1 Thermoproteota archaeon | reverse complement strand
AACCTTTTTCCCTAAAAAAAGAGAGAAACCCCCGTGAATTCATGGGGGGTCTGGATGAGGATAGGGTCCACTTACAAACATTTTAAATCCCCTTAGAAGGGGGAGGGAGGAAAAATATTTGAGATTTACTCAGGAATAGAAAAAGCATTTATCTAGCATATTATATTAAATTTGAACAGAAAATATGTCGAATGAATATCTAAAAGAAAATAAAAAGAATTTTTAATTAAAAAAGGAGTAGTGGATCAGTTTTGGAAAAGAAAGTCTTAAAGAAAAAATTTGAGGAATTAATGAATAATATCAGTTCATCTCTGAGCATAAAACCTTACCAAAAGAGGAGGATTTCTATCAATCAAGGTATAAAATTAGGTTACGACGTTAATTTTGGTGTGAAGAGGGAGAAAAATAAGGTTTTGTTTGATGCACAGTTAATAGATTCAGATGTAGGGGACATAATACTTAAAAGGGAAGCTATGATTTGTTTCCTTCCCGTTGATGTAAAAGATAAGGATTTCTTGGTGGATATTGGCTGGCTCTACGCCTACGTGTCATCAGGTAAAAGTGAAAGAGTTAAGGTTAAAAAGTTATGGGGCAGATGCAGTAAACCCATAAGACACGGATACTACTATTATTATGGGCCTGAAGTTCTTCTAATGCTGTGGAGAACCTATAGAGAGGGATTATTTGAGATTTTATTTTTTTATTTAAATGAGAAAAGGAAAACAGATGGAAAGCTGACATTTGAGGATTACTTCTCTCTTTTATCACAAGTTTACAGAGACATTGTCCCAGAGCTGGATTTGGATGACAGACTTCTACTAGCTAAGCTTTCACAGCTTAATCACGAGAAAATGGACGCTGAGAAAATAGCAGGGGATCTGAGCTGGGATAAAATGAAGGTGTATCGCAAACTGAAAACACTGGAGCAACTGGGCTTGGTTGCTAAATCTGTGACAATAAACTTTTCAAAACTGGGATTGGCAACTACTTTTTTTAAGGTGGAGGGGATTTCCTCTAAAGACAAAGAGTTGATGTTTGAATCTATGGCTTCTATGCCCTTCTTTTTCAATGCAATTGAATTTGTTGAATCATGTAGGGAGTTAGCTTTTTCCACACTGCTACCCAGTCGTTACAAGGAAAGTTATGAAACAAAAATTAAGAGTTACATTGAGTCTTTACCTTGTAAACCTGAAGTAAAGGTTTACACTAGGTTGGCTAAGTTTTCATGGTACGATCCATATTGGTTAACTTTTGTTCCTTATCCATCGCTTTATAAGGTTATTTTATCGTCTAGTGGGCTTATCAGGAAAAAAGAGGAGGTTGAGTGGAGGGATGATGTCCCTGGGGTACCTGTTAAATTAGAAAAAAGGGATTTAGAGGTTTTAAGGGTTATATGGAGGAGAGATCTCTTCTCGGTTAGAACTCTTTATCTTGAATTAAAAGAAAAGGGCTTCAGTTATGCAGAGGTGTCAAGGAGACTAAATAAGATTAGATGCAACAACATTGCTTATATTAAACCGATTTTCTCCCCTATTGGTCTTGGAGACCAAATGTACATCGATATAAAGGATGACAAGGGGGAGAAGGCTCTCTCGTATCTTTCACCGGCTCCAAACGTCCTTGGAGATGTATTAAAAGGTGGAAGATGCAAAACGATTAGCTATTGTTACTTGCCAAGTGGTACTGGCTATAGGTTTGCGGATATGTTACTTGAACGTTTGGGGGACGAGGTGGAAATTCGTTTCTGTAAACGGGTTACTTATACAGGCTTCGATATACGTTTTAACCTTTGGGACGAGAAAAATCAGACCTTTGATTTTTCTCCATACATCGAGAAACTTGTTCTTATGGATATGTGAGGCTTAAGTGTATCCTTGCTAGGTGTCTACTGGGTTGGAGAGCAGAGGAGGGGCTAACATTCATAGTTTTGAGGGGTATGTTTGCTATTCCATTATTTGCTCTTCTCATAAATTTTTCATTTCGGAGTTCAATCCTTTAGCTGTTCTCTTTAACCTTAGGCACGCATTTCCCTTTAAAGGGAAGGTTAATTCATTTGCTTTGAAGGATCCTAGTCACTTCTTTAACTTTAAGCTTTTAGATGAGGGTTTTTACGGGGATATCCTGGAAAAGTTTAAGAGGGTTTCAAGTGAACATAATTTGAGTTTAAGGTTGCCTGTTCCATACGAGGATGTACAGGAACACCCTGTTTATTTACACTCTAAGAGTTGGGGGATTGAGATAACTGGTTCTCGTTTGAGGACTAAGGTTTATGGTTTAGGGTTTGTATCGGTTTCCTTGGATTTTAATTTTTCTTCGTGTGACCGGGATTTGCTTGGAGTTGCAGGTTTACTGAAGGAAATTTACAGTAAAACCGTTAAATCGAAGATTCATGGACAGTTGAATAAGCTTTGCAGTTTCTTAGATGTAAATATGAATGAATGTGTTGTTTCTGACCCTTTCACAGTTGTAGATATTTTTAAGGGTTGCATTGAAGATGTACGTGACCCCTCAAAGGTCTATACCCTTCTCTCCCCCATTGAAAGGGTTTTAAATGTAAACCCTGAGTACGCTAAGAGTAAAGTTGTTTTCGAAGCCAATAAAAACCCTGGGGAGTTTTTCTCTTTGACAGATAATGGAGTGCTTTTCTTTTCCACATTTGAAGCTAAAGGGGGGAATAAACATGTAGAGTGGAGAGTCAGGAGGATGATGGAATACGCAGGGGAAATTGTTTTTTTCCAGGACCTTGTTTTCCCGTTGATTAATGATTTTTACTTCAAATTGAAAAGGGAAAACCATAAGTTAACGGATCTCCTTTCAGCAGTTATTGAATGGGACCCAGATTTATTCGGTGAAAGGAACAAGGCCTGGCTGAATTCCTCTATTTTTATAACTCTTTACAACTTGCTTAGTCGTTTCTACAGGTTAAGGGAGAGATACAGAAAATATTTAAGGGCAGCTAAACCCTTGTTTGAGGCTTCACCATTGTTTGAGATATATGGAGTCGCCAAGACATCCATAACATTGGGTTTAGAAAATGCAGAGGAAATTTTTTCCAGCCTTAGGAAAAGGGACTTCTTCTTTTTGTCTACTTTGCCGGAGCTCTTGGAGCCTTATGACGACGAGGCTGCTTTGATATGTAGATGTTTACTTGGTGAAGTTGTTAATCTGATTAAAAGTAAGGGGTTGCCAGTGGATGAAGCAGTCAAGAGGATTGGCAGGGCTGGGGGTTTAACTATTCGTGAGATATCCGAGAAAACAAGTATGTCTGTCTCCAAACTTTATCCTTCTTCTAACCCGGATTCCCCCATTAAGAAACTGGTGGGGTTGGGTTTAATTGTACCTGTTAAATCCGTCAGGGAAAGGGGTAGGAGGGGGAGGATGGGTTTCTCTTACACCTTAAATGCTCAACATAAATTGGTTTTAGAATCGATTAGGAGGGAGTTAATGATTGAAAATCTGTTGAAGGGGTGAAGGTATCTGTATATTCACTTTGAGGAAACTTAATGGAGGAATGAGTCATGGATGTAGCTGTTTTGTTTTCTGGGGGTAAAGATTCAACCTATTCTGTTTATGTAGCCAGGGAAATGGGTTTAAATGTTAGGTTCTTAGTCACCCTTTTCCCTGAAAGAGAGGATTCCTGGATGTTTCATTACCCAACTGTTAAGGTTACCTCCTTCCAAGCTGAGGCTATGGGGATTCATCATTTAACTGGAGCTACTAGGGGTGAAAAGGAAAGGGAATTGGAGGATTTAAAGAGGCTTCTTAAAAGCATTAGAGGAGAGGTTGGGGGAGTTGTTTCAGGAGCCATTGAAAGTTTTTATCAGAAAAGTAGGATTGACAGGGTTTGCAGTTCCCTTGGACTTAAAAGCATAGCTCCTCTCTGGCACAGGGACCCTGAAACCCTTTTAAGAGAAGAGATAAACAGGGGTTTTAAGATCCTTATAACAGGGGTGTTTGCTCAGGGCTTCAGTGAGGATTGGCTTGGAAGAACAGTGGATAATCAATGTGTGGATGAGTTAAAGAAGCTGAATAGAAAGTTCGGTGTCCATCTTTGCGGGGAAGGAGGTGAATATGAAACATTAGTTGTTGATTCCCCTTTGTTCAGAAGGAAATTAAGGGTTCTAGAGTTTAAGAAACACTGGCGTGGAAACCATGGATTAATAGAGATTCTAAGGGTTTCTCTTGAGGAGAAAATGGCTGAGCTTAAAGGTAATCAGTCAGCTTAGAGGGGATTTCCTTTTTAATAAGTGAAATGTAGTCTCTAGGTGTGAGCTTTTTGTATTCAATCCCCTTTTCCTCGATGAGCCTTGCAGCTCTTTTAGTGATTGAAGGACTTACAAGGATCCCTCTAGCCTTTACACCTCTTCTTTCTTCAAGTTCCTCTATGTAATTAGCTAATTGGGTGACAGATGTTTTGTCAGCTTTTCTCCGTTTAAACTCAACCACAACTGGTCTGCCCTCTTGGTCTACTCCAAATAGATCTATGAACCCTGTGTCTGTTGGTTTCTCTTTCTCTAGAGGTTTGAATCCCTTCTCGATTAGGTCAGGTTTGCAGATAACTGCTTTTCTCATGGCTTCCTCGCTTAACTCAAGTTCAAACTCTCCCTTGTCCTGCAAGGTAAATGAAACGATTAGCTGTACATCTGGTATAGTTACTTTTATTGTTTCCACCGGTTTCATTCTAATAGATGTGATGATGAGTTTTCCCTCCATTTCCTTTGCATGTGCGGCGCTTCCGGGTGGCTGCCAATTTATGGGTGAGTACCCTTTACTTCTATGGATGAGCAGAGATCCGTCCTTCTTAATTATGATTAGTCTTTCTCCTAGGCTGAGGCTTGATTTTGCTCTGCCAGTGTAATTAACAATGGAGGAACCTAAAATTAGAATATTGTTCTTTCTCTTCAGGTTTTCATTTATGAATTCCACAGACTCTCTTATTGACGGGTTAGCTTTATATTCAAGTCTCATCAGCTTAACCCTTTACCTTTTGGTAGTAGGAAACAGATTTTTTCATGTCCACTTAACACGTCTCCTTTTCTACCAGTGAATATCAAGTAGTTTCCACTTATTACATATCTAAGGTCTGATTCAGCTTCTATTACTTTTGACCCTGCAGGGAAGGACCAAATGGAAAGAGCGTCATATTCTAACTCCTCCCTTTCATATTTAACTTCGTATGTGTTTTCACCTGCTCTGAACCTTGCTTCGCTGAACATCAAAAAGTATATGTATGGTTGCTTTTCGTTCCCCCTGAAACCTATGTTTGCATATTCCACGGTTGTCTCTAGAGGTTCGTCGTTAACAGTTGTTTTCTCAGAGTTTATGTATTCCTGTAAGTTTTTCCATACTCTTTCGATTTCCTTGTTTAGGGATTTTTTATCTTGGGACAAATTGAAGTAGTATTCTTCAGGGTCCCAGTAGTCATATATTAATATCTCTTTTACTTCCCCCTCCCTTGAAAGGGAGGTATAGGATGTAGCGTATATGGGTTCTATTTCCTCATTCAATGTTTCTCCCCCTTTATTTCTTCAGGTAGAACTCTTTATATCCCTGTCTTCTAATGGTTTTCAGCAGTTGATAGTTTTTCTTCTCTGCATGGGATGAAATAATGTGTTCAGCTCCTCCATGATTAGTTAAAATTAGAAGCACATCTCCCTTTTCAAGTTTTTCCATGGTTATCTCTATTCTTTTCCTTAACATTGGACAGACAAGTCCTCTTAGATCCAGTTTCTTTACTGGGGTAAAAGCTTTATTTGTCAAAAGGTTTCACCTTCAACTGCTTAACTCTGTGGGAGTTATTTATAAAACAATCAATGTGGGGTTTATATTTTCTTTGCTAAGCAGGATAATGCATTCTTCATCTAGGAACCTTAGGAAGCTCGGCAGGTTTATATCTATGCTTTGAAGGTAACTTGAGAGTTTTTTGTTGGAGTTTACATCCATTTTTAGAAGGGCGACATTCTCTGCAACTGAAATGATCAGTGGATCAATTGTTTCCATGTTATCGAAACCAATCACTAAGTTATTGCTTCTTTCTTTAAGAATGGAGAGCACATCTTTGAGGACTAAATAGGCATTTGGTGGCATATTGAACCACTGGGTTCTCGAAACAATAATATTTGCATTTTTCCTCCCTGATTTCAGGAGTTGCACAAGTATGAAGAGAACTAGAAAGGTTTTAATGGAGGAGAAGGGAATGCTGGATAGATCTATGATTGTTCTTTGGGGTAGTGACTTGAAATCTACTAGGTCTTCCCTCTGTTCCAGTGAAGCAAGGTATCTCATGTATTCGTTTAATTCATTGCATGCTTTGATTTCAAGTGGAGTTTTAACAGGGTAGCTTTCAATCCCACTTATCATGTCGCTGAAGGAAATGTTTCTCTGTCCCTCAAAAAAGACTGCTAGGACATAGTGGAGTATTTCTTTGTGGCGTGAATTGAATCCAGGTGTAAATAGGAGAAGGTTTGTAAGTAAATGAATGGTTTCCTCTCTTTCCCTGTCACCTAAGCATATGTGTTTAAGTTTATTCCATGTGTAACTCTTGTATCCCCTGATTAAAGATTCCTTGGTAAGTATTCCATCCACATCTACAATAACTGATTCAGTGGTTGAAATAGTTCTTATAAGTTTCAAATTAATCTGCTTTAGTTTTGTTTTGTCTGGTGAGAGAACAAACAGGTTGAAAGGTTCTTTTAAATGGTTTTCACCAATAAATTTTTTCCTTGCAGCATCGTATACGTGTCCGAGTTTAAATGTACCCTTTGTCTTAGTAGTGGTGAGGGAGGGATAGACTGGAGCCATTGAAATGTTTTTTGGTCGCCAAAACCCTCCTTTCAGGGTAAAAATGGGTTTTCTTTCCTTTTCCTCCATGTCAGCTTCTCACCTATATGTCTATAAAAGTTGTCCATGCTGATCCTTCTATAAACTACGTTGGATATTTCTTCTTTGTCAGTGAAATTTATTTTGCCAATTCTCAGAATTAATAAATATTTTTTTACATGTATACCTATGAAAACAACGTCTCTCTTCAAGTTATAACCATTTTCAAGTTCATGCTGGTATGAAAGAGGTGAAGGCATTTTTTCACCGCTACTTTTAACCTCTGCTTCAATCGATTTGTTTGGAATTAGGAAAATAACATCTGGGCATCTGCTTCTTTTCTCAAGAATTGAGGAGTCTTCCACTTCAACTTCAGATGGCCTTGTATCAAATAACTCACATATACCTAAGACAGCTATTTTCCTCCCCATTAACCAGGAAATCTTCTCCTTTTCCCTTTGATCCGTTGAATCAATGAATTTCTCGCTCATTTTCTTCTCTAAGGGTTTAATTAACTTGTATGTGTAATGATACACGTTCCCTATGAAGTTGATAGGCAAAGGGTTCACCTTTATAGCTCCTACCTTTGAAATACTTATTTTAAATTTTTTTGGTTTTAGAAGTTTAGCTTTTCAAGATCTAAGAGTTGAATGAGTTTATTGTGGTTCCGCTGAGCTATCTATCAACTTTTTATATGATCTCGTCATCTTTAAACATGGTTGGAGTTAGCTTTGAAAGTGGATGATCGATGTCAAGGTTTGTTTTCTTAAGGACAAATGAGGAAACTGTTTTTAATCTATCCCCTTTATTCAATCTTTTCAAAAGCGGAGGGTTCAGCCGTCACATAGTTATGACGGACAAAGAGGAAGTAAACAGATTAAGGGGTAAAACCGTTGAATCCAGCTTTCTATTGGTAGGGGGTACAAACATTTTCTCCCTTGAGTATTCATCTCTTGGAAGCTGGGTTTTTCTATGTAATGGTTTCCCCCTTTTTAACGGTGAACTTGGAGCTGAAAATTTTGCTAAGGGTTTAATGAAAGATGTTGTAAGGGGAGGGAGGTTTCTTGGTTTAAGAAAATTTTTGAGACATGTAACAGGAGAATTCTCCTTTGTCTTCACAGATAAGGAAACATTTATTGTTTCTAGGAGTATCCTTGGCGGGAAACCATTGTTCTATGTAAGTAAACCAGGTTTAATTGCTTTTGCATCTGAAAGAAAACTTCTTTGGGCTTTAAGTATGGAGGAGGTTAACCGTTTCCCTCCAGGGTGGTCTCTTCTTGTCAAGGGAAACAAGTGTGAGTGGTTGAAGACAAACGGTTTAGCTGTTTTTAGATCCGAGAAGGGAATTGATGAGTCTGCAGAGACCATAGTTAACAGATTATATAATATTTTAGAAGTGATTAAGACTGCTACTGGAAGTGGAAAAGTGTTTCTAGGTTTCTCAGGTGGACTTGACAGCTCCATAATTGCTAAAACAGCTTTAGATATCGGATTAATGGTGAAACCTTTAACCATTGGAGTTAAAGGGGCATATGACGTTGAAAAGGCTGTGAAAGCAGCTAGTCTCTTAGACATAGATGTAATCGTGAAGGAGATAACACTTGAAAAAGTTAAAGACAGGTTGAAGGAAATATTTCTATCGATGGAGCATGTTGATCCTTTAAACCTTTTAGTTGGGACCCCTGTTTTCTTCCTAGCTAAAACGGTTTCTGAGATGGGGGGGAGAATTATCTTGTTAGGAGGAGGGGCAGATGAAATGTTCGGTGGTTACAGGAAGTATGTTGAGGCCTATGTTTCAGGTTTAGATGTTAATCAAATAATGGAAAGGGACATAGTTGAGAACTGGAAAAGAAATGTGGAGAGAGATTACTTGATATGTTCATGGAATGGACTGGACGCTGAGTTTCCCTTTTTGGACAAGGAATTAACTGAACTGGCTCTTGGCATGGGGTTAAATCAAAAATTACTTGTTAAAGGTTCAGGGGTAATCGAGAGAAAAGCTGTTCTGAGAAGGGTGGCTGGAAAACTGGGGTTGCCACCTGAAATCATTAAAGCAAACAAAAAAGCAATTCAGTATGGGTCAGGGGTTTCTAAGCTCCTGAAAGAAGTTGCCAGGGAATACGGGTTAGGTTTATTGCAGAGGAAAGCTGGGGTTAAACCACTGGAAGCTCTTTGTAAAATCTTTGATCCTATCAGAATCCTTCAAATGCAGATGTATTCAAGGACTTAAAGGCAAAGGTTAGATGTTTGGCGAAGAGCAATAATTCACAACGGTTTGTTTTATTTGCATTGAATAAGAACCCTGTAACCGTTAAAAAACTTTAGCTTCTAATGGAGACTGATGCATTGCCCGGAGGGGTCAGGAGTTGAAAAACATAGTGAAAACCCTGAATCCCCCATGTAAAACCTTTTTTTAAGGTGCGAATCATTAAGTAACATTTAAAAAAGGTTTTAGACAAAAATATTGATGCAGTTGCTTCTTTGAAAGCTTTGTTGATCCGTTCATCGCCGCTTCTTAAGCTGCGCGGTTAATGTTCAAGCCTCCTCAGCGGTGTATAAACTTGAAGTCAGATGAAATAAGGAAGATGTCGCCTGAAGAAAGGAAAAAGACACTTAATAAATTTAAAGAAGACCTTTGGAACCTGAGAACCCAGAAGGTGGTCTCTGGACAACTTGAGAACCCTTCAGCGATAAGGAATGTGAAAAGAGATATTGCGAGGGTTCTCACAATTATGAGGGAGGAAGAGAAGGAGGGGGGATGATAACCCCTAGAAACATTTTCCGTCATGAACTTATAGGTCTTAAGGTCTTGATCATAGGTTCATCCAATCCTTCCCTCATTGGGTTAAGGGGCGAAGTCATCTATGAGACAAAGAACATGCTCTGGGTCTCTGTGAAGGGAGACGTCAAGAAAATCCCGAAAAATGTTTGCACCTTTGAGTTTAAGCTTCCAAGGAATGGAAGAGTAGTTGTTGAAGGGGAACACCTTGTAGGAAGACCTGAAAGGAGGTTAAAGAAAAGGGTAAGGAGGTCTTTGTGGTGAGAAAAATATTTGATTTTAAACCACCGAAAAATGAATGTCAAGATGAAAATTGCCCCTGGCATGGTTCACTTCCCGTTAGAGGTAAAGTATTGAAGGGCAAAATTGTTAAGTTTAGATCGGATAAGACAGCTGTTTTAGAGGTTAAGAGACTTAGGTTTGTCAGGAAGTATATGCGTTATGAGAGGAGGAAGAGCAGGATACATGTTCATATCCCTCCATGTATAGAGTTGAAGGAAGGGGAATACGCTGTTGCCTTGGAATGCAGGCCTTTAAGTAAAATTAAGAGCTTTGTAGTTGTTCAGAGAATGGAGGTCTAGATATGCCAAGGATAGGAATTAAAAGGAGGAGAGGAGCTAAATTCAAACCTAAGATAAGTAGAGGCCTACCTACAGGTGCTAGACTTGTATGCGCTGATAACTCAGGGGGAAAGGTGCTTGAGTTAATAGGTATCATAGGTTATAAAGGGAAACATAACAGATACCCTTCTGCAAGTATAGGGGACATGGTGTCTGTAGTTGTAAAGCAAGGTGCTTTAAAACTGAGAAAACAGGTTTTAAAAGCCATTATTGTGAGGCAAAGAATGCCATTCAGGAGAAGAGAAGGTTTTAGAGTAGTTTTTGAGGATAACGCAGCTGTCCTGGTGGACAAAGATGGGAAGCCCTTAGCCTCGGAGATAAGGGGCCCTGTGGCCAAAGAGGCAGTTGAAAGATGGCCTGAACTCTCAAGGGCAGCTTCAATCATTGTTTAATAGGTGGGCACTAATGGTTAAGACATCTTCTAAGCAACCCAGGAAGCAAAGAAAGTTTCTGTACACAGCTCCCCTCCATGCAAGGAAAAAGTTCCTTACAGCCCCTTTATCCAATGGTTTAAGGTCTCAATATGGAATCAGAAATATTCCTATTAGAAAAGGAGATGCAGTTTTAATTGTGAGAGGAGACTACGCTGGTCAAGAGGGAAAAGTTGAAAGGGTAGATTATAAAAGGACAAGGATTTACATAGAAAATGTTAAAAGGAAAAAAGTTGATGGTTCAGAGGTTTATGTACCTATTCATCCATCAAAGGTTGTGATAACTAAGTTAGACTTAAAAGATAAGTTGAGAAAGGAAATCGTTGAGAGAAGAACAAGCAGTTAAGGGATGGAGATGCTGAATGAGTAAATCTGTTAAGAGGCTGAATGCACCTAAACACTGGAGGATACCTAGAAGAACAGCTAAGTGGGTTGTTAAGCCGAGTCCAGGTCCTCACCCAAAGAGTTCCTCAATCCCCCTTCTCTTAGTGGTTAGAGACATGCTTAAACTTGCTGGAAACTATAGAGAAGCAAGGATGATAATAAAAAGGGGAGAGATAACTGTTGACGGTGTTACGAGGAAGAATCATAAGTTCCCAGTTGGGTTTATGGATGTTATCGGTGTCCCTAAGTTGAACTCTTACTACAGAGTTGTTCCATCCACCAGAACATTCCTTAAACTTGTCTCCATACCGAATGGTGAGCGAAATGTTAAGATATGTAGAGTTAATGGTAAAACAACTGTGAGAGGGGGATGGATCCAGTTAAATCTCCACGATGGAAGGAATATATTGTTAAAGGTTAAAAACCCCTTTAACCCGGTTGAAGACATTTACAAAAGACTGGACAGCCTTGAAATAACTTTACCTGATCAAAGAATCGTGAATCATTTCCCATTCAAGGAAGGAAATACCTCTCTCGTCTTTGAGGGGGAAAACATGGGGAAAATCGGTAAAATTGCAGAGATAAAGAGAGAACGTGGTGGATGCATTGTAAAATTAGAGGCACTTGATGGAGACGAGTTTTTCTCGGCTTTAGCTGAATCAATCTTAGTTATAGGCGAGGAGAAACCTTCAGTTGTTATCGCTTAGAGGGGTTCACAGTGAAAAGTAATCCGATGCAGGCAGTTAAGATAGGTAAGGTGATTGTTCACACTTGTATAGGTAAATCAGGTGAACCTCTTGAAAGGGCAGCTAAAATAATAATGGACATAACTAACCAAAAACCTGTCCAGAGAAAAGCGAAGAAAACAATAAGAGATTTCGGTATACATAGAAAGGAACCTATCAGCGTTTTAACCACTCTAAGGGGGAAAAAAGCAGAAGTTACCCTGGAAAAACTTTTAGATGCCGTGGACAGGAAAGTCAAGGCTGACTCCATAGATAGATTCGGAAATTTCTCCTTTGGCATAGAAGAGCATATAGATATTCCTGGGATGAAATACGACCCTGAACTAGGAGTTATAGGCCTTGACGTCATAGTTTCACTGGAAAAACCAGGTTACAGGATTAAAAGGAGAAGGAAACAGAGAAGACAGGTGCCTTTAAGGCATAGAGTGTCAAGGGAGGAAGCGTTAAGTTTCCTAAGGGAAAAATTCGGTGCAGAAATTATTTAAGGTGGACAGAATTGTCAAAGAGATGGGTTCACCCTGAGGTTTCAGGTAAGAAAGGGGAGGAAAGGAGATGCAGAAGATGTGGAAGAGTTGGAAGAGGAGTGATCTCCAAGTATGGCTTAATGCTATGCAGACAGTGTTTCAGGGAAATAGCTCCCCAGCTTGGATGGAGAAAATATGAGTAGTCGGTGGAGTTAAAATGACATTAGATCCCCTATCAAATGCTTTAGTATCTATCCATAACAGCGAAGTCACAGGTAAAAAGGAATGTATTGTTAGACCAGCTTCAAATCTAATCAAGGAAATCCTGAAAATCATGCAGAGAGAGGGGTATATAGGGGAGTTTGAGTATGTAGATGACGGTAGGGGTGGAAGATTCAAGGTTTCTCTACTAGGAAGAATAAACAAGTGCAGAGCTATAAGGCCTAGGTTCTACGTGAAATCAAAAGAAATCATTAATTGGGAGCAAAGGTTTCTACCCGCCAGGGAAATGGGGGTTCTAATCTTGACCACGCCGAAAGGGGTGATGACGAGTAGGGAAGCAAAGAAAGAAGCAGTTGGAGGAGCCTTGCTCGCATATGTCTTTTGATGAATAATGGAGGATTAAAAATGCCCTTCGCTTTAAAATTGGAAGAAGAAATAAGTATACCTGAAAACATTCATGTAAATGTTTCAAATGGTAAAATAAGGGTTAAAGGACCTAAGGGAAGCTTAGAAAAAGAGTTTGATACACGTAAGATAGCTATTGAAAAGATGGATGGGAAAATACTTCTCTCAGTTCTCTACCCCGATAAGAGGCTGAAGGCTTATCTTTACACTGTTAAGAGCCATATCAACAACATGTTCCAAGGGGTTTTAAAGGGGTATAGGTACAGGTTAAGAGTGGTTCAGGTTCATTTCCCAATGGAGGTGGAGGTTAAGGATAGAAAGGTTTTGATAAAAAATTTTACAGGGGAGAGAAGACCCAGGGAGGCCCCTATAATTGGAGATGTTAAGGTATATATGGATGGAAGAGACGTTGTAGTTGAAGGAGTGAACAAAGAGGAAGTGGGTCAAACAGCGGCTAATATACAGTTAGCTACGGTGATCAGGGATAAGGACCTAAGGAAATTCATAGATGGAATATACATTTACAGGAGGGAGGTCATTGAATGAATCTTTCAAGGTATATGCAGAGATTAATGAAGAAGCTGAGGGTTAAGAAAACCCGGTTTATCAGGGTTGACAGTTGGAGATACAGGAGACTTAGAGGGAAGTCTTGGAGGAAGCCTAAAACGACAAAAAGTAAAGTTAGAAGAAAGTTGAAGGGAAGGGTGCCTATGCCTGACCCTGGTTACAGTTCCCCACGTATCATAAGGGGGTTGCATCCATCTGGCTATAAACCTGTCTTGGTGAGTTGCTTCTCTGAACTCAGCGAAATTAACCCTGAGAAGGAAGCAATCATCTTGTCTAGGACTTTAAGCAAGAGGAAAAAGACTTTGATTCAAAGAGAAGCATTTTCAAGGGGGATAAGGGTTCTTAACCCCGTAACTTCGATTCAGGAAGCTGAGTAGGTAGAGCTAAATGGGTGGCTTAAAGGTTCAGAGAAGGGTCGCCGCGAAAATCTTGAAGTGCGGCGTTAACAGGGTTTGGATAGACCCGGAGAAAATAGGTTTAGTTGAGTCAGCTGTTACTGCTGATTCGATTAAGAAACTGATCCATGATGGCGTTATAGCTAAGAAGAAGGTTAAGGGTACAAGCAGGGTCAGAGCTAGGGAAAGAGGAGCTGTGAGAAAGAAACGTGGAAGGACACCTGGGAGGAGAAAGGGGGCAAAGGGCTCCATTCTTTCATCTAAAAGGAAATGGATGATGAAAATAAGGCCTATGAGAAAGTTTTTAAGGAATCTGAAAAATAGAGGGAGAATATCTGTTAGAGTTTACAGGAAGCTCTACTTAATGGCTAAGGGAGGATTCTTCAGTTCAAAGACCCATTTAAAGTCGTATATAGTTAAACATAAACTTTGGAGGAAATGAAATGTCGAAGGGACCTAGATACAGAGTTCAGTTTAGAAGGAAACGGGAAGGTAAAACAAATTACTACAAAAGGTTAGGAATGATTAGGTCAGGTAAACCTATACTTATGTTAAGGGGGTCATTAAAACATTTCAGGGTTCAGATAGTGAAACCTAAAATGGAAGGGGACATAATCCTTGCATCTGCATGGTCGCAGGAGTTAAGCAAGAAGTTTGGGTGGAGAGGCTACACAGGCAACGTCCCATCTGCTTACCTGACTGGTTTGCTCTGCGGTGGAAGAGCAGTTAAAAGGGGAGTAACCGAAGTTGTGCCCAACATAGGTTTTCATGTTGCCTGTAAAGAGAGCAGGGTTTTCGCAGCTATTAAAGGAGTTATAGATGCAGGTGTGAAGGTTCCATGCTCGGAGGAGATGCTTCCCACAGAAGAAAGGATTAGGGGGGAACACATAGCCAGGTACGCCGAGATGATCTTGAAGGAAGGTGAAGAACAATATTATAAAAGGTTTTCAGGTTATCTCTCCTCAGGGTTGAGACCTGAAGGGCTTCCTGAACACTTCAAGGAAGTGAAAGGGAAAATAGTGGGAAGTGATGTTTAATGGCTGAGACATGGGTTCCGAAAACCAAACTTGGAAAAATGGTTTACAATGGTGAAATAGCATCCTTAGACGAGGTTTTCAAGTTAAATAAGGTTATTAAAGAACCTGAAATAGTGGATGTACTGCTACCCAACCTTGAAAGCGAAGTTGTGGACATAAACCTTGTCCAGAAGCAAACCGATGCAGGGGAAAGGACCAGGTTCAGAGTAGTCGTTGTAGTTGGTAACAGGAAAGGGTATGTGGGGCTTGGGAAGGGACTAGCTCCAGAGATACCGTCAGCCATACAGAAAGCCACGAAAAACGCCAAACTAAGCATTAAACCAGTTTTAAGGGGATGTGGAAGCTGGACATGTGGCTGTGGAGGAGAACAGCATTCAGTCCCCTTCATGACCCAGGGGACATGTGGATCTGTTAAAGTGAAGGTTTTACCTGCTCCCAGAGGGGTAGGATTAGTGACAGGGGATAAAGCTAAGGTTGTATTTAGACTTGCAGGTATATCTGATGTGTGGACAAAAACTAAGGGGAACCCTAGAACTACAATAAACTTTGTGGGCGCCGTTTATGACGCCTTAATGAAGACGATGAGAATTGTAACTAAAAAGGATTGGGGGATTTAGCCCTTGAAGAAACTGCTTGTTGTAAGGATCAGGGGAAGAGTTGTCCCAAAAGAGGTTAATGAAACTCTTAAATACCTTAACTTGAAAAGGAAGTTCTCAGCCACCGTGATCGACGATAAACCAGCCTATCTTGGAATGGTTAAAAAAGTTAACAGTTACATTGCATGGGGCGAAGTTGACAAGGAAACCATTGCACTTTTACTGAGGAAAAGAGGCAGGTTAATAGGGGACAAGAAACTAACAGACAACTATTTAAAAGAGAATTCCTCTTTTGAATCAATAGATTCCCTGGCAGATGCCCTGTTCAAATGTAAATGTACTTTAAAGGATACTCCCAACTTAAAAAGGGTTTTTAGATTGTCACCTCCCAGAAAAGGGTTTAAAAAATCGACTAAGAAGGGAGTAGCCGATGGAGGGATCCTGGGTTACCACTCAGAAAAAATAAATGAACTGGTTAAGAAAATGATTTAACGGAGCAGTGAATAGAATTGGTGGTTAGGAGAAGGAAGAAAACCAGGAAGAAAAGGGGTTCAAAAACATATGGATGGGGTGAGGAAGGCCATAGAAAGGCTGGTTACAGAGGAGGAAGAGGTAAAGCAGGTGGCCATAAGCACCACTGGACAAAAATCATGGTGGAGGACCCTGAATACTTTGGTAGGGGAAGAAGAGGAATAAGTAGACCCAAGAAAATAGTTCATATACCGAATTTTATCAACATAGGAGAGATCTCTGAGAGAATAGATGAATTATTGGAGAAAGGAGTAGCGGTGAAGGAGGAGGGGATGATCAAAGTTGACGTCAAAAGAATAGGGTTTGACAAGGTTCTAGGCGCTGGGAGAATCGAAGCTAAACTACATGTCTTAGCCCCAAGCTTCACAAAGAAAGCAGTTGAGAAAATAGTGAAAGCAGGTGGAAAGGTGACAGTAATCGAGGTTCAAAAGGGAGAGTAAAGTTGGATTTCCTAGGAATATTCTCAAAGGCGTCAAAGTTCATACCAGGGGTCAAGAGACCCAAGAAACATGTGGCCCTTAACGAAAAATTCATGTGGACAGGTATAGTTGTGATAATCTATTACCTCTTAACCCAGATACCACTGTACGGCATCCCAAAGGTTACAAGTGATTACTTAGCCCAGTTGAGATTCATATTTGCAGGGCAAGCTGGTACACTCGTTGAACTCGGGATTAGCCCAATAGTTACAGCGGGTATAATACTTGAACTGCTTGTGGGTTCAAAAATAATTGAACTTGACCTAACATCACCTGAGGACAGAGCTAAATTCACAGCTGCGCAGAGGACATTCGCTGTATTAATGATAATCTTCGAAGCCTCGGTCTATGTTTTCGGTGGACGCTACGGGAGAATAGGTACCAATATCACCCTTTCATTAGCTTTAATCCTATTCGCTCAGTTGTTCATTGGAAGCTACATAATTCTTCTTTTAGACGAGTTAACATCTACATGGGGCATAGGAAGCGGTATAAGTCTTTTCATAGCAGCAGGAGTTGCCCAAACCATTTTCTGGGAGGCATTTTCACCGTTAAAGGATCAGAATGGAAATTACATAGGAGCTATACCAGCCCTAATTTTAAGTGGAGGAACAGAATGGTACAGACCAGGTTTACCTTCAGCTATTGGACTGATAGCAAGCGTAGCAGTTTTCATAATTGTTATAATAGCTCAAACCGTTAAAATAGAAATCCCCATATCTTACAGATCCTTTAAGGGGATGAGGGGAAAATACCCTATAAGTTTACTCTACATATCAAACATACCGATAATATTTGCTTCAACCCTTTTTGCAGATGTTTTCCTAGTTTCTCAAATGCTCTGGACAAGGTTCTCGAATACCAGCAACGAAATCCTTAGAACCCTGGTTTCGCTTCTAGGGGTTTACCAAACAACTGAAACAGGGAACCTAGTGGCAGTAGGTGGCTTGGCATACTACATGACAGCTCCATATGGAATATATGCAGTTTTCCAGGACCCAGTTAGATCTGTTACCTACACCATCCTCCTGATATGCATAAGTATTCTTTTTGGTTATATATGGGTTGAGCTTAGTGGAATGGACCCTAAATCCATTGCTAAGCAAATTGTAAGCGGTGGAATGACTATACCTGGTTTTCGCTCAAGCATTAAAGTTGTAGAGAATGTTCTGAGGAGATACATTTACCCAGTCACCGTTGTAGGCGCTGTCTTGGTGGGTATCATAGCGGCTTTTGCCGATTTTGTTGGTTCGCTTGGGAGAGGTATGGGTATCCTGTTGGCTACCATGATTATTTGGCAGTTTTATGAGGCGATTGCTAGGGAGAGGATTCAGGAAGCCCATCCATTGGTTAGGAAAATGATGAGGATGTGATAGATATGGATATCTTTTCAGCTATTAATAGATTCCTATATGATTTGGTGAAATGGTGGCTTATCCCTCCAAGGTCAACTGTTTTCGTCTTCCTGTTGGCTTTCCTTATCAATCTAGTTTCAACAGCCTTCATCAGGTTAATGATAGATGTTGACAGGTTAAGGGAGAAAATGAGGGAAGTTAAAAAGTTTAATGAATTAAAGAAGAAAGCCCAGGAAACAGGGGATAAGAAGCTTCTCATAAGGGTTAAAAAGGAGGAAGCTAAGGTTCTGAGGACGCAGCTTGAGATTTCAAGGATGCAGATGACCCCATCCTTGATTCTCCTCCCATTAATACTTGTTTTCTGGTGGCTACTTCTCCCCTTCTTTGGCTCGATGCCCGTCGTTAAGCTTCCCTTCTCCATACCCTTCTTGGATCTTTTACATGGTGGAACTGATTTAACCAACGACGCTTTAGGATTCCTAGGCTGGTACATGCTTGTTTCCTTTGTCCTCAACCCTTTAATCCAGAGACTGTTCAGG
>JAOZFL010000091.1 GCA_027491455.1 Thermoproteota archaeon | reverse complement strand
AACTTGCCAATTACACCCATGCAGGGGTTCGCAAAGAAATAGTAAAGTAAACCACCCGTCACAGCTATTGCTGCTCCTAGGATTATGTACCACCATGGAAAACCAGTGGAGGGTGCAGTTGGAGGATAGGAAGGTTTAGGTGTAACTTCTTTTGTGGGAGGGAGAGACGCTGTGATTACTGGTTTCTCTTTGATCTTTATGGCTTCTTTGAAGGTGTAGGTTTCACCGTCTGGGTTGACAACTGTTAGGTCAAGCTTTTCTTCTCTGACTTTTTCACCTGTGTAAACGGTTACAACGATTTTGTTGGGTGAGTAGTATTTTGTTTCTGTTATTTCTATGCCTTCTGCCTCGATGAATACTTCTGTTCCTTCCTGGAAGTTTTCTCCTTGAATTGTTATCTCAGTTGTTTCCCCCTTAACGATTTCAGTTGGGGATACAGATGTTACAACTGGTTTACGTTTTATTTCCTCTATGGTTAGTGTAGCCCAAATTGTAGCTGTTGCTCCTTTATCGTCTTGAATTGTCAAGGTAACTGTGTAGCTGCCTGGTTTTTTGTAGGTGTGCATGGTTTTTATGCCTGTCTCTGTTTCTCCGTCTCCAAAGTCCCATTCATAACTTGTTATCTCTCCATCTGGATCCTTGCTTTGAGTTGCATCGAATATCACCGTTGTGGCGTTTACATAGCTAAAAGTTATTTTCGCTGTTGGGGGAAGATTTAATTGTTTGATCACAATTGTTTCAGAGGAGACAAGGGGAGACTCGATTAATTCTTCTGTGTCAGCTCTGTAACCACTTGCACTGCCGATGAAAACTGTTTCTCCAGGAGAAACAGCCATGAAGATGTATGTGAAGTTGATTGTTTGTCCAGGTGCAAGTTCACCTTGTATGGAGGGGTTTGGGCCGGTTAAAAGCTTCACTAGTTCCTCGTTAAACGTTAAGCTTGGCTTAACGTTTAAAAGTATGACTTGACCAGTATTGGTGACTGGTATCAAAACAGTTATGTTTTGACCTATAAACACCTCGAGAGGGTAAACAATTATTTTCCTTTCTTCTTCCTGTCCATTAACCAAGTTAAAGCTAGCCAGTAAAAGGAAACCTATTAAAATAGGTAAAAGAAGCTTTTTAACCACTAACTTTACACCATTAACAAAGCAGGTTTTATGTTATTCGGAAAACACATTCCCTATTTAAGTCTTTCCTTGCTGCAAGGGGGTATTCAAGGTTATTTTCCCAGTAAAGCAAGGAATTTTTCTTGCATGGTTTTATAAAGCTGATCGAGGTAAACTTGGATTTAAATGTGGTGAAAGGACCTTGAAGGTTTTGGGTTTGGTTGGAAGTCCAAGGAGGAAAGGAAACACTGATATATTGGTGGGGATGGTGCTTAAGGGGGCTAGGGAAAAGGGACATCTGACCGAGAAGATCTACCTTTACGATTTAAACATTTCTCCTTGTATAGATTGCAGGGAATGCAAGAAAGGGGATTTCCAGTGTTCTAGGGATGACGACATGCAAAAAATTTACCCTAAGCTTTCAGGGGCAGATGTCCTGGTTTTCGGCACTCCTCTATACTGGTATGGGCCAACAGGGCAAATGAAACTTTTAATCGACAGGCTTCGCCCTTTTATTTCCTCTGGAAAACTTAAAGAGAAGAAAGCGTTGGTCATCATTCCATCAGAGGAGGGACCTGAAGCCTGCCTTCATGTATCAGGGATGTTTAAATTGATTTTCAGGTATCTAGGGATTAAATTTCTAGGTGAACTTTTAGTTAAGGCCTATGAGAGAGGAGAAGTTAGAGACATGCCAAGGGAACTTGAAAAAGCATTTAACATGGGAAATTCTCTTTGAACAGCTGAGATAAAAAATACAAGGCGTTTATGAGCTGTGCCAGGTAAAAGTTTGAAATGAATGGTCCTGTACGATATTAAACCTGATTGAATGTGAAAGGTTATGAAAGAACCCTTTTTAAGCTATGCATGAACTCTTCAGCCGTGGAAATTTAATTTTACATTGTATATTTTGGCGTAGAGGCTTCAATGGTTTAGGTGTTTAAATTGGTTGATGTAAGGGTTGAAAAACTTGCTGAGCTCTGTGTAAATTATTCTGTCGAGGTTAAACTAAGAGGAAAAGTCTTGATAAGCGGAAGTGAAATAGCTATACCTTTTAATCCAAGAGCTGTACGGGGAATGTCTGCTGAGAGACACGTATCCAGTGGTTTTTAAAACCTGAAATTCGCTACATCTCTTTTCAAGTTTGCAAAGAAACATCAAATCACCTATTTATCCCCCATTGAAAGGTTCATGGTTGAACACATAGATGTAAACATAATGGTTCTATGCGACCCTAACCCATCACGGCTCAGGCCCAGGAGGCATCCATGTCTCTAACTGAGTATGAAGACTTTGTTTACAGCAGTTGCTTAGTGGACAGGGAGAACCGTGTAGTTGAATGGAAAAGGGTGCATAAGGAACAGGAGAAATCTGCAATTATCTGAATAATGTTAGTGAAATACAAATTGTCGGCGAGGACAATGATTTGTCGATGAAGGTTGAAGGAAAGAAACAGATAAATTGCGATGGAAAGGGGAACATGCCTGACGGTGAAGTTTCCACGGCGCCCATAGAAAACCCCGTGAGGGAACTGTAAGGTTCACTTTTCCAGGTTTATACTCTGGAAGGGAAATTGAAGGTGTCTCTTCAACTTTTAGGAAAAGGGAAGTTGTGGAGGCTTCAGCTGTTAAAGGAGAGGAGCTGTTGAGGGAAGTATTGAAAGTTAAAGGGACAAATCGATTAGGGGAGCTGGGAATAGACACTAATTATGCAATAAAAAGGTTTGTGAAGAACATGCTTTTCAACGAGGAAAATGGGTGGCACCGTACACATGGCTTTAGGCGATTCTCTCCCTGAGTCAGGGGGCCGAAACACTTCACCTATATACTGGGATCTATTAAGGAACAGGAAGAAAGATGGAGAAATCTACGCTGATGGAGAACTGATCTACAGGAAAGGAGTTTTCCTTGTTAGCCCATTTAAAAATTTTTAGTTGAATATCTTTCTTTACTTATATTTGTAGAGGGATAGGTTAAAAGGTTTAAAGAAGCTTTTGGCTTGGATTGTGCCCATTTGAAACCGGATGAAAGCGAAGAATGGTCTGAAAGTAACTTAAAGATGTGTTTCAGAAGTTTCCATGGAAAACCCTTTGAAGAACTCTAAATTCAGCGTGTTTACTTTTAAAGAGTTGTCTCATTTTATAGTGAATTTTTAAATATTGGAACCATAAAGTCTCCAATGGCCTTATTTTAATAAAAGAAAATTTTCCTTTTTAATTGGTTGAACTTTGGCGGTGGAGAGACATTGTATTTAACGAAGGAGCAGGAAGAAATGTTGGATGGTGAAAGGGGGGAGGGTGTCAGGTTTGCAATGGAGGTTGTCACAAGGGTGGGGGACATATACGGCGCTGAGAAACTTGTTCAAATATCAAGTTCCCATGTGCTTGGCCATTACGGCTCCCTACATGATGCTGGAGTAGAGATGATGGAGAGGTTCACAGGTTCAAAGGCTTCATTCAGGGTCCCTACAACCGTTGATCCCATCAGCATTGAACCAGAAAGATGGAGGGACCTTAAGATTCAATCAAGCTACGCCGAAAAACAAATGCGTTTAACCAATGCATTGATGGGTTTAGGGGTTATTCCAAGCTTTACATGTACCCCCTATGAGTGTTGCAATGTCCCTAGGCACGGTGAAATTTTGGCTTGGTCTGAATCTTCAGCTGTAGCCTATGTGAATTCAATTGTAGGGGCAAAAACGAATAGGTTGACAGCTGGCCTGGATGTTTCATGTGCAATCACTGGTTTAACCCCATACTTCGGTCTCTTAATACCTGAAAACAGATTTGGCCAAGTTTTAATCGAAGTAAAGAAGAGGAAATTAGGGAACCTGGATTTCCACACGATCGGTTACATAATAGGTAAAACTGTTGGTAACAGGATTCCAGTGGTAACTGGTTTACCACTGGATGCAAAAAATTATCAGTTGAAGGGTTTAGCTTCAGCAGCTGCTTCAAGCGGTTCAGTTGCCCTTTTCCATGCAGTGGGTATATCTCCGGATGCCAGAAATGTTGATCAAGCCTTTGGATCAAATGTATCGGAGGATAAAATTGTAATAGATGAAAGTGATATAAGGGAAGCTGAAGATGAAATAACTACTTCAAGGGGAAACCCAGATTTCATAGCTATAGGTTGTCCACACTACTCTATCCCTGAACTGATTGAGTTGGCCCATATGGTTAAGGGTAAAAGGGTGAAAAGAGATGTTGAGTTTTGGGTTTACACCTCTAAACACGTTGCAGCTTACATTCGAGAAATGGGGGTCCTTCAAACAATAGAGGCTTCGGGGATAAGGGTTTTAACCTCTACATGCGCCGTTATTTCACCTATTAGGGAGTGGGGTTTTAAGGTGATGATGACGAACTCAGCTAAGTTTGCAAATGTCATACCTTCAGAGCATAAAATAGATGTTTACTATGCACCTCTAGAGGATTTAATAGAATATGCAACCAAGGGGAAGTAAAGTGAAAGGGAAAGTAGTGATTAGGGGGAGGTGTATTGTTAAGGGGGAAGCTATGGGAGAGGCCCTTGTAACTAAGCAGCCGTTCATGTTCCCCCATGGAATTAACCCTGAGACAGGGGAAATTATCGATAAAAGACATGAACTGTTTGGTTTGAATATGAAGGGGAAGATATTTATTTTCCCATATGGGAAGGGGTCAACAACTGGGTCCACATGGATACTGGAGACGATTAGATGTGGCAGTGCACCGGCTGCCATGGTTAACTTGGAAACAGAACCTATAATCGCAACAGGTGTTATCTTAGGTGAATTACTTTACGGTGTGAGGATACCTGTGATGGATCACCCTGACACTGACATCTTCCAAAAAATAGAGACCGGAGATCACGTGAAAATCGACGCGTACAAGGGAACAATTGAGGTGTATAAAAAGTTTATGTAGCAACAGGGAATCTTGAGGGAAGAGAATTGAAAGTTGATTAAATTGATGGAAGTGATAATGGAGAAGGCACTGTATTTTATTGGCTATGTCACCGGGACTTATTGTTCCATGTTGGTAAGGGAATTAACACTTGAAAGGGTAGGGCATTACATTGGAGTATTCTACAAATTAGTGGGTTTGAAAATAAATAGCCCTAAAGTAAATGGTGAGGTAAGGATAACAACAAAGGAGGATTGTTGGTTCTATAGGTTTTTTAAACCTCCCTATAAAGTGTGTAGGGCGTTGTTTGGGTTTGATAGAGGTCTTGTACATGGACTCAGTAAAAAACGCTTTGAACATTTCCTGGCGGAAAGCCTAGCTTTAAATGCTGAATACTGCGAGTTTCATACGAGAAAGGTGAATCTAGAGGGGAAGGGTAACTACATTTTCCACTAACACTTTTTAAATGATTTAGTGTTGAAGATGTTTTTAATGTTCAGGAAGGAGGTAAACACATTTTTAAGGGTTTTTCTTTTTGCGTAGAAATCAGGGGTTCTGCCATTCCTCTTTTACTTTACAAGCCCTTCTTAAACTTATAATGAGGTAGTTCCTCTACTTATGAATGAGGAAGTAGAGTTTTTAGTTAGGAAATCTATTACTCTTAAAATGTTGTGTAGTTCGTAGAAGTTGCATCCGACACAGTACCAATCTGCTTTACCCATCTTTTTGCTCCAAT
>JAOZFL010000148.1 GCA_027491455.1 Thermoproteota archaeon | reverse complement strand
CAAGCCATCAAATTATGTAAAAAACTTGGTTTCTCCTTTGTAGTTATAGATGCGGAATACAGTGAATACTGTGTGCACCCAGTGTCCCTTGAGAAACTAAACTCTGAAGTATGTGATGAGAGCTTTTCACTGCTACCCACTGTTCAAGTTAAGAGAAGGAGGCATAGGCAAGTCTTAACAAACTTCCTTAAAATTACCAGGAAAATCGTCCTTGTACCTGGGAATAAAGCATACATGAAACCTGATGAAAAGAAAAAGGCTTTCAGAAGAGAAATGAAAAAATTAATCGATGAGTTATCTCATAAAGGAGTAACTGTTTTCGCTGGAACAGAGAAATGCCTAGATTTAATTATCACACAAAGAAACTTGGAGAAAATCATACCTTTCCCCTTGTTAACCCCTAGACTCAGCTCAGAAACCTGTAAGCTAAGGAGTTACGGCTTCGAAAAAATTGCCCTGTACATCCCCTTCCACATCTTGGAAAGAGGCGAAGAAATACCTGAATGTATCATTAAATATGTGGAGAGAAGACTAAACAGTGAAACCAGCTGGGAAGAACAACTTGGAAACTATGCCGTGGTCGGGTTAAGGAAGGAGATAGAATTGAAACTGAAAAAAATTAGGGGCTTAGCCGACATATTTGTTTTCCACCCTATGAGTCAACACTTAGAAGGGGTAATCATCGATTTAAAGGAACTCAGCAAAGAACTAAGAAATCTACTGGGTAAACAGTGAAAACTCTAAATAACCTTTACTTTAAAAATCCCCCTCAACCCTTTTTTTAATGGGGAAAAGGCTAGGTTCACTACTGGGGGGAGAAGTGAATATAAATGGATCTCACAGTCAATGTATCCAGTTTAAAATTTAAAAATCCATTAATACTTTCCTCAGGGATCCTAGGGATATCAGTGGCTTTTTTTAAGAGGATAAGTCCCTATGTTGGTGCTTTAACGACGAAATCAATCGGGAAAATTGAAAGAAAGGGTAACCCCAATCCAGTGGTTATCCCCTTAGACAGGTATGGATTAATAAACTCCATGGGGCTGCCAAACCCCGGAATCAATTACTTCGTAAATGTTATAAGGGAAACAAAGAAAAAGGTTGATGCATCCCTGATAGTAAGTGTGTTTGGCTTCGAAGAAAAGGAATATGTCGAGGTTGCAGGAAAAGCAGAAGAAGCAGGGGCAGATGCAGTGGAATTAAACCTTTCATGTCCACACACATCAGGTGTCCATGAGTTTTCCCAGGATAAAAGACTAGCCTATGAAACAGTGAAAAATGTCAAGGAAAAATTGAAAATACCTGTTTTCGCTAAGTTATCCCCTAACGTTACAGATATAACTGAGATAGGGGCTGCATGTGAAAAAGCAGGGGCAGATGGCTTAACAGCCATAAACACAGTTAAATCCATGTACATAGATGTTTGGATGAAGAAACCGGTTTTCCAAAACATTTACGGTGGACTTTCAGGGCCAGCTATCCATCCATTAGCTGTTAGATGTGTCTATGACCTATATAAAACAGTTTCTATACCTATAATAGGAGTTGGCGGCGTGATCGACTGGACCGGAGCAGTGGAGTTCATCCTTGCAGGTGCAAGAGCAGTTGGAATAGGGACAGGGGTTTATCTCAAGGGATTAGAAGTGTTTAGAAATGTGAAGAATGGAATAGAGAAGTACATGGAGACAGAGGGGTTCCAACGGGTTGAGGAGATGATCGGTTATGCCCATAAACAGTGAGAGACACGTTAGAAAGCTATTAAACGTTAAATCAATTGAAAAACTGGGTTCCTTATATGTAAAAATCGATTTAGAAAAAGATTCAGAGTTTCCACCTTCAAAACCTGGGCAGTATGTCATGGCGATGACCCGTGACTCAGAGGAAATACCTCTAAGCGTGTTTAATCATATAAATGGAGAGATAAGTCTTTTAATTAAAAAAGTCGGTTACTCATCCTCTAAATTTTTCGAACTTAATGAAGGAGACAAAATCCTTATTAGAGGGCCTTATGGAAATTCATTTAAAACATTTAACCACAGAAACATTTTAATGGTTTCAGGCGGTTCAGGTTTAGCTCCCTTACACTTCTTAGCCTGTAAAAGAAGAAAATTAAACCTTAACCAAGACATTTTATTAGGTTTTAAGAGTCTTAGTGAGACGATAAACATTAACAGCTTCAAAAATCACTTTAAGAGAATTATCTACTTCACAGATAACGGTTCACATGGTGAAAAAGGGGTTCCAACTGATAAACTGGGAACCTTCATAGAAACAAAGAGGTACAGTTTAGTGGTTGCATCAGGACCTGAGGAAATGCTTTACAAAACATGGAAAATCTGCAGGGAGAAGAAGATAAATGCCCAGTTTTCACTTGAAAGACACATTAAATGCAGCTTAGGGCTGTGTGGCTCATGCATAATTGAGGGAAATGGAAAAGCATACCGAATTTGTGTTGAAGGCCCAGTTTTCTCAGTTAAGGATTTGGAGGGACTGGAAGATTTCGGTAAACTAAAATTCGATGAAACAGGGAGGAAATCTCCAATTACTTAAAAAACCAGGAGCATCTAGAAACATGCAAAGTATTTTAAACCATTATACAAGATAACCAGGACTTCTACTAATTTATCCATTCTCCCTGATCATCCTTAAAAGGGCTATTTTGTTTTAACTTCCCGCTTTATTTCAACTTTTCTCAGATTTAAATAATTCAGTATTTTCCCTCTTTCTCCCTTAGATATATACCCCTTCATAAGCATTGTCTCAACAACTTCGGTGATTTTAACCAGTGGATAGAATGGAACTCCCCTCTCCTCCAAAACCTTTGATGCAAGTTCCTCTCTATCAATCACAGCTGAAGCATACTTAACCTTTAAGCCATGGGCCTCAAGTATATCTATGGTCCTTGAAATACTTGCACCTGTGGTGGCCACATCGTCTATAACAGCTACAGATGCCCCCTCTTCAATGTCCCCCTCTATTATCTTACCCGTGCCATGATCCTTGTTTCTCTCCCTCACAATGATAAAGGGGATCCCCTTCTCATAAGCTATGGCTAAAGCTATACACAACCCTCTGACAGGGACACCGGCTATGTATTGAGGTTCACCAACTTCCTCTAGTTTATAGGTCATCAGTGAAGTTAACACCTTGAAGTACCTTGGTTTAGAAGGTAGAACACCGAGATCAATGTAGTAGGGGCTTCTGCCTCCACTTGAAAGCTTAAAGTCACCGAAAAGCAAACTCCTAGATTTATACAGTATCTCCGCCACTAAATTTACGATTTCCTTCTCAGGTCTCCACAAATCGACCCGCATATAATCGAAACAGTAACACCCTATTTAAATTTTACTGATGAGGCTTCTCCCAATGAAATCTTCTTCCACCAGTGTCTTCGATTTCGGCCTTCCATTATAACTGTTTAAGTTAAAGGGGAAAGTAAAGAAAGGGTTAGTTAATGTGTTCTCTTTAAAAATGCTCCTCTACCTGGTGTTGAAAATATTTCTCTGTTTTCCATGACCAATTCCCCCCTTGAAAAGGTGGCTACTACCTCTCCCTTAAGGGTTTTACCCATGAATATTGATTGCCTGGTCTTGGTTAACAACTGGTCTTCTGTTACTTTAAATTCAGATTTCGGATCCACTAAAACTATGTCTGCATCTGACCCTGGAAGCAAAGCTCCTTTCCGGGGAAATATTCCCAGAAATTTAGCTGGGTTAGTTGAAAAAACCTTGATGAGTCTCTCAAGTGAAAGGTATCGGTTAAGGTACAAGGTGAAAAGAGCTGGAAGAGTTGTTTCAACACCAGGCATCCCTGAAGGAGCTAAATGTATATCTTTAAACCCCTTCTCCTTTTCCCTTCTCGGATACGGTGCATGGTCACTTACCACGAAATCTATTTCCCCCTTTGAAACACCCTCTATCAACCTTTCATTGTCAATTTTCCTTTTAAGTGGGGGGTCCACCTTTGCATAGGGGCCAAGCTTATCCATTTCCTCCATGGTCAACATTAAGTAATGCGGAATTGTTTCAACTGTGACTTTTACCCCCATCCCTTTATATGTTGAAATTAAATTTAAACTGTCAGCTGAACTCATATGCACTATGTGTACGTGACATTTTAATTGTTTAGCAAGCTCTAAAACCCTTGCAACTCCAACACTTTCACAGATCATCCTTTCCTTAGAATAAGAACTAGGTTTCTCCCCCTCCACTTTAACGATGGCTCCTTCATCCTCTGCGTGAACCATTAAGGGGACACCGTGTTTCTTTACCGCCATCATCACTCTTTTCAATGTCTCTGTATCCTGTGCTGACAACTCTGGAAACCTAGAAATCATAAAGGTTTTTACTGCTCCTACACCAGTTTCAACCATCTCCCTTACATTTTCAACTGTTGTCCTGCCAACTCCTCCAATTAACATGAAGTCTACATAGGCTTTCCCCTGCACATTTTTTATTTTCTCCTTTAAAACCTTTGCACTTGTCACGGGTGGCTCAGTGTTTGGCATGTCAGCTACAGTTGTCACTCCACCATGTGCAGCAGCCATGGTCCCTGATTCAAAATCCTCAGCTGGGTTTGAACTAGGATCCCTGAAATGGACATGTGGGTCGACACCGCCAGGCAAAGCTATGCGGTTCTTTGCATTGTAAACTTGGTTTGCCCCTGGTTTTCCACTTTTAGTGAACCCTTCAATCTTCCCTTTACTAATCACTATGTTCCCCTGTATAAGTTCCCTGTTCAAAAGAAACCTACAGTTTCTAATCAATAGATCTACCAATCCCCTCTCCCTTTAAGCAAAGTTTTATTTCCCGGAAACAATTAACTCTTCAACTTCCTCTCTGCTCAAGTATCTGTCGCAATAATCGCATTTAAGCTTTAATGGTTCCCTTTGGGTAACTGTGAAAGAAGGTTTAACAGGTTCCCTTTCCTTATTAGTTATACACTTAGAGTTGGGACATTTGAACAAATCTGTTAAGTGTTTAGGGATCTCCAAGTGTCTTTCAGGTTTCAATTCAAAATTCTCTATCCTTCTAACAGTGGCTCCTGGACTGATCAAAGCTACTTTAAGGGTCTCTTTTTCCCCTAGAAAACAGTTTTTAACTGCAATTAAGTCTTTAACTCTAAACCTTTCTCCAGGTGCATTAATGAACAAAAAAACTGTTTCACCTTTTAAATTTAAAATTTTAAATATTTTTAGGCCCTTCCCAGCTGAAATGTTATCGATTAATGTTCCACTATCAATATTTAAAGATTTAAGGGTTTCTTCCATTCCCATTCACCTTACAACCCAAGTATTTCCTTTATCAAAGCAGCTCTTATAACCATGCCGTTCACAGCTTGCTGGAAATATCTAGCATGCTTCATTTCATCCACTTCATGTGACAACTCAGTAACCCTTGGCAGCGGATGCATAACAATTAAGTTATCTTTACATCCCTTCAAAGAGGATGGAGTGACTGTGTAGAGCCCCTTCAATTTTTCATAGTCTTCGGGGTGTGGAAGCCTTTCCCTCTGTATCCTAGTTACATACAGAACATCTAGTTTATCGATTACCTCCCTTAAATCTTCACATTTCAAGTACTCAATTTTCCCCTTTACTCTGCTAAGTACTTCTTCACGTATTTGTAAGGGTTTAGGTGCAATGTAGTAGACTTTAACATTTGAAAACATTGAAAGAGCATAGCTTAAACTGCTCGGGGTTCTGCCATACTTTAAGTCCCCCATTACTCCAACATTTAAACCATCTATGCAACTATACTCCCTCCAAATAGTGTATAAGTCTAGGAGAGCCTGGGTTGGATGTTCCCTTGAACCATCCCCGGCGTTGATGACAGGTGCCTCAGCCACCTCAGCTGCAAGTTTACTCGCCCCCTCACTAGGGTGCCTTAAAACTATTAAATCAACTCCGTAGCCATCGATCATGCGAATGGTATCAGCCAAGGTTTCCCCCTTAGCTATGCTCGTCCTTTCAACCTCTCCAAAGTCCAATATGTCGCCTCCAAGCCTCTTCATGGCCATGGTGAAGCTTAGCCTTGTCCTAGTTGATGGCTCAAAAAATGTTATGGCGGCGAGCTTACCTGTAGCGATGTTTAAGGTTCTACCTCTTCTAATATCGTTCAATTCCTCTGCTTTCTTGAACAAGTATTCTATTTCATCTCTAGAGAAATCAAAAACTGAAACTATATCTCTTCCTTTAAGTGTCAAAGGAGGTCACCTTATTTCTAAGAAAATTTTCCTTGAGGAAATAAAAATGATTGTTTTCTAGTGGGGGAGTCAGGGGATCTTGTAAATAATTGTCTTTTGTGAAGAGATAGTTAACTTTTTCCATGTTTTGTTTAACAGGAGAAGAAATGGTTCCTTGCCGGTTAAGGGCTTCCATGTTAAATTGTTAATTGACCAGGCTTTTTACTTCGAAAATATATGAAAAATGAGGAATTTGCTTCGAAAGTCGGTGTATAAGTCTTGTTTGATGAAGGGTAATGTTAGCAGTGTTTAATTCCTTATTGATATAAGGTGTAATTTCCCATATGCCTACCTTTATTTACAGTGTTCATTGAATCCTTAAAACCATTTTTCTTTCGAAGTCTTATTGGTTCGGGGTAAATTTTAAAAATTTAATCTTTTCCAAGTGAATACTGGGATTTTCTAAATCTTGTAGAGGTGTTTTAGTGGCGAAAAAGGTGTTTAGTGTTATTGGGAAGCGAACTTGGAGGAAGGATGGTGTAGCTAAGGTTACAGGGAAAATAAAGTTTACTCATGACATTTCCTTGCCAAACATGTTGTATGGCAGGGTTTTAAAGAGTCCTTATCCACATGCCAGGGTGAGGAGTATAGATGTCAGTGAAGCTGAAAAAATAGGTGCTATTTGTTTAACCTTCAAAGAGACACCTAAGGTGAAGTACAATGAGCGTTTGGTTAGTGTTCCAGAGGCTACATATAAGGATAGAACGGTTTTAACAGATAAACCGCTTTATGTAGGGGAACCTGTAGCTGCTGTTGCTGCTGAAACAGAGGAAAAAGCGCAGAGGGCACTTGAACTCATAAAGGTTGAATATGAAACACTTGAACCCTTAATGGATCCAGAGGAAGCTATGAAGCCAGGTAAACCCCTTTTACATGAATCCGTTGTGGTTGCTGATCGAGTGGTTAAAGTAGAAAATAATGTGGCGTGTAAACTGGAAATAAGTGAGGGAAACATTGAAAAGGGGTTTGGGGAAGCAGATGTAGTGGTTGAAAGGGAGTATAAAACCAATAGAAGGTACCATTTGCAACTTGAAACAAAAACAGTTATCTGTAAACCTGAAATCGATGGAGGCGTAACGGTTTGGTGCACCACTCAAAGCATCCATAATACAAGGATCCTCTTACATCAAATATTCGGTATACCTTTAAGCAAGATAAATGTGAAGAAAGCTGCTCTGGGTGGAAGCTTCGGGTCAAGTATACAGACCAACACAATAGTTCCTATTTGCGTTGCATTGGCGTTAAAAGCTAGGCGTCCAGTTAAACTTGTCTACAGCAGGGAGGAGGACATGCATGACCACTGCTGCTACCAAGTTATACTTAGGTTGAAGCTGGGAGCTAAGAGGAATGGTTTGTTAACAGCTGGTGAAATGCATGTCATAGTTGATATTGGTGGCCATCAAATCCAGGCTTATCCTCTTCTTGGCTGTATGGCTGGCTGGTGGGTTTCACTCTACAAAATCCCCAATTTAAAGTATAAAGGTATAGCGGTTTACACGAATAAGGTGCCTTCATGTGCAATGAGAGGGTTTGGAAACCCCCAGGTTACCTGGGCTGTTGAAACATTAATGGATGAATTGGCTGAAAAAATCAGCATGGACCCCTTAGAATTTAAACTCAAAAATTATGTTGGCCTTGGAGATATTTTCTGGGGTCAGGGCCCCACTGTTAAATCTGTAATTACAAGTTGCGGTGTAGAAGAAATCCTTAGGAAAGGAGCTGAAATGGTTGGATGGAATAAGAGAGGGGAGCCCAGAGAGAAGAGGGGGAGAGTTAGAAGGGGGATAGGAATGGCGAGGGGTTTCCACACTTCAGGTGCAGGTGGCCCATTGGCTGGGCAAACAGTGGATTACTCTGGGGCAACTGTGAAGGTAAATGAAGATGGGACAATTGACTACCTCACAGCTTTAATGGATTGCGGCCAAGGAGATTATGATACGCATGCTAAAATAATCGCTGAAGAACTTGGTGTACCGTTAAGGAACATTAACGTTGTTTTAACTGATACACGGTCAACTGTTTACGATGTTTGCACACATGCCTCAAGGGCTACCTATGTTGGTGGGGCAGCTGCTTTGAAAGCTGCAAGGGAGGTCAAGGGGAAACTGTTAGAGTATGCTTCCAGGGTTCTAGATGTGAATCCCAATGCACTGAAAATAAAACCTGATGAGGAAACTGGTCAGGGAGTGATCTATATTGAGGGTGTCCCTGGAAAGAGTTTAACGATCGGTGAATTGGCTTCTCTAGCCAGACATAAAAACTGGGGGACATTTGCAGCAACGGTTAGCTTGAGGCAGGTTAAATGTCCACCTCATTTCACAGGGTACTTTGTTGAGGTTGAAGTGGACACGGAAACAGGGGTTGTTAAACCTTTGAGAATTGTAGCTGGAGCTGACATTGGAACAGTTATAAACCCGGGTCTTGCAGAGGGTCAGATGCATGGCGGCTTCGCAATGGGTTTAAGCATGGCTTTACATGAAGACACACCGTACAACCCTGAAAGCGGCGATTTAACTAATAAAGGATTCATAACGGATTATAAGGTCCCCACAGCTGCTGACATGGTTGACGTTGAAGATTTCAAAGTGTTCTTTGTTGATACACATGAACCAACAGGTCCCTTTGGAGCCAAGGGTATAGGGGAGGGGGCAACTAACCCTGTTGCAGCCGCCGTTGTAAACGCTATCTACAATGCAATAGGGGTTAGATTCTATGAATTACCTATAACCCCTGAGAAAATAGTTAAGGCCTTAAGGGAGAAGGAGGGGAAATAAATGTATATAAATAGGGTTAACACAAAAATTTTACCTGTGGAATTCAAGTATTTCGCACCTAAAACGGTTTCAGAGGCAGCCTCCATTTTAAACAGGTATGGAGAAGAAGTAAGGATCTTAGCTGGTGGAACAGATTTACTTGTCAAGGTTAAACAGAGATTGATTGAACCGAAATACATCCTTAACGTCAAGGGAATAGAGGAATTAAGATTCATAGAGGATAGAAGTGGAGAAATAGGTGTAGGGGCAGCTACAAAGCTCAGTGAATTAGTTGGCTCAGAAATAATTAAAGAGAAGCTTCCTGTTTTACATGAGGCAGCTGAAGCTGTTGGCTCGGTTCAAATCAGGAACATGGGAACCATTGGAGGGAACCTCTGCAACGCTTCACCTGCATCTGACCTAGCTCCACCACTCCTAGTTCTAAATACCAGTGTTAAAGCGTATAGTTCTTCCGGGGAAAGAGTTATCCCCCTTGAGAAATTCTTCCTTGGACCAGGTGAAACAGTTTTGAAACCAGATGAACTATTGGTTGAAATAAAGATACCCTGTCCCCCTGAAGGAACAGGTATGTCCTTTCTTAAAGTGGCCAGGACAAGCATGGACCTTGCTAAGGCCAATGTTGCCGTGGCAATTAAACTCGATGGAAATACCGTGAAGCTATGCAGGATAGCCATGGGATCCGTTGCTCCAACACCTATTAGACTTTTCCAAACAGAGAAAATACTTCTTGGATCCGAATTCACAGATGGAAAAATTGAAAGGGCAGTTCAAACTGCATCTGAGGAGATAAAACCAATAACAGATATACGTTCAACGGCAGAGTACAGAAGAGAGGTTTCCAAGGTTTTGGTTCGCAGAGCCCTGAAAAAGGCATATGAAAGGGTAAAGGAGGGTGAAATAAATGGGTGAAATCATAGAGTTCACAGTTAACGGTTTAAAAAGGAGGATAGAGGTAGAGCCAAACGAGTTACTGATAAATGTGATAAGAGGAAAACTTGGGTTAACAGGGACCAAGTATGGATGCGGAATCGGTGAATGTGGAAGCTGCACAGTTTTAATAGATGGAGAACCAGCTTTGTCATGTTTAACCCTGGCAATAGAAGTTGATGGAAGGGAAATTGTAACCATAGAGGGAATCGCGGAAAACGAATTAAACCACATCCAAGAAGCTTTCCTAGACCAAGGAGCTGTTCAGTGCGGTTTCTGCACACCTGGAATGATCATCATGGCTAAGTACCTACTAAATAAGAAAAGAAACCCGACCGAGAAGGAAATCAAAGAACATATAAAGGGCAACCTTTGCAGATGCACAGGTTACATAAACATTATTAAAGCCATAAAAGAAGCAGCTGAGAAAATGCAGAACAGCAACGTTAAAGCTATAAGTAAAGAACTATGAACATAACGGCTTTCTCTTAAAAGCTTAAGAACTCATTTTCAGCTTTTCCCTCTTTTTACTCTTTTTATTCTTTTCAATATCTAAAATCCCTGTTTTTACCTAACAAATTTAAAAAAGTGGATATATGTTTAGGAGGTAAGATTCCCTTAACCATTGAAATTTTTAACGAACCTCGATGAAGCTAAGACTTCATAACTCCCCTTATAAAGTCATGGATTAACATGTTTATCTCTTGGGCTTTCTCGTAGAGTACTAAATGTCCTGCTTTCTTCACAATTACTAATTTGGAGTTTGGGATAAGTCCATGTATTCTTTCGCTTTCTCTTGGCGGGGTTACTCTATCCTCCTCTCCAACAATTATTAAAGTCGGGGTCTCTATTCTGGGTAGCACAGAAGCAGCGTTGTAATCCCTGAAATATCTGAGGTATCTGAACACATGGCTGGGGAGCGACTCAAGGTATTCCTTGTTGTCATTTAAGAATTCCTCGAAAACTTCACTTGGTGTTTCATCGCTGAAATAAATTTTTCTGTATAATTTCCTGGTTAAAAAGTTCTCTGTAAACAAAGTTCTTCTCCAAAGAGAGGTGGGTAAATACCATATCACTTTATCTATGAAGTCAGGTTTAAACCTGGAAAGAGAACCTATTAAAACAAGACCCAGAACCCTGTTTTCAGAGGCATATGACTGTGCAACCATTCCACCGAAACTATGACCTATCAAAACAGTGTTTCTCTGTTTTACCCCCCTTTCCTCCATAACCCCCTTTAAATCCATGAGGTAATCGTTAAGTGAAACCTCCACTGGTTTATCAGATTCACCGTATCCACGTTGATCCAAAGCTAAAACACGATAGTGATTTTTAAAGTAGTTAATTTGATACTTCCAGTTACTTATCTGTCCAGGTGAACCGTGCAAGAAAATCAAAACAGGTTTTTCACCATAACTACGCTTTAAACCAGAGTCATAAACCTTGATTCCAACTTTGTTAATAGATAAACGTAAAGTTTCACCTGAGAACCCTTCCAAGTGCATATTCACACATCCTCCAACAGATCCTCTACCCCTTAAAACACCAAGTCTTTCAACAAAAATTTTACTTTTTCCATTTTAAAGTTACCTATCTTTCCAGGTGATGGTGAAACACAGCGGGTAGAGGCTCAGCTCTGCTGCCGTCAATTTACCTTGGATAGAATTTAGATTTGACAGATTAATGACAAATTTAACAGGGTTGCTCAGGTTTTTCTTGGGCGAAAAAATTCCTACTGGATTTTCTGTCAGAGGAGATTTTAAGTCCTGAAAGGCTCAATTTGCAAAGACAGGAACAGTTAGAATGTTTAAGCTGGTGATATAAACCTTTTAACCAAGAGAAGTGGAGGAAATTGAAGACGAACTTATAGAGGGACCCATATAAATCCACACTTAGGGGAGCAGATGAATTTGTGGAGCCAGCTAGGAAAGCAGCATGGAAGTATGGTGATGGACCTGAAGCATACAAACTACACATTTACACAGTTTATATTGGAGGCATGGGCAAGGAAGAAAAAGTTATCAGAGCCCAAAACATCTATAAAAACCTAAAAATAAACATTGTTAAATTTCCCTTTCATGAATACACATGTTTTCCCTTTGTTTTTAACAGAGTTTAATTGTCACCGTCTCCATTTCCCACTTTAAAATATTCATGTTTAAAGCGAAGCTGTCATTAATACTTAGGCGGAGGTGTTGTAAAAGTGAAAGAGTTTCTTTTTCCATTGAAAAGAGGGGTTATACTTGCATGTGACGTCAACAGTTTATTGAAGCTTGAAGAAATAGTTAAGTTAACCCAGGGGGTAGAAGGGATGACTGGTTATAAAATAGGGTTCTCCCTTTCACTTAGGTTTGGACTAAGGGAAGCTGTTAAAACCGTGAAGAGACACACAGATTTACCTGTTATCTATGATCACCAGAAAGCAGGCACAGATGTCCCCTACATGGCTGAACCCTTCGCTGAGCTTTGCAAAGAGGCATACCTGGACGGTGTAATATTGTTTCCCCTGTCAGGACCTAAAACCATGGAAAGCTTCGTTGACGCCCTTAACAAAAACGGATTAAAACCCATTGTAGGAGGTGAAATGACACATCCCAGGTACCTTAAAAGTGAGGGTGGCTATATAAAAGATGAAGCACCAAGTGAAATCTACGTTAAAGCAGCAAAACTAGGTGTTAATCACTTCATTATACCAGGGAATAAACCCAGTAAAATAAATTATTACTCTGATTTACTCCGTAAAACAGTGTCTAAACCTGTTTTCTGTATGCCAGGTATAGGAAGACAGGGAGGCGATGTTTCATCTGCCTTTAAAGCTGCATCAGGGGTTTCAACCCATGCAATAATTGGTTCAGCTATATACAAAGCCGAGAATATCAGAGAAGCAGCGAAGAGACTTTGCGACGAAGCACTAAGAGTCCCTTAGCCTTTTAACATCTTCAGTTTATTTTCTGAGTGAAACTATGGATCAACTTGTTTATTTCCTCGGCAACACCTCATTTTCCCCTAATCTCTCCAATTGTTAAGAATGGATTTTGTTTTCCGTAACCTTTTAAAACATAGCATGTAGAGGTGGATGCATAGCTACAATCACCCAGTATACATATTTGAAGGGAAACTTTTCTCTCCTAGGTGAAGTTCTTGAACAGTATCCTCCTTTGGCAGGGGTGTAATTATCGAAATAACTTAGAAAAGGAACTTAAAGAGGTTTTCAAGGTCCTAGAAAAGTTAAATGTTGAATTTGAAACACTGAGCAATGAAACTTGTTGCGGTTTCCCCTTTTTAATAGGCGGTTTCCTAAAAAAAGCCAAAGAAACAGCTGGAAAGACAATTGAGAAGATAAATGACTTCGACATTGTCCTCACTCCATGTCCAGCTTGTCAAAGAGCTTTCAAAGACCTTTACAGTTCAATGCTTAACTTACAAGTTAAACCAATTGTTAATCATTTAGCAGAGTTCATTTGGCGAATTCTGAGTTCCAAAAAGGACGGGTTTCACCTTAAACCCTTGAGAATGAAGATAATGTATCACGACCCCTGTGAACTGGGTAGGCATATGAACATATATGAGGAACCGAGAAAAATAATTTCACTGATACCCAGCCTCTCAGTTTATGAACCAAGGTTTTCAAGGGAAAAATCTGTTTGTTGTGGTGGAGGAGGCCTTTTATTCGCTTACTTCCCTACACTTTCAATTAAAGTGGCAGCAAAGAAACTGGTGGATGAAGACAAAATCCCTGAGGATTTAGATGCAATAGTCACAGCCTGTCCACAGTGCATATTAACTTTGAGGAAAGCTGTTGAACTAATCCTTAAAAGGGAAATAGAGGTAATGAATATAGCCGGCCTATTGGCAAGGTCCATTGTTTAAAGGTGTTTTTAGATGTCCATTGACAATGAAATATATGGCAAATACCTTAGAGAAATTGGTTCAGCTCTTCGAAACAAGTTTTTAAGGTTAGCGCTTTCCAGAGCAGTTAAATCTTACAGGTTGAATAGAAACGAAGCATTTAAGCTTTACCCATACATAAAAGATAAAGCAGAGAGGTTAAGAGAAATAAAGAGGCATTCACTTAAAACCATTGACGAATTAACTAAACGGACAAAGGACATGGTTGAAGACCTTAAAGGTAACTGCTACTTGGCTGGAGACGCCTGTGAAGCCGTGAAATACATTAAAAGCATAGTTAAGGAGGGAGAAACAATTGTTAAATCAAAGAGTTTAACCATGGAGGAGCTGAACATAAACAAAGAACTTGAAGAGATGAGCTGCGAGGTTTTAGAGACCGACCTTGGGGAATTCATTGTTCAACATTTGAAAAGCAAACCCATGCATTTACTTTCACCAGCAATACACATTTCAAGGGAAAGGGTGGCTGAGCTTCTATCAAGACTCATGGAGAAGAAAATACCGCCAGAAATACCTTTGCTTGTCCAAGAGGTTAGAAAATATTTAAGACAGAAATTTATAGATGCAAACACCGGATTGACCGGTGCAAATGCTGTAGCGGCTGAAACAGGCACTGTTTTAATAATAGAAAATGAAGGGAATGCAAGACTTGTTTCAGGTTTACCTGAAAAACACATAGTTGTTGCAGGGATAGAGAAAATAGTTCCTGCACTCTCAGATGCCATATTGGTTGCAGAAGTTACATCTAGATATGCATGTTATAAAGCACCTGCATACATCAACTTGATTTCGGGGCCCAGTAAAACAGGGGATATCGAAAAACAAATAGTTTACGGGGTACATGGACCAAAAGAGTTCCATCTTATCTTATTAGACAATGGAAGAAGGGAGATGATAAAGGACCCAGTCTACTGCCAAGCACTATACTGTTTAAAGTGTGGAAGCTGTCTCTATGAATGCCCTATTTACTCTCTAATTTCAGGGTACTTTGGATATGTATACATGGGTGGCATAGGGGCAATTCTAACCAGATTCCTTTTAGGTGGTTTAGAGAAGGCTGCCCCAATAGCTTACACCTGTACCCTATGTGGCAGATGCAGGGAGCACTGCCCAATGAAAATAGATGTACCTAAAATGATGCTTAAACTAAGAGAAGAAGCTGTGAAAAACAATATTGCTCCACTCAAGTTAAAGGAAAACCTAAAAAGTGTCACAGGGATAGAGATATGATCTCATTTTAAACATGTCTGTTAAACAACCACTCAGGGTTTCTGTATTTCCGTTTACAAAGTAATTCAGCTTCACTGGTCTCTGAGCTGCTCAATTCCCCAACTTCCAAGTTAACCTTTAAAGCTTCTTGGAAACCTTCAATCAACGACCTGTAAATCTCATCAATAGTTATTTTCCCACTGGAAACATCGTTTATCCCTTTAACTTTTTCACATGCAATTTTAAATGCCTTTTCCCCATCGTTAACCGATGGAACTGGTTTCCTTAAAACCCTGAACATCACATTGGGATTAACCCTTAAAAGAATTGTTCCATGCTGCAAAATAGCTGCATGTCTCCTTGTCCTTGCATTCCCAGATATTTTCTTTCCCTCCAACACTACATCTGGACAGGACCCCCTTTTATTCCCTCTGAACAGCGGAGACAAACCCATTCTCCTTAATGCAAGAATTATTCCACTGCAGATCGCTGCATAGGAACCTCTGATTTCCTTTGGCAGGGATGCTCTGTTTTCATCGTATACAACGCTGTAGGTTATTTCACCCTTAAAATCATGATAAACAGCTCCTCCACCCGTTATCCTCCTAACTACGTCTACACCAAGTTTCTCACATAAATCTAAATTCACTTCTTCAAAAACATTTTGAAAGAAACCTATAGATACAGTGGATGGTTTCCATCTGTAGAAGCGAATCGTGTTCGGGGATTCTCCTTTCGCTACATGGTTAAGGATCGCCTCATCAATAGACATATTCATGAATCCATTGTTTATTTGAAGAGGGATTAAACGCCAAGTTTCCATCCCTACCACCCTTCCTTACCTTCAAGGACAGAGTTTGAATTGCGCCTTTAAAACATTAATTATTTTAGGTGATGATTTAATGGAAGGCTGCCTTTAACCATTTTACCTGTAAACCTTACCCATTTTTCATTTGTCCATAGTTTTAGGTTAAGTTTCCTCATTCTTTTAAGGTTTCCCCGGAGTTGGCTGGTTAAATTTAAAGTTGTTATCCTAAAGGCAACTTCTCTCGGTTGGATGTTAAAGGCTTTAATGAATCTTCTAAGTCTTTCCACGTGTAACCTTTCTATTGGTGTGGGGGCAGCTAACCTTGTAACGACAACATCTACCGGGTTTAAAACTTTGAATATAACTTCCTCTACTTCTATTTGGGATGCATCCAATATGAAAGGCTGTGGCGGCAAACTTATAACGGTTGAGAAAATTTCAACGGTGAAGGGCTTTAAACTTGGTAGTCTTGTGAAGATGTGGGCAACTAACCCCCTAGTCATCGCATCTATTGTTTCTACCCCCACAATTTTTATTCTAGACCTTTGTAAATGCTTAACAAGTCCTTTAAGCAGAGAAACATTGAATTCCCCTTCAACCTCTAGTTGAGGTGTTGAAATATCTATGTCCTTTGAAGGAAGCCCCCTTCTATAATCCATTTTCCCTTTAACCATTAAATGTAAACTTATCGCTTGAGACCCTATTATAACAGCGGGGCATTTAAGCCCCCGGAAATATTTGTATGTTTCCTTTAGTATGTACATCCATTCTCTGGGCTTTGCCTTCAAAAAGGGGCACCATCCTTTCTAAGTCTTTCCACTATGGAATTAATATCTTCTTCCAAATGTTTTCTGGGTTTTAAGTTGTATCTCCTCTTTAAATATTGGTCTCTGATTTTCAGGTATAAAGCCATGTTTAATGGAGATATCTCCTCTCTCCACCCTTCTCTTAAACAGTAGTCTATGGTTTCAAGGAAATTTAAAATTTCAGTTTTAATCCCTGCTTCACTTGCTCTTTTCACCATGTACTCCAAGTCAACTTTATTTTTAAGGTATACAACAAGGAATAAGTCAATCAAGTGTTTCTCTCCTTTAAGATACCTATTAAAAACATCTACGAGGAAGTCTTCAATGGAGGCGACGGCTGCACCGTTTAAAAGTTTAGCCTTCGACAACCCCAGCAAATCCGTTTCTACCTCCCTGGTTTCAGGTGGAACCTCCCTGTTTAAACCGTAAACTGAAAAAAGGGAGAGGCCAACTTGGATCTTAGGTTTCCTCCCGGTAACCCTGTAAAGTTTCTTGGGGTTTATGTTTCTTTGGGGGATAATTTTCTCTTCAACCAGACCCGAAGCCACTAGCAATTCAAGATATTTTCTCAAGGTCCTATGACTATTTATTACATTTTCTCTTCTAAGCTTAGCTAACAATTCAAGGAAAGATTTCTCTTCATCTAACTCTGCGTATATTCTCTCTATTAAAGCTTTATTGAAACTTCTCCTCATATTATCCCTATGTAAAAAATAACACAGAAATACTTTTAAAATATAACATAGAGATGCCTTTTATTTGGTCGTTAAGGTCTTTATAGGAATCAGCTGGAAATTCGCATTTGGTTGTTAAGAAGTCTTTACTATGTTGTTTTTATCACTTGCATTAGATCCCACAAGCACATTGATTCTTCTCAGTTCTAGCGTTACAGTGCCCCTTGTTCAACAGGAAATTTATGCTTAAGAAGGAGAAGGTCAAGCTTGTCTTTCAACCCCTCTAAAACTTCCATTTCAAGTGAACTCTGGGTAGTCATTGGATACAAATGTTGCAATCCTCAGGTAGCATCACTTGCTTTTTATGCTGTTCGCACACTTTCCCTTCATTTCTCATTGAGTGGCAAAATTCACAGAAACTAGAAACCACATCTAATGGGCTAGCGTTATCCCTTGCTATCTTCCCTGCAATATCAACTATTTCCCTTTTAGCTATTAACTTAAGGTCGCTTAAATATTTAGCTCCTCTTTTAGAGTTTAAGTAGTAGCTTATATTGCTCTGCTTCACCCCCAAGATTTCAGCAGCCCTTTGCTGAGTGAAACCATGCTTCTCTATTAGCTCCTTTGCAACAGCAGCTCTGAAAGCTGGAAGAACAAGTTTAACAACAAATTCACAGGGGGTTCTCACTTCATCCACCCATCACAAGATAGCAATTATTACGAAATTCCTCTTTATAACAAGGTTATTAATGTATTGAATGATATATAAATCCAACGGTGTAAGGACAAGGAAAACATTGTCAGATCCTTGCTTTTCCACTACAAAACCAAGAAAAGAAGCATCCATGATTGGAGGGGTAAATTCAAAGCCGAAAGTAAATGTCTCCTCTAATGAACCGTTACTGCTTCTTCTGGATGGCTACACAGTTTTTCATAGTATTCTATATTTATTGGACAGCCAGGGTCAGGGGCCCTTATATCTCCAAAGTAGTTGTAGGCTCTGGCTCTGCAACCGCCGCACACATATCTGAACTCGCAGCTTCCACAGTTCTCACTGAGTAAATCTTTATCTCTAAGATTTTTCAATAAATGTGAATTCCTCCAAAGTTCAACAAAGTTGTCTTTCAACAAATTACCTATTTTAACCTCTTGTACATGTGGGAAAAAGACACATGGATACAGATCTCCATTAGGCTCGATTGAAATGTAAAATCTGCCAGCGCCACACCCCCCAATAAATTCAGCTAAGTTTTTAAGTTGCCCCCCTAAATGAGGGTTGTAGAAATGGGTGGGCATAACCAGTTCATCGCTCTTCGACTCTGATGTTAGGGCTATCATAGAGAACTGAGGAGCAGTTGACAGTACACCTATCTTCCTAGATTTCATCTCTCCCCATAAAAGTTTAAGTAGCTCCTCCCTTTCATCTGGGCTCAGGTCAAGATCAATTAACCCTTTACCCCTACCCACCGGGATGAAGTTGTAGTGCATAAACCAATTAACCCCTAATTTCTCTGATAAATTAATTAGACCTGAGACCTCATGTATGTTAAACCTTGTAACAGTTGATGCAACCTCTACAAATAAGTTTTCAGCTACACAGTTTTTTATTCCCTCAATTGTTTTCCTCCATGCCCCCGGAACCCCTCTGAACTCATCATGGATTTCAGGGTTTAACCCGTCTAGGCTGATCTGGACGAATTGTAAACCTGCCTCCTTAAATTTTTTAACTTTTCCCCGGTCACTGAACACCAATGCATTTGTAGCCATTGCAACGTAGATTCCCCTTTCACTTGCATGTCTTATCAATTGTAGAATGTCGGGTCTAATCGTTGGTTCTCCCCCGGAGAAAGCAATTATGACGACTCCTGCATCAGCTAAAACATCAATTCCTTTCAAAGCTTGTTCAGTGTTCAATTCATCTGGTGCAGCTTTTCCAGCGGATTCATAGCAGTGTTTGCATTTTAGGTTGCAGGCCTTCGTTACATTCCATACAACTTGGAAAGGGGCCCCTGGAACAAACGGCTTCCTTACACCAAAATAAGCTATGCCCTTTATAACGTTTATAAGGCCCCTCCTCCAGTAATCTTCTCTGAATTTGTTTTTCAAATCCTTCTCTGTGACCCCAAAAGTTTTTATAGCTGCCTTTATCACTGGTTTCAAACTTTTCTCTGCTAGCTTACATGTGAAACATGCATTTCCCCTTAGACCAACAAACAATTGAAGAGCCACGTCCAACCTGTCCGCCCCATCTTTTTCACAGTAAACAGTGAATCTCTTTAATACACTCCTTGTTAAAGGGTTATCAACTATTTTCTTGAAAGATTCAACTGCTTCAGCTGTCCCAATAGTTCCCTTTCCATCGGTCAACTTAACCAACCCTTTT
>JAOZFL010000103.1 GCA_027491455.1 Thermoproteota archaeon | reverse complement strand
CTGGGCGTTAGATGCATAGACCAGAGAAGTGTTGATGAGGGTGCAACATAACCCCTTGTCCAATTAAGGGTTAAACTGAAAACCTGACGACAAATTAAAGGCTTAACTAGATAGGGAAAGGGTTATCCCGGGTTTTGGCACATCCATCGTTTGGAAGGCAAAGCAGGTGCAAAGGAGGCATCTATATCCATGTTGAAACACCAAGTACCAGCAATGAACTGCAAACGAGAGTTTCCATGCTTCAACGGGGGAGTATCAAATGCTTTTATTCACCTTTAATCTTTAACCATGTATGTGCAGCCATGGAAATAGTCCCCACTAAAACCAGGGATATGGGAAAAGCAGTAGAAACGGGCATGGATTTAATGAGTCCCATGTAATCAATGGTTTTATAGAAGGCTATGTAGTGCCAAATGAAGATGCCTAGAGCTGTTTTTCCTAATTTGACCAAGGGTTTAAGGGGAAGTGGATCCTTGCCACATGAATCTTGGGCAAGGTAGAAGAGGAAAAGGAAAAGGGTTGTTAATCCTGAGGTGAAAGCTACATAGGTAGCTGAAACTGAGTAGAGATCAATGGTGTAACCAACCCAGTTAAGCATCAAACTTACAAGGGTGAGGGATAAACCTAAGGTTAAGAGGGTTATTTGAAGCTTTAAGGGTGAGTAGAGGTTATTGGTTATTAGAACCCCTAAACCCTTACCAATAAACATGAATGGAATCCAAAGGAACAAGGGGAATCCTCCCCTGAAAAACATGGTTTTAAGGGGCCAGGGAGAGGAATCCACGACGCCAACTCTTTTCAAAAAGGGGTATGAAACTGGGAAGGCGAAGGCAAGTATAAACAATGTGTAATTTGGTTTTATGAAGCCTGAGACAAAATAAACAATTATGTTGCACATACCTATGTTTTCAAGGGCGTTCCAAAGCCAAGCTCTGTTCATTCCACAAGTCAAAACATTTAATAGGATACCGATAAGGATTAAGGATGAGTATCGCTTAACCACGTGTCCCCTAATACTTGAAAGGCTCTGCTTCCTCCTCAACCTTGAATGGGTTGAGAGATGCAAACTTAAACCCGTAACGATGAAGAATATTGGTGGAGCCAAACCGTAGCACGGTGTTTTCCCCACTAAGATGTAGTTGTCCCATGACTCAATGGATAGCCACTCGAAGAAGTGCCAGAAAACCATTAATAGAACCCCTAACCCCCTAAGACTGTCAACAGAGTTTACCCTTTTCCACTTCATATCCTTGTCCCGAAACAAATGCAACACTGACGCTTTTACATCCTTAATGAAGTAAAGCTGGGCTCAAAGGAAAGGTGTTGATTACTTGAAATAAGGCTGAAATGTTTCGGAGGGTATTTAACCTGCAACTAGAACATTCACAGTTACCTGGGCTGGGTAGGACAGCAACAACCTTCCATCTTTCCAAGTTAAACTGAAGAACATAAGTTTAACAGTTTGATTCCCTCTTAATGTGAATGGAGGAGCTAGGAGCTTGCAATTCAAGGAGAATGTTTCAAGTGGTTCAATAACTATTGGTTTAAACCAGTAACCGGTTGAAACTATAAGTGGAGCAGTGTAGTAGTATGGGACAACATAGACGTAAAGGGTTGAATTTATCTTGTTCGTTATGTTCAATGTAAAGTCTACTTCCCCTCCAGGGTGAACAGAAACGAAGACCTTCCCAGGAGACACTTGGAACTGAGCTGAGCCCAGGGGCATGAGAAGAAACGGAATTAAAGCTAAAGCTACAAAGCCAACTTTATCCATCCAAGGGCACCCATAGATGCGTTAAGGGGGTTGAGACAATTTAAAACTTAACGATTGAAATCTTTTCACTCTAACAGTTCCCCACTTAGGTTAAGCCTGGATAACCCAGATGCCTCTAAAGTGGTTTTTTAGTTAAGCTATATGTCTGTTAGGCTTCCAAGGAGATATGGGTTTTGGGGTAACCAATGAGTATTGAAGCACTTTGAAGGAGTAATGGTTTTTTTTCAGTGTTTCAAGTAGCTCTAAAAATTTACTTTTGTTTTAGATGTGGGGGTGTGAAGTGGGATGGCACTCTCCATACCTGTAGGAACAAGGATTTGAAGTTGTTGGCATTGATAACTTGTCATTTGCAATAGAGGTTTGCAAGTTTAAGGGTTGAGGAAGGCAAATGTCTATTGATCAGATCACCTCTAAAAGGGGGTCTTCAAAATCATTCCGATGCTTGGAAACAACTTTGGATTACTTGGAAGTTATAAAAGGTTAAATGGCTTCTTAAAAAGGTTTCATAAACCTTGAAGAGAAACAGTTGGAAAACCGAGAATTCATAAATGGACAACAGGGAATGAACATAGTGATGATTGAAAAGGAACAGTTTGCTGATTAACCCTTTAAAAACTTTATACATTGATTGTTTCCCTTCATGGACTATTATTAATTTTTAACTTATCTTGATTAAATTTAGCATGGTTAACTTATCTTTTTAAGTTATATTAAACGAGGTGAATTCTCTATGTATGGAAAGGTTTGGTTGCAGGAAATGACTTGGGAAGAGGTTAAGGAGAGGATAGATGAGGTGGGTTTAGCCATCATACCTGTTGGAAGCACAGAGCAGCATGGAAGACACTTACCTGTGGGAACAGATACATTTGTTGCGATTAAAATAGCTGAGGACGTGGCAAAGGAAACTGGCGCAGTTGTTGCTCCGCCTGTTTGGTTCGGTTGGTCTCCGCACCACATGTGTCTCCCTGGGACAATTAATGTAAGACCAGAAGTCCTAGTTGAGCTTCTCTATGACATAGGTGTCTCCCTTGTTAAGCATGGGTTTAAAAAATTGATCGTTGTGAATGGGCATAGAATCGTTAACTTACCTTGGCTGCAAATGGCAGCCTTTAAAATTAAAAATGAAGTGAAGGCAAAGGTTTACATTGTCGATCCATCCTACATTGCAAGGGAAGCTATAAGGGAACTGGGTTTCGGACCTATTTCACATGGAGATGAACAGGAAACTTCCCACATGCTTTACTTAAAGGAGGAATTGGTAAACCTTAAGAGAGCTAAGGATAAAGTTGAAAAGTTAAAGAAATTCTTTGTTGTAGACCCTGGTTTACTAGGGGACACAGTGATTTACATTCCAAGCTCTCCCGAGGAACATTTTCAAAAATACAGGGATTCAGGGGGGACAGGTGGTGCTCCTTCAAAGGCAACCCTTGAAAAGGGAAGAGAATTACATGAAAAGATAGTTGGAAACATAGTGGAACTCATCAAAGAGATAAAAGAAGAATAACGCTGTAAAGGTTTCTCCTTTTTATTAACATAGCTTTATAAAACCCTTGAATAAATACGTAAAAAGTTTTAATTTTTCATCGGTAAAGCAGGAGAAATATTCATCTATAGAAAGATTTATAAAGGTGCAAGTTTTAACTGAGACTCCTTAGAAGTACGTAATGTAAATAGTATAAGTAAAATTGTAAAACTCCAAAGGTGTAGCAATCCATGATAGGTTGGAGAAGGGAAAGGTTTAACCTTCTACTAATAGTTGCACTATCAATACTGATTGCTGGTTGCATAGGTCAGCCTCCCACACCGAGTCCTTCACCTACTGCTACTCCTT
>JAOZFL010000145.1 GCA_027491455.1 Thermoproteota archaeon | reverse complement strand
TCTAAACCATAAATCACAGATAACCCCCCCTTCTCAATTAAAGCTGAGTTTAAATTGTTAGGCGATGAACAAAGAGTTCAGCGTGGAGAGGGAATGGTTTAAAGGGAGGAGCTGATGACACATATCCCATCTAGAATACAATACACGCTGGAAAAGTCACAAACAGAGATCTCTCAGCTTCAACCAAGGAGGGTATAGAATTAGTGGCTACATAAAGCACATGGGAAGGATGCAGTTATTTCTTTTAGCCTCTTTAAAGAGAATTGTTTTAAGGCTTAACCATCCGAAGAACAATGCAGATTTGAATTTGCAGGGGGAACACCTCCCTCCATTCAAGTTATTAGTCTCCAGCTTTCCCTGATCTATCTAAATCTAATAATGGACACCCCACTCAAATATTAATCTCACCAATGGGATGGCTTCCCCAGAGAAACATGGATCAGGGACCATGTTGCTCAAACCAGCAAGGAGACGAGGTAAAGCAAGACTCACATGTATCCTCGTATATGCATGTTTTGCCCCTTGCCAGTGGACATTTAAAATATGTTTCTGTAGGCTCCTTTAATCTCTCCATTGTTTCTTCACCTTCCCCTTTGATCTTTTCATCCATTGATTCGCTTTCCAATCCGATTTTTACCTTTAAGGCCTTTTCAGTTGAGTTTACAGTTGTTTTCCCATATTTCCCTTTCTTAACGTAAGCGATAAAACATTTCCTTTCTGCTTCACAGATTTCAGATTCACTGCTTTCATCTTTGATGCAAGGAACAAAGTTTTCTTTTCCCTTCAGCAATGTAGAGCTCTGTCCTAGTTTCTTCTTATCCCCCCTGAGAAAATAGGCTTTCAGAATGAAAGGTACAGATTCACCTTTACGGGGTAATAAGGCTATCCCTCTTAACTGGTGAGGCAGGGCTGAAACCCAAAATTAATTCACCTGTCAACTGTTTCACCCCCTTAACACCTGCCTCGCATAGATGAGACAGATAGAGTTGGCGTAAATCTATGTAAAGGAAGTTATTTAAACCTTACCTTTCTTAATTAAATTCAGCTATATTTATTTTTATTGAACTATTCTTTATCTTTATTGGGAAAAAAGCTGCCAATGTATAACTTAAAACTTTTTCCAACATGCAAACTACGTGAAAACTTCTCTTATTTCAATAATAGGGAAACAGGTTTTAAGTTTTATGTTCTACCAGTAAAAAGGAAACAGGGAAGAGATAAGATTCACCCTTCTTCAATGGTTAAGTGTATCCATCTGTTAAATGACCATCAGCCTAGCAATGGAAGTATCAGGGCTTCCAGGCTCTATGAACCACACATTACAACATCGTTGCCAGTTCTCCCTCAACCACTGCACAGAACCCTTCCCTCAGGGGTGCAAGAAGAAACTGCTGGGGAAACAGATTGAACATTGGGGGTGGCAGATGTAACCTGAGGAGAAGATCAACGTCACTTCCAGTTTAGTAGCTCCATTTCAATTTGTCCTGATGAACTGGAAAAACAATAAAATTTGGCCATCCCCATCAACATCTGCGATGGCAGGAGAAGATTTCACTTCTTCCAATGCCTCCTGAACCCATTTAACTTGTCCTGAGCTTGACAGACAATACGCATTGCAATCATCAGAGCTTATTACTATTTCCATTTGGCCGTCTCCATTAACATCTGCGACAGCAGAAGAGTAACTCATCCAAGTACCAGTTAGAGGAGATGTATAATTCCATTTGACCATTAATGTGTCACCTGTTATCATCCCTTTTCCTTGCTGACATCCTGTGTGCCTTAGGTTTTGCCTAAACATGGGCTATGTAAATTGAAGTTGGGTGTAGCATACCTGAAGAATAAATGTTATTACAGATGAAGCTATAAGTGCGGTTATGGCAACTGTTAAAATAGGAAAACAATGAACTTTTCCTTATTTGTTTTCAATTTCCCTGTAACTTGCAATCATGTTATAAGTTGCTGGGACACCTGTGAGGAGACCTACCCTGTATCTACTCAATGTATCCAGTGTTTCCTTTAATTCAAACCTTAAAGGTAAAAACCACTAAGACACCACTTTAACACTCTCCTTACTTGAGAGGGAGATTCTAGGTGTGACTTATTAAGGGTGCAATACACCGATTTTCGCCTTCCAACCGAGTAGTGCACCACCGCTTTTTTACCCTTTCTTTGAACTTGCCACCAAGCATTCCAGACTTAATTTCCATTGGATTCAGAGTTATTGCACCTTCATTGACGCTGTTTCTGGTTTACTCCTTCAGTGCCCAGCTAGGGATGCCTCAAGGTGCAGCTAAAATGTTTCACAGGGATGTTTAAATTTCCTAGTGATTCATCCCCTAGCTGAAGCAAGGGGTTTTCTCGCTGAAATCTTGTAAATAGCTGTTAACATGTAGGGTAAACCTGGGAATATGAAGCATTCATCTTGTTTGGTGGAAGACCCCTTGCGTAAGTTGGGGATGAAAGCCGAAATATTTAAATGTAGCGAAGTGTAAAGTTAAACAAATGTTTCAATGCAGGAAATGGCTTATGATAAAACCCATAGAGTAACAAGCTCTACAGGATGGGGGAAGTGAGAACTCCTCGAACCAGTAGATAAGGAGACAGCGTAAAGCTGTTCCTAACTGCTGGAAGCTCTGATAGTGAGTAGCTCACATATTTCCTAAATCTACAATAATAAATATTATTTGAAAGGAAGGGAGAGAGTAAAAGTTGAATAAAAGGAAAAGAGGGGCTTGGCTTTACTACCAGATTAAAGACGGGAAAATTGTGAAGAGGAAACCGATTTGCCCGAGGTGCGGTTCATTTATGGCTGAACATTCGGGCAGGTTACATTGTGGACGCTGCGGTTACACAGAGTTTAAATCTAGAGAGTAGTGATTCTTTAAAGGGTTTAACCTTTTTTAAGGGGTTTCATGTACCGGTTTCCTTGGCTTTTTCCCTTGGCTTGTTCCTCTTCTTTAAGTGGTCTGGGACTAATTTTTCAGCTTCTTCGGGTGAGTTGTAAACCTGTACCTTTACCTTTGATTCATTTTTGCCGTATTCAGTTTCCATTTTAATGACGAAAACCTTGTTAATGTCTTCTTTTAAAGTCTCAGATACTTTTTTCCTTACCTCGTATCTCTTTGGGGTTCCACCGGAGCCGTGGAGCACTTTAAGTATATATGTTTTCCTGTTAAGCAACGGCTCATCTTTAACTTCTATAGCTTTAATTTCCATGTTTTTCACCTTAAATGAATCGCGTAGCAGCCTGGCAGTTTTACTTCCATTTCCTTTGCCACCATTGAGTCATTGGGGGAGAGAACTATCATTAAACCGTTCCAGTTATCAGTTAAATCGGTTTTTTCACAGTTTGGACATTTACTTCCATTTATCAATGCACGGCAGGTTCTACAAGCTTTATATCTAACCATTTTCATTTCCTCCTTTCTTTAACCACCCGATTTTCCCAAGTCCAGGTTGCCTCATGGTTAGAGATATCTTTTGCTTAGCTATCATAGAGACCCCGCTTAACTTACCAACAGAGATTATCCTGGTTCTAACATCGTCTCCTATTTCGATTATTTTCCCCTTTTCTCTTCCAATCAAAGCCCCCCTCATTTTATCGTAGTCAACGTAATCATCCATCACCTGTGAAACATGGATTAATCCATCTGCAGGCCCTATCCTAACGAAAACACCGAACTCAGTTATATCTATAATTTTTCCATTTAAAACCTCCTGTAACTCAGGTTTAAAGGTTAAAACTGTAAATACAACCTTGTGAATAGTTGAGGGGTTCCTCTTCACAATTTTTCCCCTGCTTACCTCCTTTACCTCTACAACCTGGATTAAATAGCCTAGCTTCTCATCTATTAGATCTTCAAATTTTGCTTTGAGAGCTTCAAGGGCAGCTTGCTTTAACGGTTTACCGAAAAGCTTAGGTGGAATCTCTATGTAGTCTTTAATTGTTAGTAGCTTAAACATGTTTCAACAACTCTTTAAATCAGGTTCCCCATTTAACTCGAGGTACATCCCCTGTCTAATATAGATAGTAGGTATTCCCTTAGCTTTAAGTTTTTTCCTTAACTCCTTATCGTTTGTCGCTACAACATATTTTTTCCACGTGGCAACTTTTTCAATTAGTTCATCTACGTTCAAACGGACGCTGTTAGGGACATCTATTATTTTACATTTCTTTGAAATAAATTCAAGGCCGAACATATATTTTCTAAGTTCACTTATACTTTTTGCTTTGTTTTTAAGCAATTTTAATTCGTCAACTATTCTCTTAAGTGTTACTAACTGGTAAAACCCGTTAAGAACTCTTGAAAACTCTTCTTCGAATTTTACATTGGGTTTCTCAACCATTGAAAGGATGAAGTTTGTGTCCAGTAAAACTTTTCTCATCTTACCTCTCCAATATTGTTCCATATCCTATTAGTCTCCATCTTCCCTTTAACCTTCTCCCTATAGCTACTCTTTTATTTGTTTGGGCGCAAATTGGCAGCCAAAGCTTCACATTGATTTTCCCTCTAGCCACCTTCCCAACCTTTCCAAGGGTTGTAGCTGTTCCAGCTGTGATCATTATATCTTCTCCTTCTCTGATAGGCTCCACCTTTAATTTTTCAACGAGTCCTACAACTTCCTCGAATAAAAAGGTTTCCAGTTCTAGTTCTTCCCATATAGGTGGAAGCTTCCCTGAGTGGCCGACTACACAGCCCATTAGGTTATCTGCTTTGGTGAGTGAAGGGTCAAGCTTCGTTTGGAAAGCTACTAATCCTCCCGGTTTTGCTTTCTCTATTCTGTATTTTTCACTTCTGATTTCAACTATTTTAGTCTTTAACGTTTTATATTTACCGTTTAGCACGATGCCTGGCTTTATCTCGATTTCATCACCCACAATGAATTCCCCTTGGACCACAGATCCCCCTATAACTCCTCCTTTCAGGTTTTCAGGCTTTGTTCCAGGCCTGTTTACATCAAATGACCGCGCCACATGCATTAATGGATCCACTTCTGGGTTTCTGCGGGGGGTAGGTATCTTTCTCTCTATTTCTTGTATGAGAACATCTAGGTTGGCTTTGTGAAGCGCAGAAATAGGTACTATGGGTACATCTTTGAGGCCAACTCCTTCAATCATTTCCTTTATTTGCTTAAAGTTTTCAACTGCTTTATCATCTGTTACAAGTTCTATTTTGTTTTGCGCCACAACTATGTCTTTTATCCCTGAAATCATCAATGCAGCTAAGTGTTCCCTGGTTTGAGGCTGGGGACACGGTTCATCTGCAGCTACAACTAATATTGCGCCATCCATCAGTGTTGCACCTGCAAGCATTATAGCCATTAAACTTTCATGGCCTGGACAATCTACAAATGAAACCCTTCGAAGCAGCTTAGTTTCAAGTCCGCAATATGGACATTTCACATTAGTGGAGTAATGGCCATTTGAACATCTCCTGAAATCTGCGTTTGCATAGCCTAGTTTTATGGTTATCCCCCTTCTAAGTTCTTCACTATGAGTTGCAGGCCATTTCCCCGTTAAAGCTTCAACAATGGTTGATTTGCCGTGGTCAACGTGACCAGTTAACCCTATGTTTACCTCTGGTTGTCTATACTTATTTCCTCCTGTAGGATTTTCTTTCATCCACTTTTACCCTTCTTTTCCTGGGAAAATTTCATAAACAGTGCTTCAATACCTTTTCTATCTCTTTTTTCAATTATTTTAAGGTTTATCTGTCTTGTGTCTTCGTTTATAACGCTTCCCCTCACAGTTTTCCTTCTTCTCTCCCCCTTCTCCCTAGGCCTAAATCCAGGTCCATTTGAAATTAAGATTCTTTTCTTAACTGGCCCATGGACGTCCCATCTCATTGGAAAACCATCTTTGTCAGTGCCTCCGGTTATCATTAACAGAGAATCAGGAAAACCAAGGTCTTTTCCCTCTACTCTGTCCCCTATTTTCTTGCCCATTAAACTAGTTGTTTTTGGATCTGAGAGTTTCCTTTGAACTGCTTTCCTAGTTTCTGGATCTGAAATAACTAATATGAATTCAACCATTTCCTACTCCCCCCATCAGTTTCCTTGCTTTAATGGCTTTGATGTCCTTTAAAACTTCTTTTTCTTCTTCTGTCAATTCTCCCCATATTTCTTTTTCAAACACGAATATTTTGTTGAAGGGGATATCTGTGTAAAGGGTTTCGTCTCCCTTTAACTGTCTACCGATAACGGGTTCCTTCATACTTATCGCTACCCTTTCACCTTTAACAGCAGCTGAAACGGGTTTACCTTCACTTTGAACTTGGAGAACACAGCCTACTCTACTGCCGTTCTCCTTCATAAGAGGCATTCCTGGTCTAAGGGTTCCACCGATGACTTCAACTCCAATTATGGCTGGTTTACTCCTCCTGAAAATATATTCTTTTAAAAGCTTGATTTTAACTGGGAGGTTTAACTTTCTAAGCTTCTCTTTTCTTAATCTTTCCTCTGCTTCAGATAGGAATTCTTCGTATTTTTCAACCAACTGGTAAATTATGTTGTCCACTATTACTGGGAGGCCCTGAACCCTTGCCTCTTCTTCAGCGTCGCTTAGCACTTTTACATTGAAACCCAAGATACATGCATACTTCTCTTCCTTCTCCCTTACAATTGAAGCTTCTACAACGTCTTTCCTTGAAACATCTCCTACATCAGCTAACCTGATAGGTATTCTCTTTTTCTCAAGGTAAGTGGTTATTGCTTCTAGGGAGCCAAGTGAATCAGCTTTAACTATTACCCCCACTTTATCTGTTTTAATCAATATTTCCCTTATCTCTGCTTCAACTTCTTTAACAACTCTTTTTGCTTCTTCCATGTCTAAAACTACTTGGAAAGGTACACCTGCAGCTAAACCTCTGCTTTCATGGAAAAACATTTTGACGCCTACAGCTCCCTCAACCTCACTCACAGGTTTAAATTTACTTCTCGGCGCCCTCATTTCATCTAGAGGCATAGGGAGGAAAAGACCCTTCACCCTTGTAACCAATGCACCGTTAAGAGTCCCTATCACGACGAGGTCTCCAACCTTAACCCTTCCCTCGTAAACAATTGCGTCCACTGTTTTACCGATGCCTGGTTCCTCTTTAACCTCCATCACTGTTCCCCTCCCTTTTTCACTTAGAACTGTTAGTCTTTCCATCATGAACCTTTGGGCTAGTCCAAGCATGACGAGGATTAAATCTGGGAGGCCGTC
>JAOZFL010000022.1:1314-12607 GCA_027491455.1 Thermoproteota archaeon | reverse complement strand
ATGCATGCAAAATGCTTCAAATCTTCGATCAAACGATATTTCCAAGTTTAACGGATCTAGGGAAAGCAGCTATAATGCACTACGAACCAACACACTGGGTAGGAGGAATCCTCATACTTGGACATTACGAAATCGATGAAGTGTGGTGGGGCTGAGAAACCAGGGAACTTTAAACAATCCATTCTCCTTTTCTTTTTTTTAAAAAAATTCGTGAGTTGCTTGCTGCTTATCCATAAATCCATGGTTTTTTTAACTCTGAGGTTATTTAATGAATTTCCATGTATCCTTTCACTTTGTAAAATATGTAAACCATTTAAAGTGTTTTCTTCACGGAAAGGAAGCGAATAAACTTCACGGTTCCTGGAATAAAATTTTTAAGCGTTTTTAGAGAGGTTCTTAGAAAACAATATCAAGGCCGTTAACTTTATTCGCATCATTTTCATAGCTGTTTGATTTATTTTGAAGCAGTTCTTCATTTATCTTTGAGACAACTACTCTATTAAGGGCTTTAACCTTTTCGGCTGGAAATCCCCTTCCGTGAGATGGGGGATGAAAGCTGAAAGCTTTATATAGTTATCAAGTGAACTACCCCCCCTTTTCAGATGGGGTTTCCAGTGTTTACCTGATTACATTTTCAGCTTCATCTGCTGGTTCAAAGGGTTCATTGCTCCCCCATCCCATAGAGCTCGTTACCCTATAGGTTATGTTTATGTGTTTAGGTTTCATGTTTCATTCTGTATGGAGTATCCCTTAAGGTGTTTAAGCAGATTTTTTGGTGGCCTTGACTTTCAGTGCTCCCTGAAAAATGTCATTGCTCCTGAATGGTGCAGTGGGTGTTTCATAGGGACTTCATGGGGAAGACAATGAAAAATAACTCTTAAAGTGAAAGGATAAACATTATTAATGAGGGAGCTGCCATTGTGAGGAGGGCTCCATGAAGGAAAGCTGGAAGCGCAAGTTCCCTGCTGCCAAATTTTAAGATGATTGGAAGCGTTGTATCCATGGTTGTGGCTCCACCCATAGATATTGCAGAGAAAGGATCTGTTTTTCTAGAAATGTAGGGGTAAAGGGTCATAGTCATGATTTCCCTTAGAAAATTGGCTAGGAAACCCATGTATCCAGCCTTCACACTGATCAACCTTGTAAGAAGAGGACCTGTTAAACTGTACCATCCGAAACCTGCTCCAATAGCCGCTGAAACGGTTAAATCTAGGTTAAAAAGGAAACCAGCCATTAAACTTCCAACTATGCTTCCAGTGACAGTTGAAACCATTAGAAGGGTAAATTGCACACTGTTCTCAGCCAATCTTTCACTTAGTCTCCTAGGTGACCCCCCCACCTCGAAACCCACTAAGAAGATAAGTGCGTAAATAGCTAGTTCTATGGCTAAATTTATATCGGAGAAGAAAAATCCTAGTAAAGGGCTATAGTAACCTATAAAGCCGCCTACAACTAGGATTATTAAAACGTTCAAGGTGAACAACGACTTCGCCTCGAAAATCTACACAACACAAAGGCCAAGAATAAACTTGCAGTCACAGTTGAAAAAGCAAACACTATTGATTCTACGCCAAGAGAAAAGAAATTGGAGTGTAGTTCATGGTCTTTACCCATCGCAACACCGATCAGGAAAATCAAAGTGTAAACAATGATTGTTAAGGGCTTATCTATTGAAAACTTTTTCTTTAACCAATTCTTGGAAACAAACCCAACAATGAAACCTGTGAAAAGGAAAAGGATATATATAAACACCTTTAACCACCTATCCTCATTTTAGGAGGGACTCTCAGTAATTCTCTCAAGTTGCCAGTTAAAAATTAATATGTTTATCTATTCAAGGATTCTTCCTTACTTTCGCTACATTTCCCTTGTTTTCATTCAGTCTCCATTGTTTAACCTTGGTAGATTTAATGTTCCCCTTCCAAAGAAAAAATTAAGGTCCCTGATCTAAACGTTTTTCAAAAAGAATACACTTTTAATCAACCTTCACTATTTAATCTAAATAGATTGAATTGATTAAACGGTGTTTAAATTGGTTTCGGCCTGTGTTTTGATTTATTGTGAGCCAGGAAAGTTTTCAAATGTACTTGAAGGAGTTAAGAAAATGGAAAACATTGAAGTCGCGTTTACAGCGCTTGGAAGATGCGATGTTGTAGCACAGTTGAAATCAGAGAACATAGAGACATTAAGCAAAACAGTTTTTAAAATAGCTACTTTACCAGGTGTAACAGCCACAGAGACTCTGATCGAAGCTGTAATGTAGGTGATGAGCATGGTTAGTGCATGTATTTTAATTAAAGTTATACCTGCTAAAGGTAAATCTGTCCTTGAAGAACTTAAGAAAATGGATGGTGTAACCAGTGCCTTCATGGTTTTCGGCAGATACGACGTAGCAGTGTTCGTGGAAACTGAGAACTATAAATCGATTGCTGAATTAGCGAAGAAAGTGAATGCATTAAAGGGGATTAGGAGAAGTGAAACAATCGTTGAGGGATAAAAGAGAGAACTACAAAATAAAACCACCCCTTTATCCTTTTTTAATTGTTTCTTTGAGTAGGAAAAACTGGTTTTATTCTCCGTGTGATTAAATCTTAGCGTTTAAGTAGTTTAATACATGTAGACACTATGCCCACTGAGACAAGGAACCATGCAATGAACTGGCAAACGTTGACCATTATTGTCTTAGTTATGCTCAGGGAAAGCCTTAGATCCCAGAAATCTGTTTCTAGGAATAAACTGGTTAAGAGAAGGAATAGTCCTCCGCAAACCATAAAATTTGTTTCTTCGCTTTCACCTGCATAGAAATGCTTTATTAAAACAGCTGCTACAATTAAAGCTAAGCCAGTGACTTCATACATTTCATTTCACCTTATATGGTTCAACTTCAATTTCCTCTACCTGAACACTTCCATCTACCGGTCCATTATTACGTCCATCAACCCAGCTGAAAACCAAAACCTGGGCATCAACGTCCCAGTCATATCTTGTTGCTTCCTCTATGTTCTGCAGGATTAACCCCCCTGCAACAGTGGCTTGACCGTGATAAGACCATATTGTCACCACGTATCTGGGGCCGTCCCTTATTAGGTGAAGGAACCCGTAGTCGCTTTTACCATAGGTTATTTCATCGCTTCTAGCTGTTATTTTATGTTCAGACTTAATGTAAACAGCTTTCGGCCACTCAAATGGGTTTCCAAGGGGGTAAGCCTTCACCATTTCAGATTCCTTGTTATCAACTAGGTAGTGCCATGTCACAGTGTTTACCCAGTGGCAACCTACAGCTATTAGGTTATGCTCGTGATCAAGTAACTCCACATGGTTAGGATGTGACCTTGATATACTTGTATCCATGACCATGGAAGAATCTATCCCCTCCCTTTTGAAGTAACTCATCAGTTTCCAAGCTACAACATAGTCTGTTTCCCCTGCTGCATGTTTAGAGGGACCGTGCTCAACAGTGTCCCCTACAACTAGGATCAAACCACTTTTAAATAGTTCTTTTAAGTTTTTAATTGATAGATTTAAGGGTGGAACCTGTTTAGGGGTTAACACACCTTTCCTCTGGAAAGCCATAGGCTTTAATGTTTCCAATGTGAGAGCAATGATAAAAACACCTAAAACGAATAGGTAGCCGAAATGAACAAATTTCAATTTCAACACGGGCCTCCCTAAGTGTTAAATTTAATGAACCCTGAATTTAAATAATTCCCTCACCTTCCCCACGAATTATTTTCCTATAAATTAACAGGGGAATTGCTATCAGGGTAAAGAATAATGGGTAAAATGGACTTAAAGTGGGTATAAGGTCTACGTTTATAAATGAACATATAACAGGCCAGAAAAGCATGTTCCCCCTGGATAAACCGTCAAAGAACAAATGTAAGTAAATCCCAATTAAACTGTAAAAGTAGTTTTTCCCCTCAATCCTCCTACCAACAATGAACATCGGTGCCAATGCGAAGAGGGGAGCCATGATCAGAGAATGTGTAGCTGTTCCGTGGTAAACTTGTTGAAAATCACAGGTTAAAATTTCCCTTAAAGCTTCCAGCAAACCCTTTTTAAGAGACAAGTAAGTAAGCTCTAAGGCAAAATCGAAATCTGGGAAAACAGCTCCTAAAATCAAGGCCTCCCTCCTTTCACCTCTCACATTCAAAAGTTCAATTAAAACATAACCTGAAAGGAAGTGAGAAAAAATATCCATGACTCCACCCAAAAAGTAAATAAGGTGGCAACCTAAAAAAGAGGTTATTGGTTTTAATGGTTCATATTTAAAGAGAGAAGTTAAACAGGTATTAAATATTTTCAAGGGGGTGTGGAAATGAGCTGTGAAATCCGTGAAGCGAGGGTTAGCGACCTCCTTAAAATTCCCTCTATGTACGGTGATCAACCTGACCCATCATACATTCCCTTCGACCTCTTCGTCTCTAAAAAAATTAATTAATGTATGTTTAGAAAAGGGTTTCTTCAAACCAGAAAACTTCATTGTAGCTGTGAAGGGAAAAGAAATAATTGGATGGATTTTCTTCAGGTGACATTATCACTCTCCAATACTTTGACAAGTTTTGCGGATGTCTTTAAGGGTCTTATGCTTCGCAGAGCAGCCCACCATCAACTGTTACTCTCTTAGCCTTTAGAAAGGGAACTCATCTCAACAGGTCCTCTAGCATAGACTCTACTCGAATTTCAACAGAAAATTATGAAGGAATATATAAGTTTTCAGCTTTTAATTTTTAGGTTCGATAAATTTTATAAGTATCTTTTACCTTTCCCAGTTAACAATTGGAGAGTAGTGAGGGATTCAAGGGATAGACCCCTTTCCTTTACACTAACTGGACTGACCAGGGTTTTAAATGTTCATCATTCCATTGGTTGCTAAGATTCTTCCCTTTCCATGATGGGGAACCATTCTCTTAAGTTGAAGTCTTGGATTAAGGAAGATGATGGCTAGAAAGCAAAGTTAGTAACGTTTAGAGATAATTCAAGGCTGGAACCCCTAAAAAAGGCTGTCATTCCAAACATTGATTTAAAGTTTTCCATCCATTTTTTGAGGGGGTGAAATGTCAATCAGAGATGTTTTGTTAAGGTTGGAAGAGAAGGGTAAAAAGATCTGGGTTGAGGAATACCTACCCTTACTGAAACTCATGGAGAACAAAGTAGATCCATTAAACTACTGGGAGAAAATAAAACCAAGAAAAGCAAGGTAACACTTATCTAAGGGGTTAATCAAGGTTTTAAAGTTGAATGAAAAGGTTTTAAGGGTTTTTTAAACTCAAACATTATTTTGATGAGTCTTTGGAAAACGGATAGAAACTGTCAATCCATTTGGAAACTCTTTTTAAAGGGTTGCTTCAAAGCAGTTGTCGATGAAGACATATTAACAGAGTTAAGGGGGCACCTGGAAAAAGACCTGTTCTCCTATTTTTTATTTGTTTTCTACACAAAGTAGCCTGGAGAAACCAGTACATTGAAACCTTAAGGGGAATTGTCAATGAGTTCCCGGAGAAACTAGATGAAGATTTCCCCCATATCGCATCAGCGGTTTCTTTGAAAGTTGATTATTTTGTAACAACAGACAATGAATTGGCTGAGGAGATAAACAAAAGGGGAAAGGGTTTTAAAGCTGTGAAACCAGGAGAAATGCTTAAAACACTGAGGAAAATATGTAAATAGATTTAATTTTAGGGGAGGAATTTAAATTGCTGTTAAGCTTGGCCTAAATCCCTGTTTAAAAATCTTAACATAAACCTTTCTGACATGGAGAGTTTTAAACAAACTATCAAGGTTCCAAGCAAGCAACCATGATGTCATATGTGTTAAGGACCTGAACATAAAAGGCATGGTCAGAAACCATAACTTAGCTCAGAAGATATTAGATGCCTCTTAAGGGGAAATTCCTTCAACTACTGGAGTTCAAGACTGGGAGAGCTGGGACTCTAGTGGTGAAGGTGAACCCGAGAGGTATATTTAAAGGGCTAAGCTATGAAAAATCCCATAAGGGATTGGATTTCAGCTTGTAGAATAAAAAATCGGGGATGGAGCAGCCCCGAGCCGCTTGCTGAGACGAGACCTCTACTGGTAGAAATACCGGCAAGCCTCATCATTGAAGCAGGAACCCCACAGGCTTATAGCCGTGGGCAGCTCACCTTGTACTTGTGGAAATTCTCCTTTTCAATATGCTTAGTATGAGAGGTATGGTTTCAACGGTTAACCCGAGTGTTAAAGTTGTAACTAATGGTGAATGTGTTGCATCTAATATTGAACCAACTATTAAGGGGAGTAGAAGTGTACCTATATTTCCAATGGAGGAGATGAACCCTAAGGCTGTTCCGGTAAGCTTCCTTGTCTCAGGGAAATCTAGTGGCATGACAAATATAATTGTCATCGCCCCTGTTAAACAGAAACCAGTCAAAAGAGTAGTGGTCCATAAAGGGAAACCTTGAAGAAGAGAAATGGAAAGGGTTAATGGACCGCTTAGAAGGGAAAGAATGGAGACAAGGTTTTTCCTTGACCCCGTCTTATCTGAAAGGAAACCAATGGCTGGACTGGATAAAAGGAATCCAATTGGAAGCATCGAGGTAATAAAACCTGAAACCTCTGGAGAGAAACCTCTTAGTTCCAAAATGTACGGAACCCATGTGCAAAGGGTGTCGTAAATACCCATGGTGAAAATACATGAAAATGCCAAGATCCATGTCTCCTTAAACCTAAACAATTTAATCACAGCTTCCCTTTCAAAGCCCCTTTCTTCTCCCTTGTCACCATTGATCCCCCTTGTTTTTACAGGGAGTAGGAACCAAAGTAATGCAACCACTAAACCCCAAAAACCGAAAAATTTAAGGATAACCCTCCAATCTCCGTATACATCCATGAGTAAAGGAACCAAGATGAAACTGGCGATCTCCCCAAATGGAAACCCTGAAACATATAAACCAGTAGCTAAACCGGATTTCTCAGGGAAATGGTTTTTCACAAGGTTTGAAAGACAGGGGATAATTGCTCCCAACCCAACACCCAGAAGAAACTGATAGAGGAGTAGAAACTCATAGCTAGGTGAAAACCCTCTAAGTAAGCTGAATATACCTGTGATTAACAGGGCAGCCTTCATCGCAGTTGAAAAACCAATTAAGTCGCTAATGTACCCCCAGACAAGCCTGAAAATAATGATTGCAAAGACACAGATGGAGATAACCATGCTCATTTGAATGTGGCTTAACCCTAAATCTGTCATAACAGCTGGGATGAGAAGGGAGAAGGAGAAGAAGAGCAGGTGTAAAGTGAAAGCAGCGACAAATGCAAATACCAATAGAAACCACCTGTAAAAACCATTTACATCGATCCAAGCAAAGCTTAAAAGCTCATCCATTGAACCCGGCTCTGCAGAAAAGCTGAATCCTTTAATATTCAATTGTTCCACCGCAAAACATTTGAATGTATCTTAAAGCTGTTTCCATGGACTCCACTAGTTTCTGCGAGGTTATCCCTGGCACACCGCAGACCATTAAAAGGGCATTTGTTGTTGAAGATGTAACTTTACTGTTATCTGCATCCCTGTAAGGGTAAATGGCAACTATTTTAGCTTTATCAGAAACCACGATTTCCCCTCCTCTAAGCGTCACTGGTTTATTCATCCCAATCCCTATAAACACTTCACCTGTTTCAGCTTCTCTCATTTTAAGGTTTCCTTTCAGTTTATTTTCATCAAAAGTAGCCATGGCAACCCCTGTTTCCATGGAGGCTAAGTTATAGGAGTCTACAAGTGTGTTTATCCTGGGGAGGGGTTTACCTCTCAAAACTCTGCGAATAAGGGCTTCAGCTGCTGGCCTTGTCTTAGTAGGATCTAAACCTATTTTCCAGTAGAAATCCCTGTAAAATCTAAACATAGGTTCATCTTTAAGGGAACCAAGGTTATATCTTTCCCTCATCTCCTTTAGTACCCTTGACTTCATTTCCTCTAAGGCAGCATCAAAGCTCTTTACCTTTAAGTTTCTAACCCTGCAAATTAAAGCTTCTAAACCTGGAAACCTCCTTTTAAGGTTCTTCTCAACATTAATCCATGTGTATTTCCTCATTTAGTGTTCCCCGATGGAATCTTGATGCAAAATTTAATTTTCTGGGGATTGTTAAATCTTTATGTTTCCAAAGAGAACCTGGATATGGATAAACGTTTAATAATTTGTTCCCTTCAATATTTACATGTTTATATTAGTAGAGATATTTCTTTGAAGCGGGAACCTCCCAGTAACCATGTAAACACTTAATAGCAGAGGCAATGTAGGTGTAATGGAAAGGGAAAGTTGGAAGTTCCATGTTTTTGCAGGAGAGAGGTTATTTATCTGTCCTCGTTTTCCATTTTAAGTTAACTATTTGACCGGAGGAAAAATTTTTATTTGCCCTCAAATCTATTTAAACAGTTTCTTTAGTAGGGGTGGAAGTAACTGGTGCAAGTGAATCCCTTTCTTTTGTTTAGTGGTTTAGGAATGATAACCATTGGTTTCTCACCGATTCTTTATTGGTGGAGGGTTAAGAAAGCCCAGTTCAGATACTTTGCCTTTGGAGGGGTTGCATGGTTAGCCGCCATCTTAGTGAAGGGATTGATGGATTTAACGGTTTCAAATGGTTTATATGGTTTTATCCATTCACTTTACAGCGAGAACATTTTTCTTCTCTTAACAGGGCTGTACATTGGGTTAAGGACTGGGTTACTTGAAAACTTCTTCCAGTATGTATTTGTTTTAAAAACTAAGTTGAGAAAGGGGTTATTTAATGAGTCTTTTGCCTTCGGTTTGGGCTTCGGGTGCACGGAAGCTTTTCTTCTGGGGGTAGGATCCTTTATCAACCTGTTAATGTTTATTTTATTCCCTGAAATCATTAACTATGTCCCTGAGCAGCAGAGACAAGCTGTTTTGAAACAGCTAACCATGAGCACATGGGTTGTTTTTGCACCGATAATTGAAAGAGGCTCAGCAATTCTTATTCATTTATTTTCAACTCTTCTAGTGGTTTTATCTGTTAGAAAAGCTGAGAAATTTTTTCTTTTAGCTGCTGTTCTCTACAAAACAATTCTCGATGGATCAATTCCATTTCTCAGAGCAAATGTAAACACTTTAACCCTTACCGGGATATACTTGATCGAGGTTTTCATCACCATTCTAGGAGTCATAGGGTTAATCGGGGTGCTACAAATAAGTAGGAAGAAAATGCTTGTGTAGTTTCCTTTTCCTAACCTTTCCTGTTTTAAACTGTTTTGAGATGCATTCATCTCACATCTTTTTTCTAAGCCACTTTAAAAACTTCTTCCCCACCTACATCATGCCATTCATCGTAGGCATCTGCAACTGCAAAAATAAATCTGTCCCTGACATTTAAACAGTAAATTTCGTCTACTTCAGGTTTAACTAAATTGATCGCGGAGCTGTTCCCTGTTGGAACAGCAACTATTAATTTCTTAGGTTTCCCTTTTTTAATGGATTTCAGAGCTGCAAGCATGGTGTAAGGGTTCATGACAGCCCTTTCATACTTATAGGTTGAGTACATATCTTTGGAGTTTTCCTTGTAGGTGAAAGAGATGATAAAAATGAAATTTATCAGCGTAACGTTAGAGAAATTAAAAACCAATGTAACCAAAAATATATTTTCAACCAGTTTTACGGATTTCCGCGGGTTGTGGACGAGATTCATAAGGAAGGAAAATCGATAATTGGAGAATTCACACCCATCCTCTCATCGCACTTTAGAAAAAGTTTTAGAGTTTCTCTCACTTGAGGTGTATTCCAATACTTTTTGTTTCTGTCAAATGGTAGAGGGCATAGAAATATTTCAAAACCTTGAGACTTTACTATCTTTCCACAATTATGAGTTATGCCAAGCCTTTCTAACTCACTGAAACCCAGCGTTTTTAAGGCTTTCAACGCGGTCCTACCCAAAACAACCAATCTCCTTAAATTCTTTGTCTTTGCTAATAGTTCAATTTCGAGTTTGAAGGTTTCCAGACAATTGTTGATAACAGACTTTGGGATGTCTCTCCCCTTTTTTCTAATCCTACATTTTAAAATATCTGTAAGGAGAAAACCCCTTCGCTTAAAATCACATAATCCATCATAACCTTTTTTGTTTATTTCTAAAAGAGTGAAAATATTCCTTCTGAAAGGATCTTCCGTTCGATAATCATAGAAGAAAATATTTCTTCCAGGTGGAGATTCTCCGATAAATAAACATCTTATTTCTTCAGGAATCCAGTCTTCGTAGACCTTAAATTCTAGGCATGGTTTGCTTTCTGAGTTGACCAAATTCTTAAATTGAGCATCTTCACAAAGGTTGCAGTTTTCAATTATTTTAATAAGTTCTTCCATACGATCACCTTTTATGCCTCATTCACATTCTCCCTCTATCACCAAAAGATCTTCCGTACACATTAACTTTTAAGGAAATTTAACAAGTAGGCGGGATTTTTGAGAATGAAGGGTTTACAAGGAAGAATTAGCATTATTAATTTTGAACCTCTTGAAAAATATACTTTGTTTTGAGTTGTATAGTTTTATTTGTAGTTCATTGCTAGGTATTGGTTGCTTGGTGTATTTTTGATTTAGGATCCTTCACCAATATTCAGGGTTTTCGCTTTCCCTTATCTTGTTTTCATCCATGAATTTCCAGAGCCCCTTTCCTGCATCCATTAAAACTATTTTGTGTGCACTTATTAATTTGTCGCTTAAAATGGTTTCTTTTTCTCCTTCAAGCAGAACTGGAATGACTTCAACGAAATTCGATGACTTGTCGCCACATACAACCTGGGTTTTTATTTTAAATGGAGTAACGTAGCCTCTGACTTTGCTTCCGCCAGCTACCTCGTATTCCTCTATTTTTGCTCCTCCAGGGAGCTTAGGCCATAAACCCAGTCTTTCCGCAACTCTTAAAGGTAATATGACTTCTGGTTCATCTGTTTCAAAACCTGCATTAGCTAAAGCAACTGTGTTAATTTCTTTGTCTTTAGCTTTCAGTTTAATTCTGACTCTTACTCCCATTTCCACGCCTCTTCGACGGAGAAACTATTTTGCCTATTTTTCCCCTTACCTTAACCCTCTTCATTTTCCCTACTTTCTTCATGAATGATTATTACCCCCGCGACAAAATGAATTCTAGAGAACATAATTCTTTTGTTTCTCTTTTATTTTATAATGCTGTTGTCAAATGAGTTTAAGGGTTTTGAAACTCTTGGAAATTTATAGAGAAAACAGGAAGAATTAAACCTTAAAGCTGGTTAAGGGAAAAGGGTTGTCTGAAGATGAAGTAAAGAAGA
>JAOZFL010000022.1:0-1248 GCA_027491455.1 Thermoproteota archaeon | reverse complement strand
GAAGATGAAGTAAAGAAGAGTAGCAAAATAAAATTAATTTTATTTTGATTTCAATAACTTGTAGACCTAAGTAAAAGATGTTTCGAAATCATTAGAAATCAAAAAGCTTTTCACATTAAGAGAAAGATAGGTGTAATTTTAAGAAGTAAAGCCCCTCGTATTATGAATTCATCAAAAATGATTATAAGCAAGAATTACATCAAAAATGAATGTTCGATAAACGTATGTAAACTAAGCAATTCAATCTTAATTCACAGACAACTTATACATTAATGTCACTGATTCTGATGAATTTTTAAGGTTTAAGTTGGGTTTTATTTAGGTTAAAAGTGGAACATTTAAATAATGTGGGAATTAGTATATTAGTGGGTTATTCCATGAATATAGGTAAAGTTGATAGAAAAGGCAGAATAGTAATTCCGAAGGCTCTTCGGGAAAAGGTTGGGGTAAAGAAGGGAGGATACGTCAGAATAAAAATTAATGGAAAAAGCATAATTATTGAAGCTCTCGAGCCCATTGCAGATAAATACTTTGGAGCCTTTAAGGTGGCTAAGTGGCCTGAGGACATAGACGAATTTATAGTCGAGGTAATGAGAAGATGGTGGCTTCAGAGGGCTACGTAGATGTCAACGTTTTCATATATTGGCTTGGCAACCACCCGGCCTTTGGAAAAGCAGCCTATAAATGGATCAAAAAGATCGAGGAAGCACCACAAGGACTATACGTAACGTCAAGCTTAACACTTTATGAAACGCTAGTGATAATGGCTGGCCTAACGGGGAAAAGCTTAAAAGATAAAAAATTCGTAGAAGAAATTGTAAGATCCATAACGAGTCTTCCAAGCCTACTGATTACGCCGCTCACCTTAGAAGACATAACCTATGCCACCAACCTAATGAAGGAATATGACTTGGACTATGAGGACGCATTACATTTAGCTACTGCATTGAGAAACAATGTAAAAGAAGTAATATCAAACGACCAGGACTTCAACAAAACGTCACTAAAAAGAATATTCTTCTAGAGGAAACGAGTTAAATGCAGCTTCTATACTTTCCTTTTATATTTTTGTAAATAACTCGTTTTCTTGCTTCTTAAGAAGTTTTTGGGTTCTATTAGAGCTTTGAGGCTTTAACACGTATCACTTAACTATTGCGTTGCTATCAAGGTATATCTTTAGCAGGATGCTTCCCTCTCATTTCCCGTATAAAGGTCTTCTGAGGGTGGGCGTAGCCCGAACCAGATATA
>JAOZFL010000144.1:2280-5760 GCA_027491455.1 Thermoproteota archaeon | reverse complement strand
TATAAACTCGATTTTTTCAGCGATTTTAACGAGTTTAGAGAATTTGTTTTCATGTATAACTTTTCCTGGATTGAATATTTCTTTTGGATCTTTTTCCTCCTTGTATTTATCCAGTTTCCTTGCTTTCTCTTCACCTAGGATTTTTTCTTTGTAGTGTGGGAAGAAAACACCGGTTGAGTAGGGTCTCCCTCCATGTCTTTGAGCAATTTTAAGTGCCTTGAGGAATAATGAGTAGTTGATGCTGTAGCTTAACTTCCTTTCATCCTGTGGAATGTAGCCGACTAGAACCACCTCTTTGCTCTTTGTGATTATGCCTTCAAGGTAAATTGACTGCTTTATTTCCTCTTCGATGTCGGAAAGAAAGAGATCTATCTTTTCAATGGGTATAACTGCTTCCACAGGGATTATTGAGGGTCCTAGTCTCTTAGCCTTTAAAACCTTGAACCTTTCACTCCATTCATGTTCGCTTATCTCTTCCGGAAGCACCTTTCCCTTGTTCTCCTTAACTATTTCCTTTAACCTTGGTAGAACCTTTCCTGTTCTCTCAACTGGGAAGACGAAGAGACAAGTGTATTCCTCTGGTAAAATGGGTTTCTCAAATGTTTTCCCCATTAGGACTTTAGGGGGTGAAAGGTTCTTCAACTTGTTTCCATCTGGGTTTACGAAGTTAATAGACCAAACTGGGATTTCTTCTCTGTAAATTTGTAAAAGGGTGTTTTTCAGTTCTTCCGGCTTTTTAAATGAAGCGATAACAGCTATGTCCTCGCTTTCCCCTTTAACCTTCAGTTTAACCCTGGTTATCAACCCTGTTATTCCTTCAGCGTCACTTATCAGTTCCAATTCTTCGCCTTTAAATTCCTTTATCTCAGCCTCAGGAGTAACTACTCTGGCTGAGACAACATTCTCTTTAAACCATCCATATTCAAAGCTGCCCAGTCCTGCTCCTCCCTGAGCAAGCCATCCTGCAACTGTTGAGGAAGGTGCACTTGTGGGGTAAAGCCTTAAACTTAAACCTTCAGCTTCCAGTTTCTCCTCTAATTTACTCCATATTACCCCTGCTTCAACTTCTACCGTGGATTCTCCCCTGTTTACCTTTATTACCCTGTTCATCTTGCTGAAATCAATGATTACCCCTTTCCTTAATGGATAGATGCCTCCATACCCAGATGTAGCTTTTCCTCTAGGTATTAAAGGAATCTCCTTTTCATTTGCCAGTTTCACCAAGTGAACAATTTCTTCTTGGTTAACAGGTTGTACAACTGCTAAGGCCTTGAATTCACCGAGAAACTTCTTTACTAAGCTGGGCATAACTCCTATGTCATGGCTGTAAACCTCTATTTCTTTTTCATCGAAGCTAACCCTATCACCAAAAAGTTTAGTTAATTCCTTCATTATTCCCTTGTTTACTTGCTTCATCGCTATCTTCCCCTCTCAGTTAAAGAAAGAATGGAAATTAAGGTGGATAGAGGTTTTCCTTCGCTACCTTACCTCTACATATACTTTGTAGAATCCCTTATCCGTTACTGAACCTAAATACTTGTTTCCAGTGCGTTTAGCTAACGAGGAAATATCTTCAAGTGCTGCATCATCATCTGTAAGTATAAGCAATGTTTCTCCAGGTTTCATGTTGTTTAAAGCTTCACTAGTTCTTAAAGTGGGAACAGGGCAAAGTTCCCCTCTGACATCAATAACTTTAACTGGTTTAATGTTTTTCAAGGCTTCACGGTTCAATTGTGACGACCTACTCCTCTTTTTTCTTCTCGATTTCCTCTTTAATGAATGTTTCCAGTTCTTTTCCAGCCTTCATCAATTTATCCAGGTCTTCCTGTAAATTTGACGGTTTAATCTTTACAATCCATCCTTTGCCATAGGGATCCTGATTAACGAGTTCCGGGCTGTCTTCCAGTTCTTCATTTACCTCGACTATTTCCCCTGAAACAGGCGCCCTCAGCGGGCCAACCCATTTACCTGTTTCAATGGTTGTTAAAACTTCGTTCTGGGAAATTTCCTCTCCTACCTCTGGTAGATCAACGTATTCAATTGCTCCTGCTATACCTTGACCGTAATCAGTTAGTCCAACCACTACAATTCCTTCCTCGGTCTTTGCATACATGTGGTCTTTACTATAGTATAAATCATCTGGGAACTCATACTTATCTACTTTCATACATGTCCACCTGAAGAGTTAACTTTTAAGGGGATGGGAAACATTTCGATTGAAAAATGATGTAATTCCATGTTGCATTTAAATTCCTTATATTTTCCCCCTTAGGTTCTGTCTACTTATCGGTTGGTAAACACTCGATGGGGTCAAATTTATAAAGATGTAATATTACATTCTTGTAGTAAGTGAAAATAGATGAAGACTATTCAGGTTTCCGATGAGGTGTGGGCTGAGCTGTTGAAGCTTAAAGCAGACTTCAGAGCCAGAAGCATGGATGAAGTCCTTAGGAAGGTGCTGAATGAATGGAGAGAGTTAAAGCTGTGAAGTGCATCAAGGTTCCTTACAACCCTTCAGAGGGGGTTATCAGACTACTCGCCGCCTTTAGGGATATGGTTAACCACTGCATTCATGTAGGCTTGGAGAAAAGCATCACTTCAAGGTTCATGCTTTCACGTGAAGTCTACCATGAATTGATGAAGTATGGCTACCATTCTTGGTATGTGCTTGGGGCGATTGAGGTTGCGACAGTTATCTTAAAGAATTACCGTAAAGCAAAGAGGAGGAATCGAAGGACTAAGGTTCCCAGAGCTAGGAGGCTAATAGCTAAACTCGGAAATCAAGCCTACAAAATCGTCGGCGGCAGGCTTAGAATTCTAATCAAGCCTAGAGAATTCTTTCACATCTCACTTTACGAAAGAGCTGAAAAGCTTTTAGCCAAACATAAACTTGGCTCCATAACCTTGACCGCTAACAAAGTTATAATAGCCTTCTCGAAAACCGCTAAGGTTGTGGAGCCTAAGGGATACGTGGCATACTATATCAATGAAAGGTCGATTGATGAAGCCTATATAGAAAACGGAGATGTTAAAGCTGTAAGATACGACTTGACAAGAATTGTAGAAATTAGACATGGATACTTTGAACGAGCACGAAGAGTTCAAGCGAAATATGCAAAAGATAGGAGAGTAGCCAAGAAGATTCAGAGAAAAATGTTCGCTAAACAAAACCACAAAATCAACGCACTTCTCCATCAAATAAGTTCACAAATTGTGATGCATGCGAAGGAGAAAGAAAAGGGCATCATACTCGAAGACCTTAGACATATCCGCAGGGCTATTAATCGGAAAGTCTTAGGCGTCAATAGATTTAATGGGAAAGTCCAGCGAATCAGCAAACACTCTAAAAGATTGAAGAGACGACTAAATTCATGGAGCTTCAGAAAACTGCAAAAATACATAGAATACAAGGCTCTCTGGGAGGGAGTTAAGGTTATCTATGTTAACGCCCGCAACACCTCTAGGGTTTGTGCGATATGT
>JAOZFL010000144.1:0-1993 GCA_027491455.1 Thermoproteota archaeon | reverse complement strand
GGAAACTCTCTACATGAATGGACTGAAACATAAAGTAGAACAATTTGAAATAGTGTTTTGCTGGTTATCGGTTGTACGGTTTTCTTTCGTTTATCTTTATGTCTATTATAAGGTCAAATTGGTAAAAACTTGAAGGTTTTAAATGAACTAGGTAACCTATTTACTCTGGTTCCAATGGATTTTGTGGAGTGTCTAGGTTTAAATGGTAAGCGATGGGGACAAGGAAATCGTGTTAGGTGGGAAAATTGCTGGGTGAAGAAGGGTCTTTGGTTAACCTTGAAAGGGAGCCAAGGAAAGTCGTTATGTTTGGCGGGAAGGGAGGAGTTGGGAAAACCACGTGTGCAGCTGCAACAGCTATTCACTTCTCTTCTATGGGGAAGAAGACATTGATAATTTCAAGTGATGCTATGCCTTCACTTTCAGACATATTTGAAGTTAATGTGGGTAGTAAGGAAACAAGGGTTAGGGGGGCAAAGAATCTCTACGCAGTTGAAATAGGATCTGAAGAAGTTATTGAAAGGTGGAAAAAGAAGTTTGGACCAGAGGTTTACGAGGCTCTTTCAACTGTTCTACCTGTTGAATACGAAATCATAAACTATGTAGCAGGTGCACCTGGGATTGACGAAGAATTCATGTTAGATTACATATTGGAATTGGTTGAGGGTGAGAGATACGATGTCGTTGTCTGGGACACTGCTCCAGCTGGACACACTTTGAGGCTCTTAAGTCTGCCAAATGTTTTCATTGAACACTTGGAAGCTGCTGCAAGGGTTTATCTCTCCCTCCAAGAATATGTGAAGAAGCTTAGGGAAACAATTGGTTTAAGGAAATCTAAGAGGACACCCATGGACATAATCAGTGGATGGAGGAAACTGGCTGAAAAAGTAGTTAATTTCTTAAGGGACAAAAATAAAACCGAGTTTATAGTGGTTACAATTCCAGAGGCTTTAGGGGTCTTCCAAACTAGGAGGTTAATAAAGGAATTCAACGGATACGGCATCCCTGTTGGTCATATCATAATTAACAACGTTATTTTTGAACCTGACTGCAAATTTCATAGGGAAAAGAGGGAAATGCAGCAGAAATACATAAAAATGATAAGAGAAGAATATATGGGGAGGAAAGATATAATTGAGGTTCCTCTTTTCCCATATGAAATTAAAGGAATAAAAAAACTAGTGGAAGTTGAAGAAGTACTTTTTAAGGAAAGGTAAAAATTTCTAAGGCAAGGAAATGATTGTCAGCTCCTAGAATTAATTAAACTTTTGGAACAAACAATGTTAACTGGGCTTTAGACCTGTTTAAACGTGTCATGTTCATTGAAGATCTTGAAACCGTTGTCGGATAGTTAACATTTTATGACTATCCGTTCCGCTTTAACCTTGAAGGCTTCATAAGCGGCTTTCGGGGGCAAAGGTGAAGCACCCCACATTGGAAGTTTGGTGGCTATGTTCCAAGCAGCTACCAAGTGCCTATCCGCTTGGAAGCCACACCTTCTACATTTAAAGATGTTTCCATTCGGCTTGTTTAACCCGCCACATATCGGACCTGGCATCACATAATAAAATGTTACATAGAAGCACATAAAATTAACTATTCAGAAACTGCTGAAAACCCCCAACAAAATTCAATGTGTAGAAGGGTATATGAAATAAAATCTGAAGCACGTTTAAACTTTAAAAAAGGCAATATAAACCTATATCGAGATTGTTTTAGGGAATCAATTTTTAAATTGTAGTGACTTAAACAGAAAAATTTTTATTTAGTATTTTAAAATTGTGTGGTTGAGGGATGCAAAGATGCTGGAACTGCCTGGTTACATTGTTTTCTGGTTATTTTTCGTTGAAATGGTTTCATTCATGGCTACCACGTTGATAATTGCATGGATACTCGTGAAAAGAAGGTCTAATCCAAGGAAAATAGCCACCTTTGAATGTGGACAGGATCCCCCAGCGGTTGGAGATTGGAGGGAGCTACAAGGAGGAGTGAAATA
>JAOZFL010000055.1 GCA_027491455.1 Thermoproteota archaeon | reverse complement strand
TTTATTCCTTGGCAAAGTTGACAGAAAGGAGGAAAGGTATTGGTTTCTTTATGTACAACAATAGATATCTGAGTCGTCTATTTACACTAGATTAGAGAAATATCTATGAGTAGTAAACCTTGATACATCATCTAAATACAACTGTTAACTCAGTTAAACTCTGATAAATAAACTGTTACAAGGAAATAGGTTTAGTACCTTCATAGAGGAATGAGTACACCTCTGTTTAGATGTGTATGTTTCCTTGGTTTACCTAGATCTATCTGTAACATTGTACCTAATATACTTTCGAATACATCTACTTGTATTCCTAAGTTCGTGAAATTTCCCTTTCACGTATATGTACTATTCTATTCAAAATAGGGTATAGACTGTTTGTTGATTACAAGGTTCTTATTTAAATTTCATAAAGGGTGGAAATGGTTAAGCTATGTTTCCTTTATGTTTTCAGTTTCTCTGCTATTTTTAACAGGGTTTCTCTCCATTCTTTGTCTGGTAGGTTGGGGAATGACCATGAGGCATGTGGCTGATAATATTTGTCCAGTGAAACGGTTTTCAGGTGGGGTGCAAAGTGTTTCAGCCCTGAAAGGATTAACCATTCAAAGTAGTATTTCATACCTGCAAACAGGACAAGGTCGTATTGTCCCTTTCCATCGAATCCCTTCCATTCAGGGTCTCTAAGTCTATCAGCTACTTCCATGGCTGACATTGAGAAAATTTCTCTGATCCCTTTCTCCAAGAAGGATTTCACTGTGTGAGCAGTTGCAACAACTGGTATGTTTCCCGTCTTCGCTATTTTAATTATGTAATCAATGTATCTTTCTCCATTTACCTCTAACTTTATGCATTCGCTTCCAGCTACAATTAAGGGTCTTTTTGCTCTCTTGATAAACAAAGCTATTGTTTCAGGGGTTTTAGGTGTTAAAGCTTTTTTAGGTCCAGGTATTTCAGCTGTTTGCCAGGATTCAGCTCTCTTCATTTTCACTCCACCTTTTCCCTTATTAACCTTGGAAGCAAAGTTGGATCCGGGATCATTGTTTCCTTCCATCCCTTCTCCTTGAGGTAAGCAAGTATTTCGTCTTTCATTGTTAGGGGTATGTCAGCTTTGGTCCTTACAAATAGGTGTATGTCATCTGGTATTGAACCGTATAGCTTCTTGTGTAGGTCTATGTAGTGGGTTAGCTTTATTGCTCTTCCCTTGGTTGTGTCGTTTGGCCTCATACACAGCTTCGCTATTTCAACCATTGCCTCCTCCTTTGTTTCAGCTACATAGAAAAGGTGTTCTGGAGCTGGCCCTACATACACCTTTTCACCTGTCCTTGCATTGTAAACATACCAGTCCTCTGGTTTGTCCTTCCTTCCAAGGAGCATCCTTCTATATTTCGATCCATGCGGTCCAACTATTACTGGGACTCCTAGTCTCCAGAAGCCTGATGCTATGGAGGCTGCTTTCTGGGACATGGCTCCCCATGCAACGCCAACTGCTCCTATCCTGTTCAATATGTAATCAGCTATCTCCTCGTAGTTTGCTCTGAGGTTTCTCTTGGCAAATATCCGTGCTATCTTGATCGCTGCACCTGCGATGTGGGGGTTTGAAACACATGAACCCACATTTAAAACCCCGCTTGCATCAAAATCCCCTGAATATTTCTCGTAAACGGTTTTGCCCTCTTCATCCTTGTACATAGCTGCTGTCATCGCTGCACAGCCAGATGTCACAATTATATATCTCCTCTTCGCGAATTCATCAACCATTTCAGCTACTTCCTTCCCCCCATTTGCATAGTTTGCACATCCAACAAAGGCTATTACCCCTGGTATTTCACCGAAAACAATCGGTTGGCCAACAGTCCTGATCTCTGTGTCTTTAACAGCTCCCCTTCCAGATCTCATCTTGAATTTTTCCTCTTTAAACCTCTTCTCAGCTGCCTTCACAATGTAGCTGTGCAACGGTAAATCGGCTTGGCAAGCGCTTTCACACCTTGCACACCCTATGCAGTTTTCGTAAAGTTGGGCAAGTGGAGCAAGGTTTCCGTTAGCTGCTTCATTAACAGCTTGCATAACAGGTAAATTGTTTGGGCAGGCTCTTATACACTCCCTGCATTTCCTGCACTTCTTAGCTCCCTCTATTACATCTTTTACATCCGGTATCACCTTAAACTTTGCTCTTCTCGGTGCAACTTTCAATGCAGCCCTTACAGCTACTTCCCCAACCTTTTCAGGGTTTAAAATAAGTACACCTGTTTCCCTTCCATTCACCAAGTCGGCAACTATTTCATCAACTGGGTCCCTTGACCTGTCCCTTAACCCTTGACAATTTTTCTCGCTCGTAGCTATAAATGGAGCCTTGATTTTTTTGGCTTCAAAGATGAGATTGGTCCTAACGCACTGCTCATCAACCACGATGACATCAGGTAAACCTGATCTTATGAATCTAAGCTGCCACGAAATTGGACCTATTATCTTAGCTTTAGGTGTATACCTGGTTAAGTCATGTGCTGTGCAACATAAACCTGCAACCTCTACTTCACCCATTAAATCATTATTCATGAGATAATTGGCTATTTCAACAGCTGGTGGAACGTTGTGTCCAATGACCAGGATAACTGGTTTAGATTTATCGACAACTCCGGCTCCCAGCTCAACAAGTGGAGCATTTGGGTCGGCCTTAGGGAAATTGTAAACTGAGATCTGAGCTATGTCAGCTATTTCCATTCCAACTTGGTCTATCATTCCAGCATGTAAAACCTTGGATTCAAAATCTATGCTGCTGCCTTCCTGACCTGTATGTGTACAAGAGAGGAGATGAGTAACTTGATTTTCCAGGTAGTCCAGTACAATTTCAAGGTCCTTCAGGGTTCTAGGCCTTATCCCAGTGACCAACCTGGTTACAGGGGCTTCAATGTCTACTCCCTCACCTGCATCGATAGGGTGGTCTCTCCCGTACCTTTCGATTAAGTGTTCGACAAGGTGTCTTGCATGCCCTATGTGCGTGGCTGCACCTATGCAACATGCTAAAAGGACAATTCTAGACTGCTGGGCAGCCATGTCAAGTCCACATGCACCCCTCTTACCCTGGGTTAAATCACATTTACCAAATGTGCAAAGGCAGCATAAATCGCAGAAAGGCATGTAGAAGGGTCTGTACCTATTTAAAAGTTTGAAATCCCAGTTCCTTAATTCAGTGATTGAAGGAAATGGTGTTGGTCCCATTGGTTCCTCATATTCCTCAACTAAAATTCTATCTATTGCTATTTCTAAGTCTTTGAAGACACCTAGTTTAGTTGCAGCCTCCTTAACCTTCAAGTAAAGCTCTTTCCTAGACACGACATAACACCTGATGAGTTACTAATCCCTCTTCACTTAAATTATTTTTACATTTCTTTCATAATCCAAATTAAAAAAATAAAACAGGTTTCATCTGATTCTCTGTGCGGTTTTAAGTTAATAGGTTAACTATTCCTAATATATTTTCAAATTGTAACATATAATTATTTAAATGTTACAGTTCTGTAATATAACGTAGGTGGATTTTTTTCGAAGAGGTAGAAATCAAATGGTTCCATTATGGATCATTGAATTTTTGATTGCAGGTGCAGGTGTAGGTTTTGTAAGTGCAATGTTCGGAGTGGGCGGATGCTTCATAATGGTTCCAGTGATGATCGCTATATTCACAGTTTTCGGTGTTCCACTGGACATAGCTGTGAAAACAGCCTTTGGCACAAATTTAGCTGTTGTTGTACCCACAGCTATTGTTGGAGCGAAACTACATTTGAAGAGTGGGAAAACAAAGGTTTTCCCGTTCCCCTTGTGGAAGGGGTTTGGGCTAGGTGCCGGTTTAGGTGCAGTTATAGGGGCCACAGTGACAGCTTTCGCTCCAGGCTGGATAATGAAAATGCTTTTCGGGGTGATTTGTTTAATCGGGGCTTGGAGGTTCTTCACAGCGAAACCTAAACTCACAGAGAAAATACCTAATCTAAGCTTAGCAAAGGGGGTTTCAATTGGTTTACCGTCAGCTGCTTTCGCTGCATTCATAGGAATCGGAGGAGGACTTGTCTACGTCCCAGTGCTTAACTTACTAATTGGTTTCCCTATTCACCTATCTATTCTCTTATCACTTGCATCCATGGTGATTAGTTCAAGTATAGGATCAGTTAGTTATGCGCTTTGGGGTCTAAAGAAAATGAGCAGTACACCTTTCCCACCGTACAGCATTGGCTACTTTAACTATGCTGCTTTTCTAAGCCTTGGAATAACAAGTGCTGTTTTCTCAATTCCAGGTGCAATAATAAGTGAGAAAACAAAGCCAAAAACCCTTAAAATAATTTTAGGTGCCCTCTATGTCTACGTAGGTTTAAAGATGCTCGGGTTATTTACAGTTCTCCATCTTCCAATCTAAGTGCTTCCACCAAGAATAAAAGCCCTATTCCATATAAACTTTTTATAGCAGCTGTAAAAGGAACCTATTTAACTCTTTTCACCTAAATAACATCATCTTTTTAGATACACTGGATCTTCCTATATCTCTAAGGTAGATTTTTTTAGCGATACACAAAGTATGTAATCAACAAAGAAAACTTTTTAGTTGTCATTTAGAGGAGTTATGAATGGTTACAATAGAGGAGAAAATTAAGTTGTGGAGGGAAAAGATCCTTTCCTCTACTAATGAAGAAGAACTTTCCCAAGTAAAGAAGGAGATAGAGGAAACCTATTCGAAAGCAGAGAATAATAAACTCATGGATAAAATGGAGACCCTCCTTTTCATAGCTTCTAGTAAACTGGAGGAAATCCACACTTGTGACCCCTTCAAATTAAAGAAATTCCCAAATTTAAGAAAAAAGGCCAGAAACAATCGTCTTCAAAAATAGGTTTAAAAAGAAAAGAATACTTGACCATACAACTTATATTGGGGAATCTAGGGTTTACATTGCAAAGGGTGGGTGTGTAATCAGATGATAAGTATAAGGGTTAAGCAGGATGAAAGGGTTATGGATGGCATAACTTGAGGAAAGAGTCTCTTTTTCTAAATTATTTTAAGTTTAATGGGTTCTCCGCTTGATTTGTAACATGCAACGGTAGACAAGTTATATGGGTAAGCTATTATTACGTTGGCTTTACCGAAGAAGAACCTGGTTAGGTCTTCAACTGTTGGTTTTAAACTGCCGTCTGGGTGGCTGTGGATACATCCCTTCAAAGTAGTGTCTATTGGGTTCATATGAAAAAAGACAGATGCATAATTATATCTAAACATCAAATCTGGTTCAATTATTACCTCTGTTATTAAATCACCTATGATTCTAAGTTTACCTATAAACTCTTTGGGATGCATCTCCCTGGATACATTTAATGCGAACTCCAAGGTTCCCCTCTGAATTTTAACCAGCATCGCTTCCACTTTAAACAATGATTTCCTATCTAAAAATCCCATTTTAACCTTTAATCAACCCTTTAAAACATTTCCTATATAAATCTGCTATGTGCTGTATTTTAAAAATAAAGCAACTTTGGAAAACAATTCTCTTAGAAATCGAGGTTAATCTATGGAAAACCAGTAAATTTTATTTTTAAGGGGAAAAATATTTTTCAGGTGAAAAGGAATGAATCAGATATTTACAAGTTTTCGGCGAGAAAGCTCCCGATTTTAATCGTGGAGATGAATCTCCGTTGAATTTAAGTATGAGTTTTTGATGTGGTGTTATGAGCGAGTTGCCCGTGTTAGCGAAGGAAAACCATTAAAGCTAAAATCCCTTAATATACTGAAGTTAACTTCAAAGCCTTTGTTTTTTGGATTAGGAAATGAGTTAATTTAAGTCTCATTTTAGTGAAATGCACATAGATCTATTTCCACCATGTTTAAAGATAGCTCCGTTGCAGAATCCATTCAATGCAGACTACAAGTGAGCTGTAAACACTTTCAAACGGGTCATGAACTACATGTTCATAATAAGAGCTGAATTAGCACGGCCTTGAGCCAAGGTGATGAAACATAAACTTGAAAACCAAGAATTCCAAAGGCTTCAGCTGTTTTAAAAACTTACTTGTTCAATTAGTTCTAAATATAAAGATTTATATATAGTTATTTTTCAATTTGTAACTTGATGTGTAATGAAGGATAAGGATAAGAAATTGATTATCGAGCTTCAAAGGAATGGAAGGGCTTCTCTAACTGATCTCGGAGATAAATTTGGTGTTTCACATGTAGCCATTAAGAAGAGACTTGAAAAACTTATTAACCAGAAGAAAATAGTTAAAGTTTCACCTCAAATCAGTTTTTCAAAGCTTGGTTTAAGATTAGCATCTATTAATGCAGAAGTTGAAAGCTACGACAAACTAAGAGAGTTAATGAAAGTCTTTAAGCAGTGTCCAAGGGTTTTCTTTGTAGCCAATGTAACGGGTAAATATAACCTCCTTGTTTTAATGTATGCTGAAGATATCGATACACTGAGAAGCATTGTCGATGTATGTTCAATAAGAGCTCAGAAAGGGATAAGGAAATCAGAGGTTTCAATTGGAGAAATAATTTACCCAGAATATGTACCCATAGAACTTTCATTACCAGACAACAGAGAAGTTACTCCATGTGGTGTCAACTGTGTAAACTGTGACAGGTTTACACAGGAAAAGTGTCTTGGCTGTCCAGCCACAGTTAATTACAGAGGAGAACTCTAAGTTATTTCCCAGTTCCTGTCTTGATGATAGGTGTAAATATGAGTGACGGAGAAACCCTTGTCGAAAGGATAGATATACATGAGGTTAAACCGTGCACAGCTGACCCTAACAGGATAAAGTTTATAGCTAGGGCTAATAACCGGTTAAACGTTGTTTTACCAATTCTTTACCTTTACCTTCCGAACTCCAGGTTTTCAGAGGAGTTAGGCACCTTAACATTTACCTATGAACAGCATAACATTTCATTGTTTGCAAGCGGCAAAATTGGAATGACATATGTAAAAGATTTAGAAGAGGCAAGGAAACTTGTGGAGTTCGTTAAAAACCTTGTAAACCGTGCATATAAATATTTTTTAAGGTTTGGAAGACCCAGCAATGAACTTTTTGAGTTAAAGAAGAAGGTTACCCCTTTAAACATATACAATTTTCTTCCTCACAGCGAATGTAAAAGGGAATGTGGAGAGGTAAGCTGCTTCTCCTTCGCCGTTAAACTGCTTTCCGGTGGAAAAACTCTTCGAGGCTGCACCCTTTACAACTGGATAAACATAAATTTAGAATGGATTAAATTGAAAGGATTATAACCCATAAAAATGTAGGCTTCGAAAGGTGTTATAATTGGAGGTAAACCTTAAATGTGCGTATTGCAAGTTTAAATACTGCTATAAAGGAGTGAAAGATCAAAAGGTACTCCCCGATTTCTGTCCAATGAAAAACGAAGCTGAAACAATAGAATCCACGGTTAAACTGTACAACAAAGAAAAAGTAGGTAAGCTTTACATACAGTCAACTATAAATGAAAGGGAAGGCTATGAAGTAGTTAGAGGGAAACTTATACCTGTTAGACCAAGGGTCCTTGAATTAATTGAGTTTAACAGGAAAATGGGGTATAAAAAAATAGGTTTGGCTTTCTGTATTGGTTTAAGCGACGAGGCTTCAAGGGTTTCAAAGGTACTGGAGGAAAGAGGATTTAAAGTTTATAGTGTCTGCTGCAAATGCGGATCCATTGATAAAACAGTTCTAGGTGTCCCAGAGAAATATAAGTTAAGACATGATGGGTTTGAAGCAGGCTGCAACCCTATCCTTCAAGCAACCCTTTTAAACAAAGCAAGAACAGATTTAAACGTCATTGTAGGTTTATGTATCGGACATGATATACTTTTCACTGAACATTCAGAGGCCCCTGTAACCACGCTTATAGTAAAGGATAGATTCACAGGTCATAACCCTGTCATAGCTCTTTATACAAGTTACCACAAACATATGTTAAAGTAAACTGTTCTTCCAAGTCATTCTTTCTAAGACTCAGAAGAAACATTATATTTCTTCTATTTCTCCACTCCTTGAAACATTAATGTACATTTGGTTTTGATAAAATTTGATGTACGCCCCAGATATTTTCACCTGTGAACCCGCATTTACCTTGTCTATTTGATCCTCCCAAAGAGTTAATTTTACTTTACCTGTTTCATCTTCTAAGATAGCGTCTGCAACCCTCTTTTTCCCAAATCTAGTCATTACACTTCTTGATTCTCCTTTTTCAACTATTTTCCCGACAATCGAGAAATTTTTAAGGCCATACCTTAAATCCTTTACCTTTACCATAGACACACCTTAATTTCCTTCTTTTAATAGGGAGCAATGTGCATAACAAAAGCTTCCCCTTCTTATAAAAGGTTAATGGTAAACCTCAAATAAATTTTTTAATGATCAATCAAGACCCTGATTTACCTATAAACCAGGATGTTTCCACACTCAAAGTTAACTCTCTCCACCACTGATAAGAGGAACTCCAGTCTATGCCTCATAAAATCGCCTTTCAAGAAGAGAGTGCATCATCAACACCTTCATTGGCGCTTTGCCTGGTCTAAGCCCTTAACATCTAGCCAAGAACCCTTAAAGGTGCAGCAAACATTAATTTTAGTGGAACATTTAAGTTTTAGGGTATCCCATGGTACAGATCATGAGATTCATCATCGGAAACATTGCAAAATAAAAAGCAATTCCACCATTAATTTTTGAACCCCATAAATTTTTCTCTTCTCTCAATGCTTTCCAATAATGGTGGAAGAAAGCATAAAAGCCTCCACACTACGTATTTAATGAAATCCTCTCTGTTTTCTCAGCGTCTAATTTTCTTGTTCTCTAAGTGTTTTTCAGGGTATCCTTAAGCTTCATCTTCCCTTTCAATAAAAGGCTTTTAAAGGATTCAAATAGATTAAAAGGAGTTAAGAGTGGTAAAGATGATAGTTGACAATTTGCCGTTTTTTGAATTAGAAAGATGGCAGAGTTTAAGAGAGAACTATGCCAAGATTCTTTTAAGTGAAAGCGGAGTAGAACCATTAACACTTGGAGAACTCACCGAAATTATCGGTGAACCGCTACTAAACGATGATTTTCAAATAAGCTACGGATGGACTGGGGGAAGTTTAAAGCTGAGAAAAACAATTGCTGAAACCTATTCAGCTGAAGTTGATGAAAACAATATTTTAGTGACAAATGGAAGTTCAGAAGCCAATTTCATAGTGGTTTTATCCACTATTAGAGAAGGCGATGTAGCTATCGTTGAAAAACCCAATTACATGCAAATCATCAACTTACTTACTTGGAGGAGAGCAAAAGCAATTGAGATTTGGAGAAAACCAGAAAACAACTTTAAAATTCAAATAGAGGAACTACTGGATTTAATATCGAAAAACAGGCCTAAAGCAGTTTTCCTAACCAACCCGAATAATCCAACAGGCCAATATTTAACCAGTGAAGAAATAAGAGAAATCCATGAGGAAGCATCTAAACATCATGCAATTTTAGTTTTTGATGAGGTTTACCGGGGATTAGAGCATAACGGTGAAGCAGTGAAAAGCATCTTGGAAACAGGTGAAATAGGGAACATTATCGCTGTTTCAAGTCTCTCCAAGGCCTATGGGTTGCCAGGGTTAAGGATCGGATGGATAGCTGCCGACTCCACCAGGGTTATGAAGATGTGGAGTTTAAAAGACTACACAAGTATAGCACCCTCAAAAATCAGCGATGAAATGGCTTTCAAGTCTTTGCAGCCAGGCAATAGGGAAAAGATAATTACAAGGGCAAAGGAAATAGTTAATGGAAACAAGGAAATACTAAGGGAAATTTCAGGGAAATACCCAGAAGCAATGGAAATACATTGGCCTCATGCAGGTGCTTTCTTTTTAGGGGAATTCACATGGTCAAGGAACAGCGTAGAAATATGTGAAAAACTATTTAAGGAGCACGGTGTACTTATCTGTCCAGGGGAAACCTTTGGGCTAAAGGGGTACGCCAGGATTGGAATGGGTCAATCACCGAGTAAATATCGTGACAGCCTCATAGCTTTATTTGAAGGCCTTGAAAAGATTCGAAGAAACTAAATCTATATATAACCAAATAGATAAGTGAGAAATCTATTTAGAAAGACATGTAATTGTATGTCAGAAGAGCTAAAAACGTTTCGAGTCGTTAAGAACCCTGTTTTATGAGTTTAACTTTTTAAAGGGGAACCTTAAATCTTTGTTAAAGTGCAAAACTTTACCTGGAATTTTTAGTTTTCCTGGTGGCATTACATGATTGATGAATCCTTACTTAATTATGCAATTGATTACGCCTTGTCTTCTGGAGCCAAGTATGCTGAGGCTCGTTACCAGTTGAATTCAAAGTTTAATGTTATTGTGAGGAATAACAGTGTTGTGGGGCTTGGTAAATACTCTGTTGAGGGAGTTAATGTAAGAACTCTATGTAATGGTTCACTTGGCTTTTCAGCCACCAACAAATTAACCAGAGAAGGGATAAGAGATGCTGTGAGTAAAGCTGTTTCAAGGGGAAAAGCGTTATCTAGGTTTCTAAAGAAACCCTTAGTGTTTAGCGATGAAAAAATGGGCAGTGCATCATATGAAGTTAAAACTAAAAAACCATTTGACTCAATGCCTCTAGAAGAGAAAACTAGGCTTTGCATCAATATTTATAGAGCTGCTAACTCAGCAGTTAAAAAAGTAAAGGTTCCAGTGGTATTCGTTAAATACTTAGAGCATGTGGAGAAGAAAATCGTGGTTAACAGTGACGGAGCTTATGTGAGGAGTAGAACACCAAGGGTTTACCTGCAATTTAATCTTATAGCTACACATCAGCAGAGGGGAACAGTTCAGAGACTCATAGAACGGGGTGGATCAGGAGGGGTGGAGTTGCTTGATAAATGGGATCCACTTGAAGTTGCAAGGAATGAAGCTAAAACAATGGAAAAGATATTAATGACAGCTGTTAAACCTCCAAGGGAAAAGGTTGAAGTTGTTATTGGATCAGAAGTTGTAGGGTTAATTGTCCATGAATCAGCTGGTCACCCCATGGAGGCTGACAGGATCCTTGGAAGGGAAGCTGCCCAAGCAGGTGAATCCTATGTTAAACCTGAAATGATAGGTGAAAAAATCGGCGGTGCATGGGCCACTGTTATAGAGGATCCGATTGTGCCTGGAAGCTATGGATACTACTTGTTCGATGATGAAGGAGTGCCTGCTAGGCCTAGATTCCTGTATAAGGAGGGAGTGATAAACGAGCCTTTACATAACAGATTGACAGCTAAATTGTTTGGTTTATCAAGTAATGGTGCAGCTAGATCCATGGACTATGCAAGTGAACCAATAATTAGAATGTCAACAACCTATCTAAAACCAGGTGACATGGGTTTCGATGAACTCATAGAGGATGTTAAACAAGGTGTATACATAAAGTCTTACATGGAATGGAACATTGACGATGTTAGGTGGAAGCAAAGATACGTGGGACTTGAATCATACCTAATAGTTAAAGGTGAATTGAAGGGACTTGTAAGGAACCCTGTACTTGAATTAACCACTAGGTCCTTTTACAGTAAGTTGAAAGGTGCAGACAGAAACCTTAAATTCTATGCTGGTACATGTGGAAAGGGAGAGCCGCCTCAAAGCATCCCTGTTTGGTTCGGCGGGCCAAATACTCGTTTATCAAAGATTAAATTAGGTGTCCATGCATGAGCATTGAGAAAGGTGAATTGATTACTGAGAAGTTAAAAGCTAAATTTGATGAAGTTGCAACTTTAATCTACCATGTAAGAGAGGTAATGGTTAAATTAGCGAATACCCAGCCAAGCGTTGTTCAGTCATGGGACAAAATAGATGTCAACTTATACCTTGCCAAAGATAAAAGATTGTTTTTGGCTGTGCTAAGTGTTAAATCTGTTGATGAAATCGTTAAATCTGTTGAGAATCTGTCAAATTATGCGCTGAGTGTTAAAGAGTCAGAGTTTTACGCTCCGCTGCCAGAAACAGTGGGATGTAAACCAATCGATAATATTTTCGATGAAGAAATAGCTAGGTACATGGATGATCCCTCACCCTTGGTGGAGTTAGCAGTTGAAACATCGCTTTCAGAGGGAGCTGAAAGGATTGCTGGAACAATAGATCTGAAAGTTTTAGATAAAACATTGATTACAAGTAAGGGGTTTAAGGGAATTGAAAGGGGAAGTGAAGCAATGATTTATCTTAGAACATTTAAAAATGGTTTTTCAGGGCACTGGGCTCATGGCTGTAGACATATTGATTTGAAGAGTGTAGAGGAAACCGCTAGGAGAGCTGTGAACTATGCAACGGCATGTAAAAAAGAAGTAAGGGTTGAAACAGGTAAATATGACGTTGTAATGTCTCCCCTGGTTGTCGGTAACTTATTCAATGAAGTAGCCTCAATGGCTTCTGCCTTCTCGGTGCTCACAGGTTTCTCCATTTTCATGAAACATAAGATAGGGGACAGAGTAGCCTCTGAGAAACTAACAGTTGAGGATGCTCCACGAGCAGCTGAGTTAGCTGAGTCCTCTGCCTTCGACGATGAAGGCCTGGAAACCTTTAACAAGCCAATAATAAACAGTGGAGAACTGAGCACATTGCTGCATAACACTAAAACAGCCAAGAAAATGGGTTCTATTTCCACGGCTAATGCAGGATGGATAGCCCCTAAAACATGGAACATTTTAATTAAACCCGGAGATTCAAGAGAAAATGAAATGTTGGAAGAAGTTAAAAGAGGAATCCTTATAACGAACAACTGGTACACAAGACTTCAAAACTATGTTGAGGGACAATTCTCAACTGTGAGTAGAGATGCAGCGTTACTCATAGAAAATGGAGGAATAAAAGGGTGTGTAGGCAGGGTTAGAATAACCGATAAATTCTCAACCATACTTAGAAACATCGACCTAATAGGTGAAAAGCAACACCTTGTTAAGTGGTGGGAAGTGCCGACACCTACTAAAGCCCCTTTTATCCTGGTGAGAAAAGTTAACTTGTCAAAACCCACCTAAACCCTTTGACAACTCACAGCTGAAATCTGTGAGGTTCTGACTTCTAAAGGTTTTAAAATATCTTTCCAAAAGTTTACCAATTACTTTTCCTATTAATAAAGGGGTGTCACAGTTATCAATGAAAAACATTTAAAAAATTCACTCAACCAGCCATAGACTCCGTAAAGAGGAAAAAAGAGCAGAGAAAATAAAGGCTAGAATACTTTTGGAAAAAATCTCCATTTGACCCTCTTCACATAGTTCATGTATTGTTTACCAAATTTTTTCATTAAGAATTTCTCTTCGCATTTACTAACAATATACCACAGTGGGATTAGTAGAATTGACAAAGCAAACATTACATAGTTTGTGAAAATTAAACTTAGACCAAAATTAATAAGTATGAACCCAGAATAGACTGGATGCCGAATTTTTGAGTAGATACCCTTCGTGGCTAGCTCAGTTATCTTTTTTGGTTCACCATGCTCCTTTGGGAGTTCATTATGGGCTAGGATTATTAAAATAATGCCTACGAGAAAAATTATTCCTCCAAAACTTTCTAAGAGGGAAACATTTGGAATAGCAAACCGGTAGTTGTAAAGGAAAATGATGCAAGCTAAAAGTGAAGTGTAATTCACCCACATTACAATGCGGTAAAGCGGAGGAGAACTCGTTTTTGTCTCACCTATTAAACCCTGTTCCTTGGTTGTTTGCATGGTCAATAAACTCCTCAATTAAATCTTTACATCCCACCGCCGCTTCTTTTAAACCAGTTTTCTTCACTGATAAAGCGTAAAAATTCAGGTTCTTTTTAAAGAAGAAAGAGGAAGGACAGATTCACTTTATACGTAGTTTCTCTAGTTTTCCATGTGGGAGAGACGTTTTTCGATCCCGGTTTTAACTCTTCAAATTTCTATGCTTGGCTGGGCCTCGGAACCAAATTTTCTTATAACCCAGTTTTTCACTTTCTTCATGTCTTCTTTTAATCTTTCAATTTCCTCTTTGGACATGATAAACTTGGATGGGTCCGGTTTCTCGGCAGGTGTACAGTAAATGTCCATTATTTCCCCTTTAGGGTTATCTATGAAGTGTAAGTTGACTTTTAGACCTGGGTAAACCTCCCACGGGTTCACTTGGAGGATCCTGGTCGGCAGAGTTGTGCAGCAACCTTCAACCCTTATATATGTAATGATAAAGGGAAGGGTTTTCAGGAATGGTGTAGCCGAGAAAGCCATCACTGAAAAGGTGAAAACTTCTCCTTTCATGGGTAATTCAACCCATTCTGTTCTCTGCACCTTGCATTCCGGGTTCCAGCAGTGAGCTCTTGGAGGACAGAAAACAGCTTTACATCTTGGGCATTTAGCTCCATATAGTTTCTTTTCTATGAACCCCTTGAAAAACTTGGAGAGTAAACCGTAGCTGTGATGGTAAAGTGAACCGTGTGGCCTTTGAATTATCAAGTAGTTCCCTTTGGAAAGCTGGTCGAGTCTATAGCCTGTTGGTCCTTCAATCCATCTCCAACCAACAGGGGACCAGTTCCCCTTCAAAGCCCATTCATTCCATTCCCTGTTGTATTCCCTTGACTTCAAGATTTTCCTGGGTCTATACGCCAATTTCTTCACCCCCCTTCAAAGATTATGACTCCTGATTGACAACCAGTTCCTCCATGTCCCTGTAAAAGACCCCTCTTTGCATCACTTAAAGCTCTGGCCTTTGTCCCCCATTTCTTAGCGGTTAACCCTGTTAATTGCCAGTAGATTTGCACTGCCTGTGCAATTGAAGTTGCACCGACTGGGTGTCCAGCAGCTGTATGTGCACCACTTACTTGACAGGGTAACTCCCCACCCCACTCAGTTACACCTTCCCTAACAAGGTTTTTGCCTTCACCCCTTTTACAGAAACGCAAATCCTCATACTCAACTAGTTCAACTCCGTCATATGGATTAAAGAGTTCAGCTAGATCCAGTTGTTTAAGAGGGTTATCTATGCCAGCCATTTTATAGGCTGCATCTCCTGAGACACGTATGGATCCAAAGTTAGCCATTTCAGGGTATGGAGCTGCAGGCTTCGTTGCCACATCTGGGTAAATGGATTCATCCTTAAGGTACAACCCCTTATACATGGGGTTATCAACACGGTCCCCTGGTCTCATAGTGTCTGTGCCTAGACCTACACCTGTTATCCAAACTGGTGCATCCGTGTATTTTTTGGCATTTTCCTCGTTTGTAAGCATTATACATGCCGCTCCATCACTGATCATTGCACAGTTTAAAAGGCGGTAGGGCCAAGCTATCAACCTTGAATCCAATACTTCGTCGACTCCGATGTAACTTGTTCCATGTTGACTTCGCCACTGTGAATAGGGGTTAAAAGTTGCGTTGTTATGATTTTTCACCGCTATACTCGCCAAATCCTCGACGGTTTCACCATAGAGAAACATGTGCCTCACCTCTAAAGCAGCGTAATACCCTGAATAATACCCTCCAACTGGGAAGTCGAAGTCTGTGTCTGAAGCAGCAGCTATGAACTCATTTACCTTAGGAGTGTCAAGTTCACTCATTTTCTCGAAGCCTACCACTAAGACATTGTTGAAAATCCCTGATTTAATGAACATAAACGCGTTTATTATGGCGTCAACCGGTGTAGCTCCTCCTGACTCAACTCTGTAAGCTGGTTTGGGCAATAAACCAAGATAATCATGAATAATCCAGTGGAAACAGAGCTGCTCCTCTAAGTGGTCGCTGAAATAAGAATAAATAACGGCGTCTACATCCCTTGGATAATCAATGCCAGGGGTATCCATTAACATTTCATGGATTGCCTCGGCACACATTTCCTCCTGCAACTCGTAACGGGGAAGATCAAACCTTGAAATCCCCCCTCCAACAACAGCTACTCTCCTAGCCAAGTACCTCACCTCATTTAACAAGTTTAAATCAAACGAATATATTAAAAATTAAGTGGAAAGCAATACATGTAAATTCATTTATAATGGCACAACACCTTTAACAGCAAAATGTTTATACGGTTTGACATTTCCATAGCTGAACCCTGTTAACAATTTTCTGGGAAGCAATGTAAAAAACTTAAACAATAAATTTAAAGGCAGTGGAGGTATTATGAATACCATTAATATTGGGGGTTTCTTCTCCCAGGGAAACAAGGTGATGTTATGAACTTGGAAACTGAAATACTGAACTTATACAAGTTAATCTTCGAGGTGTATAAAGCTGTTGACATTTCTATGCTTTTAACATATCAAAGGGCTAAGAAAAGGGATTTGAAGAAGGAAGAAATCAATTTAATGGTTACTCCAATTTACATAGTTCGCACTTATCTAGGGACCAATCTGCTTTTATGTGAAGCTCCAACTCAGTTTAAAAAGGAACTAATAGAGCAGACATTCAACAAAAAGATAAGTGAAGTTAAATCCGAGGAACTGGTGAAGGAATTCCTTTTAAAGAAAGAAGAAGCAGATGAAGTATTAAAGGAGATCACTTCACACCCTGCAACACCCAGCCAAGAATCTAAACATGAAACGATGGGAGTGATTTAACCTTAAAAAGCGTGCTAACTAATAGAATAAATTGGATTTCTCCTCCTGAAATTCTAAAGGTTTAACTATTAGTTTCTCCTTTACAGCCCTAAACTCTCTTATTAACTCTCTTCTAATCCTATCCAATTTTGTACTTTATAGGTTATGCATGGATTGTGTCAATATGCTCATAAAACTGCTCAATGGCTAAGATAAGTAGTTATCCAAGAAAAAACCACCGATCTAAAAGTACTTGAAAAAGTAAAACTTTTAAAAGTATATTTATCAATGTTTTTTGGAGGGACTAAGAAATGAACACTAAGAGAACTGCTTTACTGTTTGTGGTAATGATTGGAGCTGCTTCACTTGTCTACTCCCTCACTAATATAGCTCCTGGTTTCACAAGGGAAAACATCGGCATGGCTGTGGAATTTAATGACCATTCAGCGGCTGCTTGGATAGCTCTTAGGAAAGGGTTATTCAGGGAGATGGGACTTAACATAAGTTCCTTCACCACGTTTAGGACAGGTCTCGCCCTTGCAGCCGCCCTTTACAGAGATGACATTCAGGCTGCATGGGTATGCCTCGGACCCGGTCTAGTGGCAATTGATAGAGGCATACCCATCAAGGTTGTTGCCATGGCGCATCTTCACGGCTACTCAATTCTTGTAAGTCCTAAATCGAATATAAGCAAAGTTTCCGGTCTTAAAGGTAAAACCATAGCTGTTCCAGGTCCTGGTTCCCCTGCATGGTTGCTTCTAAGAATGGTGCTCGATGAATACAACATAGGTTTAGGCACCATTAAAATGAAGAAAATGCCCCCTGATATCGGAACTAATGCCTTAACATTTGGATTAGTTGATGCAGCTGCTCTGCCAGAACCCTACGTTTCAATTGCTGAGTCGAGAGGCGCCAAGGTGTTGGTTAGGAGTCAAGATATCTGGTCTAATATGCCTGGCAGCGTATTAGTTGTTAAGGAAAGCTTCCTTACAGAGCACCCAGATGCAGTTATAAAACTTATCAGAGTTGACATCAAGGGGGTTAAATACATAAGGAAACATTTTAATGTGTCAGCTTCAATTGTTGCTGCATCACTTGGAGTGGAAGCACCCATTGTTGAGAGATCCATGCAATTTCTGAGTTACGAATGGAACATAGATCTAATTGAAGTGCAGAGATATATAGATCTGCTTAAGGGGTATGGAGCCATTGAAGGCAGGTTTAAAGCAGCTGAAACAGTTGATTTAGAGTTCCTTGGGGAAGCAGTTAAAGCTGAGGGGGCTGGTTAAAGCCATGCAAACACGGGTATTTAGGGTTACAGTTACTTTGCTTACCTTAATTTTTCTCTGGGAACTAATACCAAGGGTAGGAGCGGCCCCAGAGTATCTGTTACCCCCCTTCACCAAGGTTGTTTATACTCTATATACCTTAACAACAAACGGTGTATTAATAGCTGAATACATTAAGACCTTGGTAAGGGTTCTTACAGGGTTCACGTTAGGGGTTCCAACAGGGCTTCTAATCGGTTTATCCGTGGCTTTTTCACCGGGTTTCAGAGACTCATTCCTCCCAGTTCTAGCATTTCTAGCGGTTATCCCGGTTATAGCGTTAGTCCCTTTATTAATGATATGGGTCGGTATGGGTGAAGCTTTACCGATTACAGCTGTGCTTCTATGTTCCTCGATACCTGTAGCTTATAACACAGCTAGCGGGGTTAGAAGTGTTGACCCAGAAATTATATATGTAGCTAAAACACTTGGCGCCCATGGCTTAAAGCTTGCAACAAATATTTTAGTGCCTCAGTCGCTTCCAAACCTGTTTTCAGCGATGAAAATTGAAGCTGCCATGGCTTGGAAGACATGTTTTGTAACAGAGATGATTGCAATGTCCTCTGGGCTAGGATACTTCATGCTCATGGCTTATTCACTGTTAAGAGTAGATATGCTTCTAGCGGCTCTAATGGTTTTAGTTGCCTCAACATATATTTTCCACTGGTCCATCGATGAATTTGAAAGGAGTTTACTCAGGAAATGGGGGGTGTTCAATGACAGAGGTAGAACTTAGAAACATTGAAAACTTCATACTTAAAAATGTAAGTTTAAAGGTTCACAGCGGAGAATTAACTGTTTTACTGGGACCCAATGGCTCAGGTAAAACCACTTTGCTCAAAGTTGTCGCTGGTTTGATTCCATACAGAGGCTCAGTTCTCTTCAACGATGAACCGATTGATAATGTTCCACCATATAAAAGGGGTGTTGGCTATGTACCTCAAAGCCCAGCTTTATTTACCCATTTAACAGTTGAAGAAAACATTGCTTTCGGCCTTAAAATGATGGGTTTACATAGAAAAGCTGTTAGAATCAAAGTCTATGAAATCATGGATAAGCTCTGTATCACTCATCTAAAAAACAGACATCCAAAAAAACTTAGTGGAGGTGAAGCTAGAAAAGTAGCTATTGCTAGAGCCTTAATTATTAATCCAAGAATTCTGTTGCTTGATGAACCATCTGTTTCCCTACAGGAAAGCTCAAAGCTTCAACTAAGGAACGAGGTTTCAAGGTTAATTAGGGAAGAGAACCAAACCGTGATCTATGTTACACATGACATAGGGGAAGCTACAAAGTTAAATGGAAAAACAGCGTTGCTTAACAACGGTGAGTTAATCGCTGTTGGAACCTTTAACAAAATTCTACCAGCTATTTCAAGGGTTCTTAAGACATTCAACATTCTTAAAGGTGTTATAACCAGTGTTAAAGGTGAATTGGCTAAAGCTGATTTTAACGGCCTTAAAATCCTTATACCCCGTGAAGAACACATGGAGAAGGGATCTGAAATCGAAGCATTTATAGAACCCGACAAAATCCTAATAACCACCTATAAACCCTTTCCAGGGGCCAACACATTTAAAGGAGTTGTTAACAATATAGAGTTATCCAATGGTGCACCTACAATTACCGTGTCAGTGAATGAAACCCAGCTAAAAGTATTTACTAAAGAAATCCTAACAACCCTGAGAAGAGGAGACAAGGTTTACGTGAAACTCCCCATAAGGTACCTAAGTGTTAAAAGTGCAACTCCTCCCTTACTTAAGGGATAAATTTAAAAGGTTCTCCTTTAAGAATGAGGCTGAAGGTTTTGTTAAACAGAGATTTCAAGCCTCTGAAAAGAAAAATCACATTTGGAGAGAAATTCATTAATTGCACAGAAGACCTCAAACCCCATGAATTCTACCAAGGAATTCATGATTATTTCTTGGCAGTGGTGGAGAGAAACAATTATTTTGAGGAAAAAGTTGTTTGCAGAAGGCTTAACCCCCCTCCAAAGCTTCCATCAGAGGAATACCCACTTGAAAGAGGAGAAGAAGTTATCTTAGAGTGTCAATTCATGGACTGCATCGGACATGCCTTCACAAACAAACCAATACCTTTCAAAGGGAAAATCAGAGAGACACTTAGCTTTATATTTGGAGATGAAAGTAGAAAAGCAGTTTTCGTTTCCACTTTAAACGCTGTTCTAAATAAAACCGGTATATTAAATGGAACTGTTCACTGCTATGAGAATGAACCTGAACTTTGTGGAGAAGAAATGGCGAAATTCATCGCTGAAAGATATGGAAGAGTAACAGTTGCACACATAGGTTATCAGCCAGGACACGTAAAGTTACTGGTTCGCAAACTAGGCCCCAAAAACGTTCTGGTCACCGATTTAGACCCTAGGAACATTGGTAAAATTAAATTCGGAGTTAAAATACTTGATGCTTCAAAAAATGAAGAAATAATAAGTAAATGCACCGTAGCCCTTATCACTGGAAGTTCAGCAGTCAATGGAACCCTTCCAAATCTATTAAGTAAGTGTTTAAAACATGAAGTTGAACCAATAATATACGGTGTAACGGGTAAAGGAATCGCGGAAATACTAGGAATCAAGGTTTTCTGTCCATATGGACACTGAAAAAAGAGCTGTTGCATTGAGCAAAGAGTTCTTTCCTAAAGCATTTCCAGAGTTTGAATTTCACCGCGACAGCTCATGGAAGAACATAATTGCCTACGGGAAAGATCGTTGTGAATCTGTGTTTGAGAGGAAATGGAATGAAGATGTTAGATGATATTGTAAAAGAAATTATAGTCAATATAAAAACGTAAAAGTGAAAGACAGAGATTATCTTTTATTTTGTTTGAGTCGCTTAAATTCATCCCTTTTAAACATTAAAAACTTTTTTCTTCGATATCCATGGCTTTTTCTCCTCTGGAGAGTATTAAAATGGATTTCCCTTCAATTAGAGATTTAACAATTTTTTTTCGGCCGCTATTAACAAGTCTCCAAATCGTTGCCTGTGAAACACCCATCCTGTCCCCTGCTTCCTCCTGAGAAAGTTCTTCATAGTAGACAAGTCTTAAAGCTTCTAGTTCATCGCTGAACAAAGTTACACTGCCACTTATTTTCCCATTAGGTGAAGATGGAGTGAAAAAATTGAACAATGGCCTCCAATTCACTTTTCTACATTTAACAGGTCTTCCACGTCTACAGAATCTCCTCATTTAACATAGACACCTATTGAAAGGAACCATGTTAGAAAGAGGGTCTTCTACATCCATGTCGTCTTCCTTGACCGTGAAACCTTTCCTTTGGTTCATATGGCAAACTTTCAAGTTCACCAGCGATGAATCTCTCAACCACTTCCTTTATTCTGCCACTAGCCCCTGTTAACACCTTTATGCCTAGTCTGCTGAACCACTCCTTCGCCCTCCAACCCATCCCCATGGCGATCACAATGTCAACGCTGTTTCCACGGAGAAAACTAGGGACGTCACCAGGTGAATGCTCCAAGTATGGAGACCTAGAAACACTTACATCTGTTATTCTCTTTCCTTTTATATCTATAAAGGTATAAAATGGTGCTCTACCGAAATGCTCACTTACAAAACTTTCAAGCCCCTTATTATCTATTGATGGAATAGCTATCCTCATACGAAACCCTCTCCAATATATGAATTTTAACACAAAAATATAATTAACCGGATATTTAAAATTAACGTTTCAATTTGAGCCTTAAAACTACAATCTCCAGTGATACAAAGAGATTCACGTCTTTAGGAGAGAAATCAAGGTGTAATTCATTTACAGGTTATTTCCCAGGAAATTTTAGGAATAGATGTTTTTAAACATAAAATTTAAAGGAGAAACCCGATATTTTAACCTTAGCATGCCCAGTTAGGTTTAATTTATAAGTTTATACAAAAAAATTCTATTGGGACCAATGACTACATGAACCCATAAATGGACAAATATGGTTTATAGTAAAGGTGCAATGGTCGTGGTTTAGAGTCGATGTAAAATCCTAGAATTACCTTTTGTGTTCTCCTTTTGTGAGATAAAGCACCGAAAACATTTAACTAGTATCTTAACCTATTTTGTTTTCCAATGGTTTAGAAACTCCTCCATTATCCCTATAGATTTTTTAGCTTCTTCAAGGGCTTTCTCAGCATCTTTTAAAACATATATGTCTTCAGGTGTTAATCTTTTCTCAGGTTCTCCATAAGTGGCTCTTCCATGTTCAGGTGCAAGTAAATGCGAGGTTTCAGCTAGTTCACTTAACATATCAATCAATTTACTGTTTTTCTTGGAGATTTCCATGGCGTACTCTTTAAGTACATCTTTTATTTCTGATGATGGGTCATGGCTCCAACTTGGCAGCTTAAAAATGCTTATAACTGCTTTAGCTGCGTTTTCAACTGTTAACTGGGAAAACAAAATGCATCCAGGTAAATCTTTGTTTTTAAATGCATTATTAGCTCTGTTCAAGTAATTCAATGCCGATTTTCTTCTGTAAACGGCTTCGTCAAAGGGATCTATCTTCAAATCTGAACCTCTACTATTTGACCTGGATATTTAAGTTTCCAACCGTATTTCCCATCTATGGTTTTATACCTCTCTAAACCACTTTTCCTAACAGCTTTCTTAATCTCTTTCAACATCATTGTTAATTTCCCACTTTTGTCATAAATAATGTAACCATCCCAGGCAATGTTTAAAAGAAGAGGAGTTATGCTTCCCAATTCATTTAATTCTCTTTCTTCAATTTCGATAAGAGTAATGTCCCTCCTAAACTCTATAATTAAAGGAGTTAAAGCATTGTATATGTATCTTCTCCGATTAAAAGAAGTTTCAAATTGTGTTAATCCATCTGTAACGATGAAAACGTCAATATCGCTTCTTTCATCAAATTCATTCCTTGCAACGGAGCCGAATAAAACTACAGCTACTAATTTATCGTTCAAAGTGGATAAAAGAGAATCTAAAATCATTCTTTCAAGTTTTTCACGGAAATCCAAGGAGAATCCCCAACTAAAAATCCGACCTTTCCAACCTTATCAATACCGAAATCTTTTTTAAATTTTAAAGGGAGGTTCCCAGCTGACTGGAGGAGAGGTGTCTAATTGTTGCTGGGTTACAGGTTGATAATTAATGTATGAAACCAAGTTTTTCCATTCCCTTTAACATGTTGAATTTTCATTGAGACGTATCCTTGTTTTCGGCCTGCCAATGTGTTTTCCCTCTCTCTCTACAGTGATTACCCCCTTCTCCAGCAGATATGTAATTGCTTCGTTAACTTTCCTCCCACTTAAACCTGTTCTTAAACTTATTTCCCTTTTAGAGGTGCAGCCTTCCTTTATAGCTTGCTTTACAATTAAAGCTTCTTTTGGGATAAAGCTTTGCAACTCAGGTTTACATCTGTTTATTTCAGCTATTTTCTGTTCAAAGTTTAAGATACAATTGGTACATCTAGGAGAATAAATGTATTCAAGAATTAACTTCTCATCTCTAAAATAAACATTTGCGAAAATGTTTCTGTCAATGAATATTTGACCACTATCATATTCTTCTCCATTAATCATGAAAACACTTTGCCTGGGTAGGAAATAGATGAATTCAAAGGCTTGAAATTTCTTAAGCTGTTTAGGAATAAAAACTTCATCTGACACAGCTATTTTCACAGCTACATTTTCATTTTCAGCTTTTACCAGGTAAGGTTTTAATTTGGTAAGTAACCATAAAGGAAGACCCGAGAGATATATCTCCTTCTTAGCTTTTCCAATTAAATTAATTGTTTCCTGTATAGCTATTTCACTTTCAAGGAAAATACCTCCAATCACAGTTTTAAATTTAGTTTCTCTACAGAAATGCTTCCTTTTCTCCAGTTCCTCTCTCACCAATTCAACAGCTTTGACTGTTTCTCTTTCAATTTCCCCGACAATTTTCTCTTTCAACTGAACCAGGGATTCAGGTCCTTTAACTGAAAATCTCCTTGGGTTGTTACTTGTTACAGATATTAAGTTGAGTTTTTCAAGTTTCCTCAAGGCCAAATAAACAGTTGGTTTAGATAAAGAGCAAATGCGCTGTATCTCTGAAGCTGTTAAGTTGTCACTACTTAAAATACACATATACACCTTTGTTTCAATTTTACTTAAACCTAAAGCTCTCAAGGGGTTTATTTCCATTTGTGACAACTCTTTCTAATTAGTTATAACTTGGTTTAACGGAAAATTTAAATTTAATCACAAATTAAACCCCTCCAGATAATAAGTGGAGGTAAAAAGAAATGGTTAAATGTATTGATTGTAAATTTCTGAAACAGGATAACCCAGATTCAAACGAGGGAACGTGTTTCAATGTGAAAATAAGTGATGTGAAGAGTGAAAGAGAATGCAAATACTTCCAACCCAAAGAAGAGAAATAAGAGGTTTTTAATCAATGCAGGTTGGAGCATGTGGAATATGTTGTGATGTCTGTGGACTAAAGGTAAAGGGTATTTGTCAGGGGTGCATAGCAGGTGACAAACCAGAAGCAGCTAAGAAAGTAGAATTTTTAAGGAGCATAAATGCTTTATGCCCCGTCCTTAACTGTGCTGTTAATAAGAAAATAGCATTTTGCTCTAGGGACTGCAATGAGTTCCCCTGTGAGGTATTTGAACAGGGGTACCCCTACAGTGAAGCATACCTTGAAATGTACAAAAATAGAATGCAGTAGAAGCAATGGAAAAACAAGGCTTCAAGACGAGCTCTTCTCGTTCCCTAAATTTCAATTACGCCGAAACCTCATACACATTTCAACCTTACCATCCCCTCCACTTTTAGAAGAATTAAACGCCTCGAATTTCCTAGAGGTGGAATTTCTGAGGGTTCCTGAATCGTCAACCAAGCAGAGGAAAATAGCTAGAGAGATTTTTAAAGAACATGGAACTAGAACATTAGATTTCGCTTTGAAATTTAAAAATGGAGATTGGAAAGAGAGGAGTTTAGCTTGCTTCTTACTAGGTGAAATTGGTACAAGAAATCCTTTTAAGGCCTTTGCTTCACTTAAGGAAGCAGCTTCTGATGAAGATTGGCGTGTAAGAGAAGCCGCTGCAACTGCTCTAACTGAAATTTCACGTAGGAAAAGAGAAGATTTTCTTAGGGAGATGTCTAAATGGGTTGAAAACAGCAACCCAAAAGTTAGGAGAGCAGGAGTTGAGTCATTAAGAGTTATAGCCAGGAAAGAACCGAGAGAAATCATAGATATAATTGGAAAAGTGAAAACAGATTCCAACAAATATGTTAGAGACGCAGTTTCACATATTTTAAGGGAGGCGACTAAAATTAACCCTAAACTGGTCGAGGAAACATGTAAAGAATGGATGAAGAAGGGGGATAAATACACCTGTTTAATTGTGAAACACGGAGTAAAGAAATTAGAGCCAAAGAAACAAAAAGAAATCCTTTATGGAGCTTATTAGGGATTCTAATGGATACTGAGAAACTGAAAAACTTGGCAGCCAGTGGGAAAGTTAGTGAAAGGAAAAGGGCATTGAAAGAAATCAAGAAACTATTCCGAGGAGGAGTTAACGTTTCATCTTTGCTTAGAAACTGGGTTAACAATGAAAAATGGGAAGTTAGGAGGACAGCTGTCCTTGCAGCAGGTGCAATTTACAAAGGAAATGATGACGCTATTCAATGGTTTTCAAGGGAAGCCTTGAAAAATGGAAATTGGCAAGTTAGAGAAGCTGGAGCAAACATTTTAAGGAACATTAAAGCAGTTGACAAGGAAAGTTTAAACCTTATAACTAAGTATTCGATGGATAAAGCAGCTATAGTGAACCGCTCCCTAGGAGACAGCTTAGCTCACCTTTATTTTAAAAGCAAAGGGGTTTTAAAGATAATAAATTCTTTAGCTGAAAAAACAGCGTTAAGCCAAAGGAAAACAGCTGCTTTTACACTTAGAAGACTTATCTATAAAGATGAATCATTCCTTGAAACGCTTTCGAGATGGGTGGAAAGTAAGAATGAAAATAAGAAATGGACAGCTGCTTACACCTGTAAAATACTGAAAAGGAAAATGGACATAGCTGAAATGCTCCTTAAGAAAATAAAGGGAAAAAAAGAAACAATGAAAATGGCAGAGAAAGCATTAAACGAATTAAAAAAGAGAAATTTAGGATTTCCGAGTAGATAAGTTTTATAAATGTTCGTATCAGTTTTGGCTTTGTCCCTGAAATACCCATGTAAAAGGGAGAGGGTGAAAATCTATGAATCCCTCAATGGTTACGATGCCTCCCTGAACCTATAGAGATGAAAAACTCTATAGGTTTATTGTTAAAGCAGGAAGCCTCACTGCAATAGAAAGTAAGGTTAAAGGGGAAAGAGTTGAAGTAATTGTCGAAGCTTCCTCTGTTATCATGATGTGAAGTGGAGGTTAATTGCGAAGTGGTTAGATACATTGAAATAGAAAGTAAAACTCTGATAAATAAGCTTAAGTACAGAGATAACTGGTTCTGGAATATTTACACCTTAAACCCCTATAAAGGCTGCCAGTTCGCTTGCAACTACTGCGACGCAATAACAGAGAAATACTTGGTGCATAGAGATTTCAAAGATTTCTCTAGGGAAATATATGTGAAAATAAATGCCCCAGAAATCTTAAAAAGGGAAGCAAGGAAAATTGGAAAAGACGTCATTGCATTTGGAGGGGTAACTGATATTTATCAACCAGCTGAAAAGAGATATGAATTAACAAGGAAAATCCTAGAAGTACTGCTCAAGGAAGGGTTCCCTGTACATCTAGGTACAAAATCAACGTTGATTCTAAGAGACATAGAACTCCTAAGGGAAATCAAGGAAAACTCTTGGTGCACAGTTACCGTGACCATTACAACTTTCAGCGATCAATTTGCAAAAATATTTGAGCCCTTAGCACCTAAACCAAGAGAAAGGATTAGAGTTGTCAAGAACCTTGTTAAAGAGGGGATTGATGCAGGTGTAATGTTCACTCCAATTATCCCCTTCATACTCGACAACGACGAAAATTTAAGAGAGGTAATAAAGGAAACTTCTGAGGCAAAAGCAAAATACTTGCTACATGGCACAATGACGCTGAGAAGCAATCAGAAAATCAGGTTCCTCAACTTATTGAGGAAAAGATGGCCTAAACTAATAGATAAATACAGAGAACTCTATAACGGTGGAACAGAGCCTAAAAGAGATTATATGGTTGAAATAAACAGGAAAGCATTTAAACTCTGTAAAAGATACAGGGTGAGGGATTACATCGAACCACCCAGTTTCCACAGGGGATTCAAAGAAAACTTTGAAGTCTCCTATTCCCTACTTCTATTAGCGTATTTCTATGAGATGCGAGGGAAAAACCCCTACGCAACATGGGCTTACCATAAAGCTGCAAAAGCAATAGAGGAACTGAAAACAAGTATAAAGAAACTTTATGAGGAAGGGAAACTAGAAGAAATTAAGGGAATCGGGAAAAGCATAAAGAAAACAATTACAGAATATTTAGAAAAAGGCAGAATAGCAAAACTTGAAGAACTTAAAAATAAGTGGTGAACATCTCACAGTATATACCCTCTCAAGGTCTAATCCAGCTGTTGGTTCATCTAAGTAAACTATTTTAGGTTTTTTATCAGGGCTTGTGCGAATCCAAGGCGTTGCCTCATTCCACGGGAGAACTTGCCAACCTTTACGTCTTCCCATCTGCTTAAACCCACTATCGCTAAGAGCATTATTCAATAAGGTAAAATCTACAAACATAAAAGTTGAAAAGGATAGTGTTTACAGTTATGTTGCAAAGCTTGAAGATACAGTTTTTTCCTTCTCTTTGAAGAAATTCTCCAAAAAACACATTTAAGAGAAACATGGCTCAGGAAATCTGTCTATGTTTTTTAGCTTCACCCTTTCTATAAATGAACATTGGTTCCTAGTTCTTTTCTAATTTTTAAATTTTTCGGAGGGAATATAGGTTAACTGGAAGTACTAACTATTAAAATCCTGTAGGACAGCTAGAGTAATATAAGGGGGGAAAATTTTTCTGTGCACAAAAAGAGGAATTTATATAAAATTATTCTCTTTATTTTTTATAATTGTGCACAGAGCCTTAATCTCTTTATCTTGGTGTTGGGTAATGGATATAAGTGAAATAGATGTTGCAAGGTTTTTCCACGGGCATTTCGGTCCATTCTTAGCGTTAGGGGTGAAAATGGGTGAATTGGCTCTTAAAGAGCTTGGATGTGGAAAATTTGGGTTGAAAGGTGTTTTAAGATTGAAGAAATCGACACCTTACTCATGCATCGTTGACGGTGTACAAATAAAAACGGGTTGCACATGGGGTAGAGGAACTCTGCAGGTCCTTGAAACAAACAACCCAGCAGATGTAACAGGGATGTTTTGGTTTAGTGGGAAAAAAATTGAAATAAAAGTGAGGCGCAGAGTAATAGAGGAGATGATTAAGGGTTTAAGTGAAGATAACATGGAGGAAAGGGCACTGGATATTTACCATGGGAAACCAAGAGAATTGTTTGAATACACCTTGAATAAACAAGAAACTTTGAAGCCGTTGCCTATGTCCTTTTACACAAGGGATCCAGCCGTGGTTGCCAGGGATCTGCTGGGTAATTTACTTGTCAGAAAACTGAAGGGAAAGCTGCTCTATGGCAAGATAGTCGAGACAGAGGCATACTATGGCAAGGGAGACCCTGCTTCAAGAGCCCACACTGGGAAGCCAAAGTTCTGTGTGAAGCTGATGGAAGGTGAACCTGGAAGGGCCCTGATCTACATGGTTCACGGGAATTGGTTGTTCAATGTGACCGCTCATCCACCAGGTCAAGTTGGAGGGGTGCTAATCAGGGCGATAGAGCCACTGGAAGGAATTGAAATCATGAAGGAAAACAGGGGCAGCGATAACATCAAGGACATCGCTGCTGGACCTGGAAAGTTGACGAGAGCATTAGCTGTCACAAAGGAATTGAACGGTGTGAACGTGACGAGGAGCGGCGAGGTGTACATCGCAGAGGGAAAGGAAGGGAAACTAGAGATTGGTGAGGGTCACAGAATAGGGGTTAGCAAGGATTTGGAGAGACCCTTGAGGTTCTTCATCAAGGGCAACCCCTTTGTTTCTAAGAAAAGTTAGAGTTAAGATAAAGAGAAATTGAAGCGCAGAGTCAGCGTTTATCCTTTTTTACGGGTTAAAACTGCTCAACTTTGCAACTCAACCTATTTCATTAGGGCAAAGAAATAAACGCTGTGAGTGAACTGGAAATTCAACCGATGCAAACCTTTATTTTTAGCTATTATCACTTTATCTGTTTGTCTAGGTCAAAAAGGGATCCTGGGAAAGAAACAGGGGTGGTTGGAAGCATTTTAACTCTTAAAATAATCTCTGAGCATAGCTCAGCAAATTGAACTCCATAAATTAGCGGTTTATGGAAAAAATGTTTTTTAAACTCGGAATCAAATAAATTTTGATGTTTAAACACTATAAACTGGGTTTTGTTGTACTGGGTGAAGAGGAAATGATCATTTCACCTGAGGAATATCTGGGTAGAGTTAGAAGCTACAAAAGGGAGATATACATAAGAGGGGAGAGGGTTGACTACAGCCACCCAAATCTAAGACCCGTCTTAAACTCTATTGCCTTCACATATGAACTGGCCATGAAGAATAAGTCATATGTTTCCTTTTCAGATCTCATCGGGGAAGAAGTAAACATATTGAACAAGGTGAATCGAGGATTCAGAGATTTAATCACCAGATATGATTATCAAAGAGAGTTAAGTAAGAGAATTGCAACTTGTAACTATAGATGTACAGGTTGCGATGCAATAAATGCCCTTTACCCTGCAACTAAGTTAAGTGAAACCCCTGAGAAAGATTATCATGAGAGGTTCATTGAACTTTTAAAGGAGATTCAGAGAAAAGATTACACCTGCACAGCTGCACTCACAGATGTTAAAGGGGATAGGAGTAAAAAACCTGAAGAACAAAGGGAAATGTTTGTACACCTAGTTGAAGAGAGAAGAAAGGGAATAATTGTCAGTGGGGCAAAGATACATCA
>JAOZFL010000143.1 GCA_027491455.1 Thermoproteota archaeon | reverse complement strand
TTCAGCCCAAATGTAGCTCAGTTCATCCTGAAGAATCAGTGGCTTAAACCTGTTTTCAAAGCTTTTCTACTTCCCTTGATAACAGCTCTCCACATAGCTGCATCCATTTCCATTCCATTATCAAACATGAACATAGAGCTAGGAGCCCTAGCAGCTGGTTTAACAACAAGTTTCCTTTTAGGATTACTTTACTTCCTACCGCTAATGATTCCCCTTAGGAAGTCTTTAAGTGGAAGAGTTAAAGTTAATAGGGAAATTGTTTCTTTGGCTGTTCCGACTTCTTGGCTTTTAAGCATGGCCTTGACAGTTTTAGGTGAGATTCTCACTAGTCAAGTTATTTTGGTGCTGTCGACGTTCTTATTCATCTCGTCCACTGTTGTTTTAACAGTGATCTCGGGCTTAAATTTCTTAGATAAAATTTTAAACAAGTTGTTTTCAAGTTAAACAAAGGTCAGCCATTTCTCTTCTTCCAATTCACCTAATTCTCAGGTCTAACCCCCTTATCTCGTGGTAAGCTTTAAGTATTTCTTTAACTCTATGCACCTGTCCCTTCGCAGTCTCCTCATAAGCCTTGTTTTCATTGAGAACCATGCAGAACTCTTTAACTTACTCATCTAAGGGAATGAAACCTAACCATATGGAAACATAATCAGAAATAGTCTTGATTGGGTAAAGGTAAAACTTTACGATTAATACTTGCTAATCAAAACTGGTTTCCTTTAATCACTTGAATTGTTCATTAATAAGTGACTCAGTTGGAAGAGTCCCTCAATGTCCTCTCCAATTTAAATGATTAGTCTGGGTTAAGAATTACTCGTTTTCCCTTAAAAAGCAATGCCTTCTTTAAGTTCTCCACCGAAAGATTCCCCCCTGACATCACAAGTACAACTTTCCTCTCCTTTATTTTCTCTTTCAGTTTAATGGCTGCTGCAAGAGTTGAAGCAGCTGCTCCTTCAGCTAGATTGTGAGTTGTCTCTAAGAATAGGAGGATGCCTTTCAGAATTTCTTCATCACTCACCAAAACAAAGTCGTCCAGTTTATCCCAGAGAATCGATTGGGGAAGCATGAATGGAGCCCTTGTAGCTAATCCCTCAGCGAAGGTCTCCATTTTCGACTCGACAGGTTTTCTGTGTTTCCATGTCAAGTATGCAGCTGGAGCCTTCTCAGATTGTACACCTATAACCTTTATTCCAGGATTGAAGGTCTTGGAAACTATGCATGCACCTGCTGCGCCACTTCCACCTCCAACAGGGACAATTATCACGTCCACTTTAGGGAGATCTTCAATTATCTCTAAAGTGTAAGTTGCAACTCCAGCTATTAAATGTGGTTCATCTCCAGAACTTATAAAGTGTAAATCATGCTTCTCAGCTAGCTCTTCAGCGTAAACTTTGGCCTCATCGAAATCCCTTCCATGTTCAATTACTTCTGCACCCCAAAGCTTTATGGCTGAAACCTTTCCCGGATTAGCATTTACAGGTACACACACCTTGGCCTTTACACCGAATATCATCGATGCATATGCAATTGATTGTCCATGGTTCCCAGTTGAAGCTGTAATCACGCCTCTCTCCCTCTCATCTTTGCTAAGCTGAGAAATTAGGTTTAAACCTCCCCTAACCTTGAATGCACCTGTTATTTGATGATTTTCATGTTTAACCAAAACCTTTGCTCCGAGGAGTTGATCTAGAAGGGGGTAACGATAAAGAGGGGTTCTGTGAACGTAGGGTGAAATCCTTTTTTTAGCTAGTAAAACATCAACGAAGCTTGGAGGACTTAAACCATCCATGTTAAGACACCTTTCCAATCAAGTGAACCTTAACAACTAAAACGGTTCACCTTTAAACTCAACTATTTTTTTATGTTTTGTCAAGTGAATATAATTTTTGTTGATTATTTAACACTTTAGTTTCCATGGTTTCAAAAGTATTTTCATCTGCCCATAAACCCCTTTAAGCTTCTGAAAGAACTTAAACGTGGTTTTTACTTTATTAAGGGTGAAGCAGTTAAACCAAAGCTAATAGATATTAGGTTCAAATTGAAAATTAAATATTTATACATTCATTCCCCTCATATCTTTTCAGTGATAGAGGCTACCTTGAACCTAAACACAGTGCTACGACCCTATAAAACTGAGAGAATCATGGATGCTGGACATTAAGGCCTTCGTAACCCAGAAAGGAGAGTTGAGTCTTGGCGGATGAAGCATTCTTCCAGCGGCATCCAGCAAAGTGCTCTTTAAACCAGAGGAAATATAGGGATATTAGAAAGGAAAAACTGGGAGCCGATGGGTTCGAGTTGTGAGGGTAAGTCACTACATCTATTCCCTAAACCTTTAATTTCCCCTGTGAGATGCTGAAACTTGGGAAAACACATAAATTTTAAAGGTTATATAGGTAACCATATATTTGTTTTCTTAGGAGTTAGCCTTTCATTTACATGTGAATAGCTAAACTCTGACACTTCACTGGTTTGAGGAGACATGGAAAATGGGTTACTATAAATATGTAGGGGAGGCCTGGAAAAAATTAGATGAGGAACCCTACAAGCAGCTTTACAAGCAAAGGCTTCAAGAGTGGGGTAAAGGTTCCTCGGTTACCAGGGTGGAACATCCAACGAGGATCAACAGGGCCAGAGCCCTTGGATACAGAAATATCCAAGGGATGGTGGTTGTAAGGGTCAGGGTGAGAAGGGGAAACCTGAGGAAACCCAGACCTAGGATGGGAAGGAAACATAAAAGGATGGGTATAAAGAAGATAAAGGCAAAGAAAAGCCTCAAATTAATAGCAGAGGAAAGGGCGAACAGAAAATACCCAAATTTAGAGGTGCTAAATAGTTACTGGGTGGGTGAAGACGGTAGATACAAATACTTTGAAGTGATCATGGTTGACCCGCATCACCCAAGGATTAGGAACGATGAAGTGGTTAGCTGGGTATCCAGTAAACAACATAAGGGAAGGGTTTTCAGAGGGTTAACCAGTGCAGGGAAAAAGATGAGGGGACTCAGGAAGAAAGGCATGGGAGCCGAGAAAATCAGGCCAAGCATAAGGAAGCATAGGCATAGGGGAAAGTAAAGAGTTGAAAGAGGCTAAAAAGATTCAGATTAGGTCATATGTCCACGCAACGGAGGATGAAAGCAAGGTTTTGAAAGCCATTGGAAACACCATCGGTCCATCCTTCAACAAGGTCAAAGTTGCAAGGCAAAGAGTTTATGGGTATTACAAAAACCCGATCATTATTTTGTCAGTGAACATCGAGGATAAAGAATTGACAAGGGAAGCGGAGAATTATTTGTTCAGTAAAATCGATGAAGAAAGCAAAAAACATATTGTGAACACTTTGACGAGGAGAACAAAGAAGAAAAAGTTATATTTAAGGCTTGACAAGCAAGAAGCATACTTAAACAGGCTTAGAATTAGAGAAAAAGATGACGTGATAAGGATTGAGATATCCTACAAGGGAAAATTAGACATGGAAGAATTCACGGGGAAAATTTTTAAGACCTAGTTTAACATCGGGTTTTTGAAGAGGAGGAAAATGAAGTGGATAGATGTACATGTTCACTCTAATCTTTCCAATGGCGTTGACGGAGTAAATGAAATAGTTGAGAAGGCGAAGAAGTATGGATTAAAAGCTGTTTCCCTTGCAGATGTAACGAATGATAATTATAGGGGGGTAGAAGAGATAAGGATGAAAGTTGAGAAGGAGGTGACAAATAAAGACTTTGAATTGTACTTAACAGCTGACCTAAGGGTTGACAAGGTTTATTTGGCCAAGAAATTATCTCTGAGGGTTAGGAAACATGTTGATTTCCTCACTCTTTCAACACAGGACCTTTTAGTTGCTAGGTGGGCAGCTAAATCGTTTACCGTTGATGCTATTTCACGTCCTTTCAATTATCCAAGGCTCATAATTGATAAAGCAACATGTAGATTTATGCTTCAAGGGGAAACAGCCTTAGAGGTAAGGTTAAACGACATAACTAGGACTAGTGGGCGTAGGAAAGCTGTTTCTATTCGAACCCTGACAAAGGAAATAGAAATAGCTAAACACTACGGTGTACCCGTAATCCTGAGCACCAATGCAAAGGAGGCAATAGAGTTGAAGACACCTTTCCAAGTCATTTCAATAGCTCATTTGCTTGGACTTGAAACCGGTTACTCTAAAATAGCTTTTTCCAATGTGCCATACAGCTTCATTATGAGGAACCGAAAGTTTAGAAGTGATGAACGTGGTGAGGGTTAAGATACCTGTTAAGTTAAGGGAGAGAAGCAGATACATAGCTTTCATCGTTGATTCAAGTCAACCTGAAGTCATTCTTTCCCGGAAAATGATTGAAAAAGTTTTTTGGTGGAAGATTTTGGAGAACATCGGTGAAATTGAGGCTGGAAAAACTGGGCTCCGCTTGATCAAATGGGATGAAAACAAAAAGATAGGGATTATTAAATGTAACGCAAAATATAAATATTTGGTGTCAGGGGTTTTATCACTGATTCAACACCTTGGCAAAATTAAAGTGAACGTCATCCCTCTCCTGACCAGTGGAACCATTAAATCCTTGGAGAGGAAAATCGAGAGTAAAGGGGTGAGAGGTTTATATGATGTTTCCAACTCAGACAGGTTATGATAGAGCCATAACTGTGTTCAGTCCAGAAGGTAAACTTTACCAGGTTGATTACGCTGAGAAAGCTGTTAATCGTGCTCCTCCAGCCATAGGCATAAAGGTTAAAGACGGAATAGTTTTATTAGCTGAAAAAAAGGTAACAAGGCTCATGGAACCTGACAGCATAGAGAAAATATTTGTAATCGATGAACACATCGGAGCCGTCATGTGTGGTTTATACGGGGATGCAAGGGTCTTGATTTCAAGGGCTAGGGAGGAGGCTCAAGCTAACCGTTTATCCTTCGGTGAATCCATTTCAACACTTCTCCTCACAAAACGCCTCTGTGACTACATTCAGCTTTTCACTCAAAACGCAGGGGTTAGACCCTTCGGTGTAATTTTAATCATTGGAGGGGTAGATGAAGACTCCAGCTTAAACCTTTACATTACCCATCCAAGCGGGGCATTTTACGGATACAAAGCTGTTGCAGTGGGTGAGAGAAGCGACTCAATAAAGGAGTTTTTAGAGGAAAAGTACAATCCCAACCTCTCCATTGATGAAACCATCTCTCTCGGCATAAAATGCCTTAAAATCGAGAAAAAAGAGAAACTTAAACTGGGAACCATAGAAATAGGCGTTATATACAGAAAAGAAAAGAAATTTAAGAAGTTCACCCCCGAGGAAGTAAGTGGCCTCCTTAAGAAGCTGAAGGTTGAATAAGTACATTTGAGGGGACAGATCGGTTATGGGCTCAGAGGAGATATCAGTTGCAAGGTTACATAGAGGAGACAAAAAATTTGAGGTGATAGTAGACCCCTTTAAAGCCTATGAATTCAAGGTAGGCAGGAGAACAGATCTATCTGAAGTAATCAAGTATGAAGAGGTCTTCTTGGATGCAAGGAAGGGTAGAAAGGCATCTGAAGAGGATTTAAGGGAGGCTTTTGGGACAACAAACTTTCTGGACATAGTTGAGGAAATAGTGAAGAAGGGGTCTGTTCAGTTAACAGAGAAACAGAGGAAAGAACTCGTAGAGGCGAAAAGGAAAAGGGTGATAGACATTATTTCCAGAACCTATGTAGATCCACGGACTGGGCATCCTCACCCCCCTGTGAGAGTTGAACTTGCCTTAAAGGATGCCAAGGTTAAAATAGATCCATTTAAATCAGCTAAAGAACAAATAAAACAAGTTGTGGATCAATTGAGGGCTATTTTACCGCTTAAAATGGAAAAGGTTAATCTGAGACTGCAAATCCCAGCTTCATTTGTTGGCAGAAGCTACGGGGTCTTAAAGGGGTATGGTGAAATAACCTCTGAAAAGTGGTTAGCTGATGGTTCTCTCTTAACAACTGTCAGTGTGAACTCAGCTTTAAAAGATGAATTTATAGCTGAAATTAGCAGAAGGACATCAGGTAATGCAAGGGTGACCATTATTGAAAAATAAGAAGAGAAAAACAGAGATGGAGATAAGGGAAATAGTTACACCGGGACAGAAAATTTCTCCAAGGAATAAAAGGATGGGGGACAATGTTTTCGTGGAGGAGGGAAACATATACTCTGAGAGGATGGGTCTAGTAGAAGTAAATGAAAAGAGGGTTGAAGTTATCCCGTTAAGCAGCGTGTACATTCCAAGCCAAGGAGACATTATAGTGGGCGTTGTACAAGATGTCACTCCAACCTCATGGGTTGTAAATATTTTTTCTCCTTACACAGCTTATCTACCTGTTTCCAGGGCTTTCCAAAACCTTAGAGAAAGTGAAAAACTTGAACTGAACAAGAAAATACGTGTAGGTGAAGTTCTTGTTGCCCAAGTGGAGATTGCAGGTTACGGCATAAATCCCATATTAACACTCATCGGGAAGAGACTAGGAAGGAAAAGGAAGGGTAGACTTATTTTTGTTAATCCAGCAAAGGTTCCGAGGATAATCGGGAAAAAAGGGTCTATGATAAACATTTTGATGAAGGAAACAGGTTGTGAAGTAATCATCGGTAAAAACGGTGTAATAATTGTCAACTGTGAAGATGAGGAAAAAGAAGCTTTGATACATGAGATAATAAGGAAGATAGAAAGGGAAAGCCATACCAAGGGCTTAACGAATAGAGTTGAGAAACTTTTAGATGAGAAATTAAGGAAGTGTAAAAAGTGAGTTATCTACTTAAAGAGAAACCGAAAAAACTAATCAATGAAAATGGTTTAAGGTTAGATGGAAGGAAAAGGTTAGAGCTTAGACCCATAAAATTAAAGGTTGGAACCCTTAAAAATGCAAACGGCTCTGCTTACATTGAATGGGGACGAAACAAAATAATAGTTGCTGTTTACGGGCCTAGAGAGATACATCCAAAGCATATGGCCCTTCCAACGGAGGCCAGGCTTAGATGCAGATATAGCATGGCTGCTTTCTCAACCCCAGAAAGGAAGAGGCCTGGACCAGATAGGAGATCCATTGAACTTTCAAAGGTTATAAAAGAAGCTTTAAAACCTGCTCTTTTCCTTGAAAGATTCCCGAAAACAGCCATAGATGTTTTTATAGAGGTTCTTGAATCAGAAGGGGGCACAAGGGTTGCATCCATAACTGCAGCTTCAATAGCCCTTGCAGATGCAGGTATACCAATGAGGGATTTGGTTGCCGCCTGTGCAGCCGGAAAAGTGGATGGCCAAATAGTCCTTGATTTAAACTCAGCGGAAGACATGTATGGAGAAGCTGATCTACCAATAGCTATGATGCCTAGGAAAAAGGAGATCACACTCATCCAAATGGACGGTAAAATGTCAATAGATGAATTCAATGAATCCTTAAAGATATGTATTGATGCCTGCGACAAAATATACGAAGTTCAGAGGAAAGCCCTAATTGAAAAATTTAAGGTTTAATTGTTTGGAAGTGATTTAAGTGTCAGAAGTAGTACCTCCACTCCAGAAGAACTATATAGCCAATTTGGTTAAAAAGGGTAAGAGAATAGATTCAAGGAAATTAGACGAGTACAGGGAAATAAAGATAACCCCCAGTTTCATTGGAAATGCAGAGGGGTCAGCTCTCGTGGAACTTGGAGGCACAAAGGTGCTTGTAGGAATAAAACTTGAGATAGGTGAACCCTTTAAAGACACACCTGACAAAGGGGTCCTTATAACAAATGCTGAACTTGTCCCCCTAGCCTCACCTGAATTTGAACCTGGACCACCAGATGAAAATGCAATAGAACTTGCAAGAGTGGTGGACAGAGGTATAAGGGAATCTGAAGCTTTAAACCTAGAGAAAATGGTGATAAAGGAAGGGGAGCATGTCTGGTTAACCTTCATAGATATACACATATTAGACCACGATGGAAACCTATTTGACGCCTCAACAATAGGAGCTGTCACAGCTCTCCTCACAGCAAAGAAACCCAAAGCCTACATGGAAAACGGGGAAGTGAAAATAGTGGATGAATGGGAACCTTTACCAATGGAATGGATTCCTGCATCTGTCACCATAGGGAGGATTAACGAAAAATTAATGGTTGACCCGAACTTCGAAGAAGAAAACGTGTTGGACGCCAAAATATGCATAGTATTCGATGATGGAAACAAGATCTGTGCTATTCAGAAAGTTTTCGGTGTCTTATCCATAGAACAAATGAAGGAAGCAGTGAAGCTTTCAGAGAAGAAGTCAAGTGAAATAAGACAGATGATCATGGAAGCAGTCAAAGGAGAGGTGGAGAAACATGAAAAAAGAAAGGGAAAGAAGCAAAAAAATCGCTAAGGGGTTAGGGGCCAGATACGGCTTCAAAGTAAGGAGAAAATACGGAGAAGTTGCTGTTAAATATAGGAAAGCGAAATATGAGTGTCCCGGTTGCAGTAAAATAGTGAAAATGAAGAGAATAGCTGTCGGTATCTGGAAGTGTCCCAAGTGCAACTTCACCTTTACAGGCGGAGCCTACAGCCCTAAAACAACAAGATGAAGGGTGCATGGTCTTCCTAATAACGACCTCCAGATACCCTACGAAGAGGATTAGAACCTTTACAAGGGACCTGAACAAGGCAATACCCGGCTCAACAAGGGTGACAAGGGGAAAGAAAAGTGTAAAGGATCTAGGGAACCTCTGCAATATCTACGGTGTAAACAGAGTTTTAATCGTTGGAAGGTACAAGGGAGGACCAGGGAAAATAAACATCTTAAAAATGAAAAACCATAAACCCATATATGAACCTGTAACTCTTCTAATAAAGGGGGTAACCCTTACACGTGAAATTCCTCAGCATAGAAGGGAAATATTCAATAAAGGAATTTTTAATAAGTTGGAGATAGTTGTGTTAAAGGGAGAAGCTGAAAAAGATGCAGAAATCCTTTGCGAGGCGTTAAATGTCCCTCTTAAAAAAATTGAGACTCTAACAGAAATGAAAAGTTTCGAGGACGATGTGGTCTGCGCTTTAACGATGAAAGGGGAAAATGGAAGCCTAGAAATAAGGTTTATACATCCATCAAACATGAAAGAAATAGGTCCAAGGATAAAAGTGAAGGAAATAATTCAGTGGAAAACAAAAAAGGAGGAGAAAGTAAAAGATCAAGGAAAAATTTAAAAAGCAAAATTAACAGATTAACTGCAAACTGAGGAATTTAACCAAGAGGAAATGTTGAAATATAAGTGGGCCGGTAGCTCAGCTGGAAGAAAAACTACTTGTTCCAAGAGTGCCGCCTTGGCGGCTTAAAACAGCTAAACAGGCGGAGGCCGCGGGTTCAAATCCCGCCCGGTCCACTCTAATTGAATGTAAAACCTTTCTATAGGGAAGATCCCCCTCTCTTAACCAGGAATGTCCAGGGAAAAAGTATATCATGCTACAAGAAGAGCGGTAAGATAGTCAACGGCGCCCTACATAAGGAAGCAGGACAATGGTCAATGAAGCCTTGGGAAACAATTCATAATTATGCTTGAAAACCTTAAAAGGGGTAAAAAGATAGAACAAAGAAAAAAGTTTAACAGAAAGCTGAACAATGGATTTCCATGCTTTCAAACTAAGCTATTCATAGCAATAAAAAGCAAAATGGTTTGGAGTAGAAGTGGTAAGGTAAAGGAAAGAAACACTTTAAAAAGAAGAATGAACAAAAGTGAAAATAATAAATATGGTCCCCTAAAAGTTATTAAGTGGAGATGAAACATGGGAATAGAAAGTATACTCAGACAAGTAGATGAGGTTACATGGACTCTGTCTCAACAGTACAAAAGAGG
>JAOZFL010000141.1 GCA_027491455.1 Thermoproteota archaeon | reverse complement strand
ACAGGTTCAGCTGATAACTTTAAACCCTTTTCATACATCCTTTTGAAGTTGTCCAAGACTCTATGAACATGTGCCCCTGTGTAACCAAGGTGTTTCAATGGGTTAATTGTTTTTATACTTACAGTTACATTTGCTTGAATATCTGAAAGTTTGTTTAATAGTTGATCATCAATTTCGTATCCATTTGTCAACAACTCGACATTTAACTCTAATTTGTTCATAATGTCTAGGACTTCGATCAATTTTCTATCGGTGGTTGGTTCCCCTCCACCCAAAATAACCCTTTTTAAGTTGTTTTTCCTCTTAACCCCTAATAAAAGTCTATGTAAATCTTTCAGTGTTAATAACTCCTTTGTTAGAGGTAATTTACTCAATTTATAAAGGGTTTTTCTCGGTAAATGGGTATCCCAACACGTTAAGTTTCTGATGCACCCCCTGCAGTTAAAGTTGCAGTTAAGGAAGAAAATGTAAGTGGATTCATTAGATGTGTAGTATGTTACATGGTAAATCGTCGTTAAACTTATGAATACTCACCTCTTTAAAACTTGAAATGTTTCCAGGACCCTATTAACTAGTCTCAGCTATTACTTGGGGTAATGTTACTCCAAAGACTTTAGGATAGAATATTTTGGCTAGGAGTTGAACTATCTTCGCAATTCTTGGACCCGGTCTAACCAATGCGTTTTCAGCATCATCTGTTAACATGAAAACCCTGTTTTCCTTCACAGCTTTTATTTCCTTCCATCCAGGCACAGATTTAATGTATTTAATTACTTCTTCTGGTGATTTACCTGGGTAAGCGTGCCCACTCACAATTATTATGTCTGGCTGCTTCTCTACCACCGCTTCAGGGCTAACCACCGGCCAACCTTCCTTGCTGTCCTCAAAAATGTTTATTCCTCCAGCCATTGTGATAATGTCGTTCACATAGCTCTTTCCTCCAGCAACATATAGTGGTTCAAACCAAGCGATATGTAGAACCTTTACCTTCTCCTTTATGCTAAGAACTTTCTCCCAAGTTGATTTAATTTGACTCTTTAATTCACTATTTAGCTTTAAAGCATCTTCGTATCTCCCTGTTGCTCTGCCAATCAAAGCTATTAAGCTATAAATATCACTTAGTCCCTCAGCCTTCACAGCTACGACTATTACCCCTAGCGACTCAAGTCTAGTTACAAATCTTTCCTGAAGGTCTACAGCTATGACTAAGTCTGGTTCAAGCTTAACTATCTTTTCTACACTTGGATTAGTGAAACCACCAATTACCTCTATTTTCCCCTCTTTCACCAGTTCAGGTACATCCGGTGGATAGTCACAATATTTTGTGACACCAATCACCTTATCTTTAAGGCCCAATGCAAACAATGTTTCAGTTATGCTTGGAGCCATAGAAACTATTCTTTCAGGTTCCTTAGGGATAATTACTTCCCTGCCCAGCATATCTTTAATCGTCTTGGGAAATTGAGGGGCAGGCTTCAAGGTCTCCTCCATAAATTTATCAAGCTTTTCACTTAACTGTACAGTTGACTTATCTAGGGCTGAAATCGCCGATGCTGCATGTAACGAATAGTACAGTGAAACACTGGCTATTACAATTGCAATCAACATGAAGGCAATTAACAGGTAGTCTATTTTCCTTTTCAATCCCTACACCTCATACACTTTATATATGGTTGGATTATCCATCCATATATAAATTTTATGTATTACAACTCCCTGTGTTTCTGATTAACCCCCCAGTTTTGGAAGCCTCGCTCTCAACAGCTTTACAGGGCGAGTGTGATTTCAACTAAACAGTTTTGAAGGAGTTACTGACCTTAAAGTTTCTCTAAAGAGGGGAACCCTTTTCCTCCCTCTCCGAGCATCTTCTACAGAGTAACGATTAAAGGTATGATCTCTCTGTGGAGGATACAAATGAAGAGGAAGGGTTACCTAACAGGGGTAAGCCCTATGACACAGTTCCAATGAACCTAGGGGAACCTGTAGGTGATGAACACCAAAGTGTAGGCATGATTACTAACGTCTACCTACGCTGAGCCCTAAACCTAAACATTTTTTAATATAAAAGACTTTATTTAACCGAAGTTGGCTTTTTTCAAATGATGTGTGTTGATCCAGGGTGTGTAAAACAGGTATTGTTTACAGTGACCGGTATTTGAAGCATAAAACAGGTCTTTTCCATCCTGAATCCCCTAAAAGGCTTTTGGAGGCCATGAATGCCTTAAGGAAAAATGGTTTTATCAACAATGAAAGATGCATGTTAATTCCACCTAGAAAGGCAAGCTTAGATGAAATTAAACTGGTTCATAGTGAGGAATACATTGATCTCGTTAAAGAAATAAGTGAGAGGGGGGGAGGTTACTTGGACCCTGATACACCCCTCTCAAAGGAAAGTTTTGAAGTAGCTCTATTAGCTGCAGGGGGGATTCTGAAGATATGTGAAAAGGTTTTAAGCAGAGAAGTAAGGAATGGTTTCGGCTTAGTTCGTCCACCCGGGCACCATGCAGGCTTTAAGGGTAGGGCTCTTTCCGCTCCAACAGCTGGTTTCTGTGTCTTTAACAACGTTGCAATTGCAGCTGCAAACCTGATTCGAAAACAAAACTTTAGGAAAATTTTAATTTTGGATGTAGATTGTCACCATGGTAATGGAACCCAAGAAATCTTTTACAGTTCATCCGATGTTCTTTTCATAAGCCTCCACCAGGACCCCTTAACCATTTATCCTGGCACTGGGTTTATCGAGGAGAAAGGGGTTGGTGAGGGTGAAGGCTTTAACATTAACATTCCGCTTCCACCTGGTTCATCGGATGATATTTACATAGAGTTTCTTGATGAAGTTGTTATGCCAGTGGTAAAGGAGTTTAAACCGGAGTTTGTTTTGATTTCAGCTGGTTTCGATGCATACAAGGGGGATCCTATCACTAGTATGAACCTTTCATCCTATGGTTATAGTTACGCTTTCCTGAAGGCATTGGAAATTGCAAGTATAAGTTCTGCTGGTAGATTGGTGGCTTCATTGGAGGGAGGGTATGGAGAGGGGCTTTCAAGGGCTTTAGTTACAGTTATGTCTGTTTTAACAGGTGTCAGCTCCCCTCTAAAGGATAAGCGGACAAAATCAGATCCATATGTAATTGGAAAGGCTAGGAAGGTTTTAGAAGAAATAAAAAAGGCGTTTAGAGACTACTGGCCTCTCTAACAGTTTCCATGTGTTTAATGGAGAGAAGGCATTCAACCCATTAAATGTTTCCAGATTTAATCGGAACATTTATTGAGAAAACTTTGGATTATGCCATGAGAAATTTCCAGGGAAACATAGAACCCAAGGAAATTCTGGTATGTGTCCCTGTATTTGAAGGGATAGTGACCATCATTGTAGCATTTGCATAGGGAAATTGTCAGTGAGCTGGAAGAAAAATATGCGGTTAGCTATGTACCTTTACCATGTTACCTGCAATTACATCATATCATTTTTCTTAACTTTACGCAGATTTACATGGTCAGCGATGTATTAATTACTTTCAACTAAATTTTTCTCTGTGTTTTTAACCCTTAATTCTCCTCAACCATTAAGTTTATTAGTTTTTATGTTGTCAAATTAATTAAATATTGAAGTATACCTTTCGGAAGTTTTTTTGATGAATTGCGGAATATTTAAAATCTTCTTCTGGTTTCTGATTAATTGTTCTTAATCTTCGGGTAGTTTAAGTTGACAGGACAGGAAGATGTGCTTAGCTTATTCGTTAAGCCTTTTAGAAAACTGATTTTTGAGAAAGGATTCTCTAGTTTAACTGAACCTGAGTTGAAAGCCATCCCCCTCATATTTAAAGGGGAAAACGTTCTTTTAATAGCTCCAACTGGAACCGGTAAGACAGAAGCTGCTCTTCTCCCCCTTCTTCAAAGAATGTTTTTTGAGAGGGGGGTTAGAGGAGTTAAACTGCTTTACATAACTCCTCTTAGAGCTTTAAACAGGGATTTACTTGACAGACTTGAATGGTGGTGTGGAAAACTTGACTTAACTGTTTCTGTGCGGCATGGAGACACTGAAACCGCTGAAAGGAGGAAACAGGCAGTTGCTCCACCTGATCTCCTAATAACTACTCCTGAAACTCTTCAAATAATTTTGAATGGAAAGATGTTAAGGGAGACATTGAGAAATCTTAGGTGGGTGGTGGTCGATGAAGTACATGAGTTAGCGGATAGCAAAAGAGGGTCTCAGCTCTCACTTTCCCTTGAAAAACTAAGATGGACCATTGGAAGGGATTTCCAAATCATAGGTTTATCTGCAACCATTGGTTCCCCGGAGAAAGTGGCCAGGTTCTTGGTTGGTACGAATAGAAAGTGTCAAATTGTCTATGTCCCGGTTTCAAAAAGGATGAAGATTGAAATCATGTTTCCAAGACCAATTAAACTTGACTATATGGTGGCTGAGGAAATCTACACTTATCCAGAGGTTGCTTCGAGGCTTAGGCAGATAAAAAACCTTGTAGAGGAACATAGGTCAACTTTGATTTTCACCAACACAAGGTCCATGGCTGAACTCCTGACAAACAGGCTTAAAATCATGGATTTAAAGTTCCCCGTTGACATACATCATGGTTCCCTGTCTAAACCTGTTAGGCTTAGAGCTGAGAGGGGGTTAAAAGGCGGTGAGTATCAGGGAGTTATTTGCACCTCTTCACTTGAACTTGGAATAGACATTGGTGAAATAGATTTCTGTATACAGTACAATTCACCTAGGCAAGTGGTTAAACTTGTTCAAAGGGTTGGGAGGAGCGGCCACAGAGTCGGGGAGATTTCAAGAGGAGTTGTAATTGTTCAAAACCCAGATGATGCCTTAGAGGCAATGGTTATTGCAAGGAGAGCATTTGAGGATAAACTTGAGGAAATAGAGGTTCCGAAGAAACCGTTTGATGTTTTAATGCATGAACTAGCAGGTTTGCTTATAGTTAAGGGGGAATGGACCGTTAAAGAGGTGCTTGAAATATACAGGAACTCTTACCCTTACAGAGATCTATGTGAAGAGGATCTGAGGAAAATTTTAAGTTATATGGATAGTTTACCCAATAGATTCATCTTTTACGATGCTGAAAACGGTTTTTTCAGGGTTTTCAGAGGTAAAAGTTATCTTTTCAAGTACTATTACGAGAACCTTTCCATGATTCCTGAGATAAAGCAGTACCTGGTGGTTGATGAAACTGATGGTTTACCAGTCGGTGTTTTAGATGACTTGTTTATCGCTGAGTATGGGGAGCCAGGTGCAAAGTTCATTATGTCAGGTAGGCCCTGGACTTTGCTCCAAGTTTACAATGAAAGGGTCTATGTAAAACCTGAGGATAGTTCCCTTGGCGCTGTGCCAAGCTGGGTCGGCGAGGAAATACCTGTTCCCTTCGAAGTCGCCCAGGAAGTCGGCTTCATACGTGGAAAGGTCCTTGAAATGGTTGGAGAAGGCTATGGTTTGAGGCGAATAGCTGAGAAACTCGGTGAAATGTATGGAGTGGATGTAAATGTCATGGAAAGAGCTGTAATGGATGTGTATAATCAGGCCTCAAGGGGGTTACCTGTTCCATCTAATGAGGAGATTTTAATCGAGAAATTTAAGGATTTACTGATTGTACATGCACACTTCGGTACAAAGATTAACAGAGCTATTTCAAGGTTTCTAGCCCATTCACTGGCTGACTTGCTGGGTGAATCAGTCGGGGTACAAGAAAACCCGTACAGAATCATCATAAAAACTGGGAGAGCAGGAGTGGAAGAAGTTGCAGATTTGCTTTTGAACCCTGATGCCCAATCCTTTGAAAATAAACTTAGAAAAGCTGTGATAAACAGCCGCTTCTTTAAATGGCGTTTAATACATGTTGCGAGGAGAATGGGGGTCATTGAAAGGGAGGTTAGAGTTACGAGTCAGGTTTCAAATCAACTTTTAAGGGCCTTAAAGGGGACACCTGTCTACGAGGAAGCATTCAAGGAGGTTTTATTAAAGGACTTAGATGTGGAAGGAGCTAAAAAACAGCTTTTAAAGGCTGTTAATGGTGAGTTAAAGGTTACATGTTTGAGTGAAGAGTTTTCTCCCTCCGAAGTAGCGGTTTCAGCTTTGAAATATGTCGATGAATTCATTGAACCTGTTTCAGCTGATAAAAGGAAGATGCTCATGGTTTTATCGGCTAAGGCTAGACTTCTCTCTCAGAGAAGAGTTTTCGTTTGTTTGGATTGCAGGGAATATGTGGTTGAAGAAGGGGTTTTTGAAGCTTTAAAAGTTTCTAAGTGTCCCATCTGCGGTTCGAAAAGGATAGGGATGACTAATGAAGCAATAGATGTTGTCCTAGATGAAATTGAAAGGTTAAAGGAGAGAAGAAAGGTTAAAGGCAAGGTGTGGAGTAAACTTGAAAGATCAGCTAGGCTTTTCTCAGTTTACGGTTCAAACGCCTTTATCGCTTTGTCCTCTAATCTAGGTTTGAAGGAAGCCGAGGAATTCCTGAAAAGTTTCAATGGAAAAAGGAATATATTTGAAGAATTGGTCAAGGCTGAAAGGAGGATCTTATTGAAAAGGTTTAACTCTATCGGTGGAAAGTCTCCATCTGTAAAAAATATGTTTTAACCATTTCAAGCCTCAGTTTCCTGGCTTTTTCCTCAGCTCCCCCCTAATAGATTGAAGTGTTTTCCCTTGTCCTTGAAACAGCCCCCGAAAACTTCTCTTATGCTCATGGGTGTGCTGATTGAACTAATTGAGCCTAGGAAAAAGATAGTCCTTCATCAATTTGCATGGCTTATATAGATGTTTCAACTGAGAGTCTAGTTTTCCTCAAAGCCTCTCTGTCAACTTCTTCCCTAATCATTTCCTCTGAAAGGCTAAGAACAAAAGTTATGTCTTCAAGAGACTCTATTTCCTCTATACCCGCCTCACCTCTCTCAGCCTCTGTCTCAACGGATTTAAGAGTCTTCAAGGCCGACTTAAAATTCATTTTTAAAGCTTCAACCAGGTACCTCTCCCTAGGCCTTAGAAAGAAGGAGGCCCTCCTTCCCAGCACCTTCCTACCAACTAAACCAAGAGTTTCCAAGAAGCTGAGAATTAAACTGACATTATTTCTATGATCCTCATAGCTTTTGAAACTTCAGTTACACTTTTATCCTTTTCTCTAAGCTCTGATAAATACATTTCAACATCCTTCTAGAAGGGAAGCAGGTTAACTTTTTTCTTCAACCTCTCTTTTCATCAATGTATCCATCATTTTCTTTTCATCTATTTCAGCCCTTGTCCTCCACCCGATTCGAATCACCTCGTTTTCATCTTCCATTAAGTATCCTAGTTTGATGAATCGGTCTATGTTCCTTTCAACCCTCCACTTTGGGATTTTCTGCTTTAAAATGTTCTCTATTTCTTTTCTGGGTGCTCTTCCCCTTTTTGACACGATGTAAAGGATGGAAGCTGAGAGACATGCAAGGTCGTCTATTCTCCAACCAACTGCTTTAACCTCTGGTAGTTGCGGTGGCTCCTTTAAAACCACGTAGAACTTGGCTTTCCCTAGGTCTTCCCCGTTAAACCCTTTAACTTTTCCTTCCTCATCTATTATCTTCACTGTGAGCCCTAGTTCACCTAGTCTTTCATCAAGTATCCTAATTATGTCTAGGTATCTTTTCCCAAGGATTCTTTTCAATTCCCATCCTTTAACACCGGGTTGTCCATGTCTCTTGAGGAGAAGCATTCTGGCAGCTCTTTTAACCTTGCTTTTAGCTTCAGCTTTTTTTCCCTTGCCTTGCATTTGCCGTTTTCTCCCTCCACACATCGATTGATATGGATATGGGAAGGGAATGGCTTTCTCCTTCCCTTCCCTTTCTTTTCAAGGTTGGCTTAACGTAGAATTTTTCTTCTAAAGGTGAAAATCTTATTGAGGCATAACCATACTCACAGAGGAAAGCTGTTAGGTAAGCTCTCCTAATTGTTTCCTGGAAAGTTTCTTCAACTATGAAGTCCCAGTAATCTATTTCTTTACCACTTGTTTTCTCTAAAAGTTCTTCTCTAAGTCTTTTAAGCCCTGATTCAAATTCCTCTTGTGAAATGAAACCCATCTCTCTGAGTGTTTCAAAGTTTATTTTCCCTGGTTGCCCTTCAAGAAAACTGCTTAGTTCCTCCTTAGGTTTCCCCTCCAGCTTCTCCCAGTATTCCAGTGACTGCATGAGTCTTTGAGGAATTAATTGGTGATGCTCAATTATTGGGTGCCATGCATCGACCAAGATTTCAGCTAGGCCCCTTAGGTTTAAAACTTGGATTTTCCATTGAATCATTATGGGGTCGAAGTATAGGAGTGAGGACTTATCGATGAACCATTTCTTCTGGTGGAATATTACGTTTACAAGTTTTCTAACTGCTTCCATGTCTATGTTTAACTCTTCAAGGGATTTAAGTTGGGGGAGGATCTCGGATAACTGGTTGAAAAACTTCTTGACGTCCACTTTGAAGGGGTCTAACAGGCCTTTTTCAACTGTTTCGCTGAGTTCAATTATTCTGAGGAGTAAATCTATTCTTTTTCGGTCCATTTTTAACTCACAACGCTGACCTTAGATGAGCCCCTCATGTTCTGCACTACTATCACATGGGTTTCTTCGTTGACTTCTAAGAGTTGATTCGGTGTTATAACAATGTATTGCGCCCCCTTCTTCTCCATCATGGAAAGTAAATGTTTTAGTATAACTTCTCGGTTTCTAGGGTCCATGTGGACGTCGAATTCATCGACAGCTCTTAACGGGGACTTTATGTGTTGCTGTAGAGCTAATAGGAAACACATCGTTCCAACTGTTCTTTCACCGCCACTTTGAATGTAAGGATCTAGGATCATGGGTTTGGATCCCCTGAAACCTATTAACAGTTCTATTCCAGCTGTTTCCACATCTTTTAAGTTTACCAGTTTAACGTCTCCCACTGCGTTTAAACTGGTAAGTATCTCTCTGTATGTTTCACCTACTTTGCCCAGCAACTCACTTAGTTTTCTCCTCCATACATTTTCCCTTGACCTTAGCTCTTCCACAGCTTTTTCTCTGTTTTCAGCTATTAACTCTGCTTTTCTCTTCAAATCCTCGATTAGGTCTCTATAATTGAAATATATTTTTTCAACTTCTGGTGTTACATCTTTTAAAGCTGCTAACTGGGCGTTAACCATTTTTATGTCATCTGAAATCTCCATTATTTTCCTTTCCGTGTAAATCTTTTTTCCAAGAGCTGAGGCTTCATCTATGAGTTTCATTAAATCTATCTTTGCTTTTCTCAGTTCCTTTTCAGTGTTACCCTTTTCACTTAAAACCATTTCCATTTTAAGCCTTGAAACGGCTTCTTTAACTTTTAAATCAACGTATCTGTTCCTTTCTTCCTCTAAGTCTCTCTTTAACTTCACTATTTCAGAGAAAACAGTTTCTATTTCGCTTTTTACTTCTTCGGCTTCCACCTCTATTCTTCCCCTTCCATCAATCACCCCTCTCAGTTCATCCATGACCAATCCTTTGATGTGTCTGTTTAATTTCTCAATTGTTTCAAGTATTTTAAGCATCACTCTGTTCTTTGTTAACTCCTTCTCTAAATGGATTAGTTTGGTGTATTTGGATTCTATTTTCTTGTTGAGTTTCAAAGTTTCTTCCTCTTTTTCCCTGATTTCCTCAACTGTTTCTTCAATTATTCTCTTTAACCTTCCCTCTTCCCCTTTCAGGTCTCTTAGTTTAGCTTCCAATCTAGAAACCAGTTTTTCCTGGTTGGTAGCTTTAGCCCATGCAAGTTCAATTGTAAGCTTCTTTTTCCTTTCTTCAAGTTCTCTTTTCACTATGAGTCTTCTATATTCTTCCTCCCATTGTTGAAGGTTTTCATTTGCCTTTTCCAGTAGGTTTTTAACTGTTTGTTCTTCTCCTAGGATTGCTTGGAGTTTCTCTCTGCTTTCAATTATTTTTTCTCTGTATCCAGATAATCCAACTGCTTCCTCGATCATTTTCAGTCTTTCTTCTGGTTGAACCACAGCAAACTGTTCAATTGTGTTTTGGTGCATGATGATGAGCATGTTGTCAGGGTTTAAACCCATCCTTGAAAGTATTCTTTTAACCTCTGTTTTAGTTGTTGTTCTATAGTTTATTTCATGCCAGTACTGTCCGTCTCTCCTTAGGTACCTTGTTACGATGAAGTCGTCTTTTCTCCAATTTGGTATGGGCCTTGCTTTGTTCATGGGTTTGTTGTCGAACACCACGGTTACCCTTGCCATTTCTTTTCCATGCCTGATTAAGTCGCTGAGTTTCCTTGCCCTTTCAGTGTAGGTTTGACCAAGGGCCACTGCGATTGCAAGTAAAATTGATGATTTACCTGAACCATTAGGTCCACAAACAATGTTGACTCCCTTTTTAAGGGGGATCCTAGCATATTCATATGACATAAAGTTCTCTATTATCACCTCTTTGACGAAGGGCTTAGGGGTTTCTTTCATAGCCATCGCACTTTTCTCCTTTAAGAAACTGGGGGCACGGTGAGATAAATTTCTTTGTATAACAATTCTTCTATATTGCAATTTAAAGCATTGAAAATTAATTAAGCAGGGATCCCCTAAATTTTAGTTGTTGAGAACGCTGAATCTTCATATTTTTGCTGTCTTGACTTTGCAAAATGCACATATTTCACTTGAAGAGGGTTCTCCGCAGAGGCTGCAAACTTTGAAATCGCCTTGTCTAAGGGGGTAGCTGAATTTCTCTAGGCTTTTAATGAACATTAACTTGAAGCCGGTTTTCATTTCCTCTATTTTAGAAGCTACTTCTTTCCAGCCGGAGAGATAAGTGTTTGGACATTCATTTAATGGATATTCGAATCCTTTAAGCGTGACATATGCAGCGTTTTCTTTTTCGGTTCTTTCAAACAACGGTTTTATTTTAGGGGTTACTTTGGGGTGTAATTGTGGGAGGAGAGGTTTTTGTTTCGCAAGCCATTCAAATTCTTGGTTTAACCAGTTTTTGAAGGCGAATTCAATCATGTCATCCATGTTATGCCCAGTAGCCAACTTATTATATCCAAGTTCCCTTGTTTCTCTGTTCATTAAGTATCTCTTAACTATGCCGCATACAGAGCAAACAGGTCTTTTCCTTTTCTTAGAAGCTTCTTCAACGGTGAAACCATATTTTTCCTTTAAATCCGTTAGGTGAAGGGTTACCCCTAGCTCCCCGCATATTTCCTCAACATATTTCCTCATGGTGTATGAGTAACCGTTTATACCTAGATCTATGTGGTAAGCTGAGACGTTGAATCCATGTTCATCTGCAATTGATCTCAGGGATAAGAGGCAAGCTAAACTGTCTTTGCCACCTGAAAAAGCAACTAAGACACTTTCACCTCTTTTGATCAATTTAAACTTCCTTATGAAGTCAAACACTTTCCTTTCAAAGAAATCAATGAAATGGAAGCTACAAAGCCTCAACCTATAATTCCTTAGGTAAATAACCTCCTTACGGTTACATCTTGAGCAAACCATTTGGAAAACCACATGGTAAGTTTCAGTGGACATCTAAAACCGTATACTACCCCCAATAAAAAGTCTATGTTCCATTCCACTAATATTTTTTTCGATAACCTGGATTTAAAAGAGGAAACCGAGGGAAATCAAGGGCTAATCACATATAAAATTCTAGGTGAAGGTGTAATTATTTCGTGAAAGAGCAGTTTCACGAATAAATGTCTTGCTGTGATGCTTGTCACCGAATAACTATTCTAACCCTAAACAGGCTTTAAGTGTTTATAGAATCAAATTTAGTGATTATTGAGGGAAGCCCCTGAAATGGTATATGAATTTAAAGTTTTTCCAATGTAGCTTCGAGTGTATATAGATGGAATCTTTTCAGTTAAATGGGGTTAGGTTAGAAGCACTGAAGCTGCTTTTTCAGCGAATTGAACGATTATTTGGGGGTAAACACCTATAAGTATGCATAGAGCAGCTAAAACTATTAAGGGGAGCATTATGCTCAGGGATTTCTCATTTATTTCTCTGTTGCTTACTGGTTTAAGTAGGATGAGTCTGTGTATAATCCATAAATAATAACCAACTGAGAAACCACTGTTAAGTATCCCAACCAATGCTAAAACAGGTAGACCTGCATTGATGGCGCTTGAGAAAAGCATCCACTTCGACATGAATCCATTCAGCGATGGTACCCCGCCAAGTGCAAGTAAAGCAATTGACAGGCATACAGCTGTTACAGGCATGTTTCTACCGATACCTATCAAGTCATTTATGTTCCTCGTCCCCAATCTATGGATAATGGACCCTGCAGCTAAGAAAGCCAATCCTTTCATCACTGCATGGTTAAACAGGTGGAAAAGAGCACTTGTTAAACCTGAAAGAGCGAATATAGGGTTGAAAGCCGCGGAACTTAAACCAATAAGTATGAAGCCTATCTGAGTTACACTGCTCGCGGCTAGAAGCCTTTTAATATCTGTTTGAAGCAGAGCCATGAGATTCCCGATTGTCATCGTTAAACCCGCGAGGATAGCTAAAAGCAAACCATAGTTAAAGGTTGAAGGGATGAAAATGGTGAAAAATATTCTTGCCAAAGCGTAAATACCTGTTTTAATGACAACCCCTGAAAGAAGAGCTGAAATAGGGCTAGGAGCTGCTGGATGTGCATCCAGTAGCCATGTGTGGAAGGGAACTACAGCTGCTTTTATCCCGAAGGCAACTATCATCATCCCCATAATCGCATAGAGCACAGGGCTTGAAGTAGTTAATATGGAGGCAAGCTGCTGAATGTTCAAGGTTCCTGTCAACCCGTATAGAAGGGAAAGAGATAAAAGATAGGTTATAGACCCTGATGAGCTCATCACGTAATACTTAGTTGCCGCTTCAACTGGTTCCCATTTCTCCTTTCTGAAGGCAACCAATACATATGAGCTTAAAGCCATTAACTCCCAGAAAACAAAAAGGCTGAACAAGTCCCTCACAAAGGCAACCCCTACCATCCCTGCAATCATGGTTTGGGTCAGAGCATAATAGAAACCTTGCCCTGTGTCATGTCCCATGTATTCTATTGAGTAAAAAGTTGCCAGTAAACCTAGGAAGATAAAAACAAATGCTATGTAAACGCTGAACATGTCAACATAGAAAACACTCCATTGAAGGGGGCCCCTAAGACTTTGAACCCTGTAAATTTCATATAGGAAGTACATTGAAACCAGAAATGAAATCGTTGACCAAACACCTGGGAGATCTTTCCATTTCAATTCTCTACCAGTGTAATCCATTAAAGGAGTTAAAATAGCGAAGATTAACAGTGAAATTACAGGTGCAATTATATCTAATGTTACTTGCTCCATTTCAGGACATCCCCCCTATAAATCCAATTATTCCCTGTACCCCTGGCTGAATAATTTTTAGAAGAGGCGTTGGATAGATCCCTATAACCACAGCTAAAACAGCCAGTATGGCCATGGGTACAAGCATTGTCATAGGCGCCTCCTTTGCATCCATTAAGTACTCTGGTAGCGGACCAAAGTAAACCTTCCTTATCATCCAAAGCATGTACCCAGCTGTTAAAGCAGTTGAAACAACAGCTATAACTGTTAGTAGCAACTGTTGAGCCTGCATCCCCCCTTCGAAAATCATCCATTCACTTTGGAACCCATTTGTAGGGGGGGCACCAGCTATTCCAAGTGCCCCTATTAAAGCCACGGTTGCAGTTACAGGCATCTTCGGTCCAAGTCCATTTAATTTGTTCATGTCTCTTAAACCAGTTTGATGCATAACAGC
>JAOZFL010000136.1 GCA_027491455.1 Thermoproteota archaeon | reverse complement strand
GAGATGTCTGCCAGTTCAGCTGAGAAATCCCTGCAAATTTTACATGGTTCCCTCCAATTCTCTTTTATTTCACTGATTTTAACGTTTAAAACCGTTTGATCCCCCCTGAACATTTTGAACCTACCCTTTTCTATTTCCATTTTCGTTACTTCTCCTAGATTTATTCCTTTCTCCCTGTAGAAATTAAGCATCTTTTTGTGGTCAAATTCCCTGTAGCAAAAAACCCCTATGGCTATTCTCACCCTTTCACCTAGTTTTAAAGCTGATTTCATCGAATACCTGTAATTTGTCAGCGACTCTATTTGACAGGGAAGACCTATAAACGCCAATGACTCCATAAACCCATACTCTACACCTTCTCTGACACTTATGTGTACAGGGACTACCTGATACTTAGACCCTGCTGCTTCAAGAGCTTCCTGGAATGTTTTAGCCAGGTGTGCATAGGCTTCCCAGTTTTCATCTCTTCTAACAACAGATGCCCCTTCGATTAACTCTTCATCAAAGAGATACTTTAAAAGAGCTGTGATTACCCCTCCATTCTGTGCAGTCTCCAATATTTCCCTGTCTTTTGCCCTTGCTTTGTAAGCCTTTATGTAGATTCCGAAGAGTTCATTTTCCCTTCTCTTCCTTCCAAACTTTGCTTCCTCCAATGAATCCATGCTCCAAACACTGGTTCTGGGGCACTGGTAATAGCAAACTTCACAGTTCACACATACACCAGTTAAAACAGGGTTTTCCTGTCTTATCTCTATTGCTTCAACTGGACATGAAGCAACACAGGCCCCGCACAAAACACATTTCTTCGGCTTAATAACCTCTTTTATCAAGGTAGCAAAGTTATTAACCATTTTAATCTCCTGTCTATTTCAAAACATATACCAAATTGGAAACACAATTTTTACTCTAAAGAGGGAAAAGTTTAAAAACTTTAACGTTGACGAGCGAGGTAAGAGAAGGAGAAAACCTCTTTAAAAGAATTAGTTGAACTGAAAAGCCAAGAATTTTCATTGAAAAACACCGGGTCCTTGACCGTTAAACAATGTTACTTAAACATTGCTTCTTCCCATTTAAAACAAGCCTAGTTGACATCACAATTTTTTAGAGGGGGAATTGATTAATTGAAATAGGCCTGATGGTTTTGGAGGATGAATACATTGAGAATTCAGGGGGTCTCTAAAAAAATTTATAAGGAAAGTGTTCTACTTTTATTCATTATGAAAAATTTTAAGTTTGAGAATCTATCCTTTGAGCTGTTTCTTGCGGAGTTGATGTAGTTATGAGTTATTATGAGGCAACCAGGGATTTTAGACTTATAAATTTGCCTAACCAGTTGAAGAACCCTATATTGATGAGAATAGACATAAATATACCCCTTGAAAATGGATTTGTTGTCGAGAACAGTTTAAGGGGAAAGGTCTATGCTCATGTACTTGAACTCATGTCCGATTACACAGGCATCGTCGTCGTGGCACACCAGGGGAGGAAGGGAGGTAGAGACTTCATCCCTTTACGGCAACACTACGGTCTTCTAAGGAAACATTTACCTTTAGACGTGGAACTAGAGTTTATCCCCTGGAACAAAATATTTACAGAGGAAACAAAGGAGAAAATAAGGAAAATTGATAAAGGGAAAATAATCTTATTGGATAACATAAGGTTTTTCGACTGGGAAACCCTTTACAACCCTGACAAATGTCCATTTATAGATTTTTTCAGAGGAGTCGTCAACTGCTGTGTTAACGATGCAATCCCCGTTTGGCATAGAGCCCACACAAGTGTAATGGCTTTGCCGAGAATCGCTAGGACATATGTAGGTGTAAGGTCGACCACTGAACTTAAAATCCTCCATGAAATATCTGAGATAAAAAACGAGGACAAAGCAATTGTTATGGGTGGAGCTAAATTTGAAAAGGCAAATTATGTCTTAAAGATAGCTGAAAAAATAGAGATTTTCACCGGTGGGATCCCAGGTCAACTGATGGCCAGGGTCAAAGGGTACAGATTAGGCTTACAGAACGAACAATTTCTAGCTAAAAAAATTAAAGGGGAGCAAGTGGATCTTGCAAGAGAACTTTTAAAGAGGAAAGTCCACCACCCTGTTGATTTCATCGTTTTAGAGGATGGAGAATCCAAATGTGTTCCGATAAGTGAAATGAAGGATTCAAAGGGGATCATAATGGACATAGGAAATGAAACAATTGAAGTTTACAGTGAAAAACTTTCCCATAAGGAAATAAGGATTAGAGCTGGGCCGTTAGGTGTTTTCGAAAAAGGGTTTAACAATGGGATAAAACTGACAAAAAGGATACTTGGCCATGGACTTGTCTTTGTCGGAGGTGACACAAGCCAAGAACTTGTAAACGAGGGCATAATTGAAAAAATCCAGAACACAGGAGGAGTTGTACTGTTAAGTGGAGGCTCCTTCATACATAGACTAGCAGGTTACAGTTTTCCATCGGTTGAAGAAATACTTAAACAGAAAATCGATGCTTAGGGAACCATTAAATGGTTGCATTTAACCATTTCCCCTTTCTTTTAACAGGGAAAATTTTGAAGGAAATTTGATATTTCATGTTTAAATCTATGAATGGAAAAGTCTTTCTAAAGGGAGTTAAATAAATTTAAAAGCTTATACTTTCACGTCGATTAACAGGCTACCGATCCATTTTGGAGTCTATCCATATACCTGGGGTTCTTCGCTTCAAGACCAACTGCATGTAAAAGGAAGCCTGAATCACTTGGTCACAGTTATAGGTACGGTAAGTACACTTAGAGCTACATTTAGCAGGCCTCAGCTAATGTAGAAAACCTTTAAAAAGAGGAAGATCAAAGTTGACTGGTTCATGTTACTATTCAGAGGTTAGAAGCCGATGGGAAGAAGGTTTAGGGTCTATATTTGTTCTCAAAACCTTTGTTCATGGATTCATCGCGAAAACTAAACTATTTTTAGGGGAACTTATATCTAAAACAGCTTTGTTTGCAAAGTTTAAGGAGTGACATTTAAAATCTCTTTTAGACAGTGCCACTTAAAAACGATGGATAGTGTAATTGTCAATTGGAGCTGAAGTTAATTTTTGGAGGAGTTTATTTAAATGTCCTTTAGTGATCTTGTTTTAAAGGAAATGTCTGAAATAGAGGATGTTATAGGTAACTTCACAAAAATATTGAGGGCTTATAACCCCGATTTATCTGAAAAATTAAACACCTTTTACGGGTTAATTGGGCAAGCTAACTTTATACATGTTTACGGTGTTGGTAGAACAGGTACATGTGCAGTTGCCCTTGCCCTTCGACTAAACCATTTCGGCTATAACATTTCCTTTCTAGGAGACGTGGTAAAGCCTAGGATAAGTAAAAAGGATATCTGCATTTTCTTTTCTGGTTCAGGTGAAACCAAGGAGATAATTGTCAGAGCTGAAACAGCTAAAAGGGAGGGGGCGAAAATAATCGCTATCACCTC
>JAOZFL010000135.1 GCA_027491455.1 Thermoproteota archaeon | reverse complement strand
GGTTGCTTTCCCTTAGAGTTCTAATGCTGCTTTCTCTTTTTCAGAATTACCATTGACTTATAGAGAGTTGAAGGTATCATTTTGATATCTATTGATTTTACTATTTATTAAACTTTTTAAGGGTCCACATGCATTATTTTTAAATATATGATTATATAATGTATGTGATTGGTGATGAGATGTCCATGTTAATTCAAGTAAGGGTTCCAGTGGAGCTTGTTAAGAGAATGGATCGACTGATTGCGAATGGGTTGTATAGAAGTAGAAGTGAGATGTTAGTTGATGCGGTGAGGCATTTATTATTAACCTATGGTGGGGGGAAACCCGAAGTTGAACGTTTTATACTGCATTACCTAAAGGGAAGGGTGAGAGGGGAGGAAGATTTAGAGGTCATCGTAAAATTATTTACAGATGACGTTGTTGAAAGAATAATGGAGAAAACTGAGGCTAAAACTCCAGAGGAACTTATGAGGAGAATCAGGAGATGAATATTTTCATAGACACGGATGTGCTTGTCATCAGATTTATTTATCGAACTGATCCAAGATTTACGGTTGCAAAGTCACTCATGGAACTCAAAAAACTTTATACATCAATATATAATGTCCTTGAGCTTTATGGAGTGGCGTGCGCTGCGGGATTACCCGGCCTCGCCGACAAGCTTTTTAGGAAACTTCACATCGTCAGGAACATGGTAATCTTGTATCCTTTGGTCGTGGAGCCTTCTCCAGAGCTATATCTATCGAGAAAAGTCCGTGAGTTGATGGATGTGATGAAAAGAGGCTTAAGGTATGGGGACTCCAAAGTTTTATGGATTGCGGAACAACATGATGTAGATATCTTAGCGACATGGAACATTAAGCACTTCAAGGAAAAGACTAAAATAAATGTACTCAAACCTGAGGAAGTTTTAACTAAGTATACTTGATTCTAACATTGTAGATAAAGATGTTCTTTTATTTCTGGTAAGGATGTAAATCTAGGAGATATTTAAAGGGCTGCAAACAAAGGATTATGAAAACCCTTAGATGCAAGGGGGTCTCCCTTAAGTTAAGAAGGTATTAATTTACATGTAATTTTCTCTTCCTTAAATTGACCATCGATTTAATTATGGATGGCGTTATTCCAAAGGCTAACACCATGATTCCAATCCAGATCAGTTTTATTGAAGGGATTACCTTGATGTCTATTGAGACTCCTGTAGGTTTTATTACTTCTCCATAAAATGCATGGGTTAACGCTGTCTGAACCTCATTAGTTAATCTTAGACTTAAATAGATGTCTTTAGTCCAGTCCGATATTATTAAAGGTTTAGAGATTACTCCATAGGAAGAGTATAGATAAATCCATAATTTTTCATCGTTAAAACCTGTACCTTCCTTTTTGATCGTTAAATCTGCGCGTAGCGATGAATACTCTGGGTAACACCCCTCCAGTAGGCACATGTTTTGCTTACTTAAGTTAATAATGGTGTCTTTAAGTTTTATTTTTAAAATGTGGAGGTCTATGTCCTCATTTATTTTTAATGGGATGTTTCTAATTGTGACTTCGCTTGTCGAGGAAATGAAGACACCTAGCAAAATCAAAATTATACCTAAATGGATTAGGTCCCTTCCAAAGGGGAAAGATGTGTTTCTTTGTCTTTGTTGCTTCGCTTCCAATTTTAAAACCCATCGTGGTCAAGGCTAGAACCAAGAAAGGTAAATCAATGTTTGCCTTTAAGTTGCTGAAAAACGTGACAAAAGTGGTTTTACCTATTGCAGTTGGTGGAGGCTTAATCGATGCTTCACATGGATTGCTTCACTCCCCTGCCCCAGCGACACTTGAAATTTTAAGTATGAAAGGTTTATTTTTCTTTGGGGGCCCTGTCATGGGGGAACTAGCCACTCCTACTGGTGTAGCTATACTTTCAAACTTGGTTGACATCTCAACCATGTATGTTCCACCCTTAAAAAGTAAGGGGTAGGGTATGGGGTGGGTGAAAGGGAATTTAATGGGGCACCAAATGTTTTATAAAGGAAATTTATTAGGGAATTTAGGTGTCTAAGTTGTCTGAGTATAGTTCAGGTTAGGCGTAATGACAACCCTTACAAGTATAACCTTAATCAAAAGGGAACTAGAGAAAATGAAAAGGGAAAGAGAGAAATACAGGTGGGTAAGCTGGCCCTAACCTGGATTCCTGCACCTTTCCAGAAGCTGCTAGAGTAGTGTTAGGCGAAGAAGTAGGTGGTTGTTTCCTGGACTACTACCTCCTCGGAGAAGCCTACCCGTCGAGGAAAAGTGAAAGAAAACTCTAAATATAACTTAGGCTTTGAAATCTATGAACCTGGACACCTATATGTAAACTGGTTTTCGACTATTCACTTTCCATGAGGGCAAGGCAACCACCAATAGAAACATTGAAACAGGTTTCAATAAATATTCTAAGCCTTTTAAATACCTTGTAGGAACTAAGTTATATGATTCCCTCTTTGCCAGTGGGTTGCTTTCCCTTAGAGTTCTA
>JAOZFL010000088.1 GCA_027491455.1 Thermoproteota archaeon | reverse complement strand
AGCTTATCCACTCTCTCAGTTAACCTTGTTAGTCTTTCCTCTGTTTTTTTCTGTGCCTCAGCTAACTCATTAACCCTAACTGCTAATTCATCAACTCTCTCAGTTAATTTGTATACTCTCTCAGTTAACCTTGTTAGTCTTTCTTCTGTTTTCCTTTGGGCTTCACTCAGTTCATTAACCCTTGTTGTAAGCGTTTTTAGGTTCTCTGCAATTTTCCCTATTTCACTTATAAGTTTATCGAATTCCTCCCTCCTAACCCTTATATCCTTTACCTTATCCTCAACTATTTTAACAATTACATCGTAAAGCTCAGGTGACAAAGACATATCCATCACCCAATAGAAAATTCCAACTTCGATTTAAAAAGGGTTACATTTCCCTTTAAAAGATGTAAACAGCAAACACGTCTCAAGAAAAACCAAGAAGCTATATCAAGGAAAAAAGAAAAGTTTCAGAGACAAGTCAGTACTTCCCACGGCTAAACTCAACGGCTTCCCTGGCGGTTAACCAATCTAAACATAATTTCACTACCCAGTTCCTCGCTACTATTTATAACCTTTGCAGCTTTCTTAACCGAGGGCATCCATCAATCAACAGAGATTTCAAACCCCGATTGCATCTTGGCCTCAAGTGTAAGGGAGTTTCAAATACCCGTAACATAGGGGGATATAGTCTCCATTGAAAATGTTTTGAAGGGAGAGAAGGTTAACGTTGCCATGGTGTTGATTTCACCCTTGAAATAATGGCTTCAAGCATGTAAAGAACCGATCTCGGCTCCTGAGGACTAACCCTTAAAGCTATAAAATATGCTTTATACACACAATTAACTCTTCTGTTAAACCAAGTGAAGAAGAAGTAGTTGTAGTATTCCCCTCCTTTATCTCTAAGTGTCACCATTGTGTATAACACCCTATCCCTATCCATGGTTTGGAATTCATAGGGGCCGCCAAGAGACTTTGTGAGGTTAAATCCCTTCTCCCTCAAAGTGTTTAAAGACTCCTTTAACCATTCAACAAAGAATCCGTGAAGACTAACATTTGTTTTCAACTTCTCCTTTTCAACATGGAAAAATTGAAAAGTGAACATGAAGGGATTATAGAACTTAAAGGTTAAAGTGTTATTACCCGTCATTAAAGCAGCGTTTTTCTCAAGGGTGTTATTCCAGTAAATAGGGATGAGAAAGGAGTCCCCTGTCACCGGGTGCACATACTCAGTGTGGCATTTCACCTCCAGGAACCTTGGAAGCAACGGAACCATTTGGATGTAAAGGTAGGGGTTCAACTTAGCACCTGTTAAAATGAAAAGTGTAGCTGCTCTGTCCGTGAAATCACAGATCCAGAAAACCATGTATCCAATTAACCCCTTCTCCCTGAACATAACAGTGTATATCTTTGCTCTATGTTTGTTAACAGAGGTTTCACGGAGCAAAGAGTACTTCAACTCACCCATTTCCTCTCTTAAAGACTCAAATTTACCCTGGATGTATTCGTCAAGACTATTATACTTTGATCCCGACCAAGACTCAAATTCAAGTTGGTAGTAAATGGACAAGTTTCTGTTGAAGGAGGCAACCTGACCCTTAAAAAAGGTCCCAGCTTGTTTAAACTCCCAATTCAATGGGAGATTAACAAGGAAACCGTTAAGGTAACGCTGAGCGAAATCCATAGGGAAAACAGTTACATTAACCATAAACCACTTCGCTCCAGTGTTTCCTGGTTTAATAAGGACTCTAAAACTTTTGTTCCCAGTTGAAGCCTGGTTTGAAACATTTAAAACAATTTCACATGGCACCCTGCTCCCAGAGGGAATAGAGGTTACATTTGGTTTAACCGATAAAACATTCCAACCGGGAGGAAGCATATCAACAGATAAATGTACATCTCTAAGGGTTCCACTGCCACTGTTCCTAAGAGATAAATAAACAAGTGAAACCCCTCCCCTAGGAACCAAGCCACTGTAACTATACTCAAAATCCAATTTAGGCTCCAACTTAAACATAGAAGGGAAAAACAATATGGCAATAACCACTATGAAAATAAATGGTAAAAGAAATAAAACCCCTCTTCCTTTCCATGGAAGGAAACCACCCAAAGTAAAAACCACCTCCAAGTTTAAAAGAGAAACATAAAAATATAAATTCTTCGCTCCATGAATAAAAAAGGAATCCCTGGAAGGGTTCAATTAAGTAAGAGGAGACCCAATGAACCTAAAGAAACTGATAGGCATACTCATCATATTAACTGTTATTTATTTCCTTCCAATGGTACATGCCCAGCAAGATCAACTCAGAATAGAGATAGATCTAACCACTGAGAAGAAAACAATCATCACAGTTAAAATAAAAACAAATAAAGAAAAGGTTACATACCAAACCTACGTAGAGAAAATAGAAATAAAAGAAGTTAAAGGAGCAGAAGTAGCCACACAAAAAATAAACAGTAAAGCAGCTATAACCCTTACAAACATTAAAGGCGAAGCAACCCTAAAATTTGAAACAAACCAATATGTAAAGGAATACCCCATGGTAAAGGATGGAAGGAAACTAATCTTCAAATTCGATGTAAACCTGGAAATAAATGAATACACAGTAAAAGTTACAATGCCACCAATGAACGATGTATACATAGATGAGAAGGGTAGAAAATGGATACTGCCAACGGGGCCGGAAAAAGAGGGATCAACAGCTACCCTACAAGGTTTAAGGAAATGGTACCAAGTAAAAAATAAAAAGAAAACAGGGTTAAACGTGATAGAAGTATACTACACAGCCAAGAAAATCGAGGGGAAACCATTAACCACAGCTCTAATAATAATTCTCTCCCCACTAATCTATGCAGCTATAGCTCTAACCTCCCTACCCATAATCATAAAGAAAACAAGAGAATCAAAAATCAACAAGTTAATGCTTCAAACCTACAAAGCCACAAAGGAAACACTTGAATTCATACCACTCGCAATGTTCACTTTAACCATTGCAACAGCTATAACCCTCCAAAAGAACCCATACACAGCAAATCTATTAATCTACATAGCAGCTGCAATAATAACAATTGACCTAACAATCACAATCATCAAAGCCCTTAGAACAAGTAAAACAAAAAAATAAAAAGAGGGGAAAAGATTTAACCCGTTGGAACATAGATCACTTGCTCCCATGGCAATATGTCTGGGACAACTGTTTTATCGGTGACAACTGTGCCTACAACCTCAACTATTTGTACAGTGTCAACATGTCCATCCTGGTCTAAGTCAATGAACTCCAAGACAACAGCCACAGCACCATCAGCTGGCAAACCTGTACCTATCCTCTTCAGCACAGGTTCAAGTGCACCCCATGACCTCCATGTGTTAGCTACAAAGCTTGCAGCCATTTCAGTGCCCTTAGCCCTTATACCAGCAACTATCAATGCAATATGTTCACTTTCAATTTCTCCTGCACTGATGTCGGCGACTCCGTCTCCGTCAAGGTCTATGTCCATGAATGCAGCTGTTGCATTCATGTCCTTGACGATTGAGACTAGTGCAAAGTAGTGTTCTGCTCCATCCTCATCCTTGTAGTCTACGTAGACACGTTTGCTTCCAGGTACATATATCGCTGCTGAGCCAACAACGTTGACTGCTCCTGCTATGCTAGGCGTGGTTATCGATGGCTGAGGCCATGTACCTGCAAACACAGCGAAGCTGAAATCATTGAAGTAATTGGTTACATAGTTAACCATTGGTCCACCAACAGTAACTATGTCCCCCTGCCAGTTATCATCAACATCTGGATCGTCTATGTCAACGTCGTAGTTGACAAGTTTATCTGGCCAAAGATACTTGGGATAAGTAAATAGTTTGTACGGATCAGTATTTTCATAGTCCACTATGCTGCATATCTTCACTGGGTACTCCTTCCACAACCAGTCACTTGGGTCAGGTGGCACATCCCACAGGAAGTAGAACCATCTGTGTATAGCTAAACCACCTGTTGGAGCCATGAAAGGTGAAGGCTGATACTCAGCTGCAGCTGTGTCAAGAGCACTCTGATAACCACCAACATCCCAAGCCCAGCCAACAACAGCATGTGCTATGTCAACCGCTCCTAAAGTATCCAATGTATGTGCGCCAGCCATAGGTGGATGAGCATCTGAATTTCCAACTACATATGTAACCCTATGCCTCAACGGAGACCAATAGGCCTCCGACCCTGAAGGTCCTGTGAGGGTTGCTATCTCATTAAGGGTTATTTGCTGCTCAGTTACACCCTCTTGGGTTAGCCAGTAGTCCCAGAGTTTGGGGTAGAATATTTCATCTAGGTAGTACTCTGTTTCTGCATCTACCTCAGGTGTTACAGGTAGCCCTGGCCTTATATCTCCTCCTGGGTTGCCATCGTCTCCGTCCTCGTCTTTTAGGTCCCATCTCTTCTCCTCTACTCCTTCAATGCTTACTAGGTGCCAGCTTTTCTCTGCTCCTGACTCGAAGAACCATGCCCCCAAGACACAGTTGAAACCGCCGTCAACATCATCTTCTAGGTCAAACCATGAGGCCCCTGTCTTGAAGTCTTCTCCGACATTTCCATCTCCATCTGTGTCAACTGGCAGTGGACTTGCAACTTGATCCCATGCCCTTACATCGTATCCTGAAACAGCTGGGTAGAATGCCCAGAAGAATGTGTGGGCAGTGCCCGGTACAACAACGTATTGATCCGGTTGCACAAGAGCTAAGCTGTATTTGTCGTAATACTTAGTGTCCTTTTCCAGGGGAGTTAAAGTGGCATCTGGGAAGAAGTGTGCATCTGTTTTGAAGCTCTTTGTTTTGCCCCAGTCAACATCTATCTGTTTTATCTGCATTAGTTTAACCTTTACATGGTCAGCAATTGTTTTATGCAGGTATGGAATGTTTACATTCTTGTACTCTATAACGTATTTCCTGTCCTTGAAGAAGACATAGGTGAAGTTCAGTGTTATCGGATCCTCATTGTCCCCGAACAGGGCGCCGCTAGGTGTCTTTATGAGTAGTGAAAGGTCAACCTTAACTATGGCTAACCTAGTTGTGTTAACCATTAACCTAAGCTTTGCATCCTGGATTAAAGCTATACCTGCCTCTCCACTTGTTCCATATGACATTTCTGGGCTGCTCTCATTGAACAGTGGTGGAGCTGTTCTGAAAATCCCCTTCACATCGGTGTAATGGGTTCCTAGTGGAGATGTCCATGTTCCATCCGGTGTTGAATATAATGCCCATGCATATCTAACCCAGTAGTCCTTGGTTCCCTGCACCTCCGGTGTGCCTTCTGGCCCTGTATAAGCAGTTGTACCGAAGAACTCCAGTTCAAGTATCCAACCAGCTATTGGATACTCACTTCCAATATGCTCGCTTTCAACGAGGAAGCTTGGGATTTCACCCCACCTTGTAATCGTTATGCTAACATTCTCCTCTGACCATGGATAACCGGATTCCAATGGATAGAAACCTTCATCAGATAGATCTGTGCCCAGTGGGGCCCATGTAACATGTGTACCATTTGAATACGGATAAAGGGTTTCCTGGGTAACTGTACCAGGTGTCTCGGTTGGTGAAGGCTCTGTGTCTTGATGTATAGGTGCAGGTGCAAGTTTATCAAGTGTAAGTACTCCTTTAAGTGTCACGGTGTCACCAGCTACCGGTGTCCCCACTATGTTGGGTGAGAAGTCTCTTGGTGCAAATGCAGATGCATCTGGGCTTGGCTGTGCCTTTACAGCTGTCACCGCTGTTGCCATTAGGAAAATCGCGATCATTGTCAATGTTGCCAAAATCTTTCCTTTCGACATTTATCTTTCACTCCTTTTTAAATTGGTTTGTGTTCGCAACCGGTTTTCTCGGTGCGAACGTGCTAAACAATATGTCCCTATGTGACAAATATAAATGTTTATGGTGTCCCGGTTTACCCATTGTTTCCATGAGCCACCAAATTTTTTCTGTTTAATTGTTTTCACTACCTAAAACTTTTTGTAACCGTTCTTTAATGTTTACAATTTCCATTCTCACCATTTCTCATCTATTTCTCTTCAAATACTCCCTTCATTATTCAATGAACCAATAATTATCCTTTTTCCTCGATGAAAAGGGGGGTTTCAGGCTTTTTATTTACCCCACCTCTTACATCTTGATGCCGTGATAAAAAACACCAGTGTATGTACATTAAGGTGGTATCTCAAGGGATAGATATGTAACTTCAAAGGTATCAGGATGAACAACCATGGAGGCATAAAGGTCAACCCTTGGTATATAACTTCTGGAGTTACAGCTACATAGCTCAAAGGTTCAGGGGGTAAGGCTGAGGGATATGAATAAAGGTAATGGAGGTCAGTGAGCATAAAACCTCAATTATACATTCAAAATACGGGTTGGATAGAATAGTTAGAAGTGGTAGGCTGTTTAAATGTTTAAGCTGTGGTTTAGAGATGCATAGAGACTTTGTAGGCGTGGTAAACATGGTGACCCTTCATGGCGAAGGAACAGTTATCAAAGAAATGGCGCACCAATTGCTTCCAAGGTGGAATGAAATGGAAGGGTAAAACCTCGATGAACACTAGACCTATGTCACCATTGTCGGATGTTAACATTTTATAACTATCCGTTCTGCTTTAACCTTGAAGGCTTCATGAGCTTTCGGGGGCAACGGTAAAGCACCCTACATTGGGAGTTTTGAGGTTATATTTCAGGCGGCTACTAGATGCCTATCCGCCTGGAAACCGCATTTCCTACATTTAAAGATGTACCCATTCGGCTTATTTAATTCGCCACACATCGGGCATGTGCGAGAGGTATTTTTAGCATTAATCTTCTCATGTTCATAGCTAACCCTTCGACTTATACGAAACGTATAGCTGTATTCTAAATGGCATTGAATGCAGCCTTCGGTTCATCTTCCCCCCATTTTTATGTCTTAAAATGTAGGAAAATGTAGGTTACCTCTCCCCC
>JAOZFL010000125.1 GCA_027491455.1 Thermoproteota archaeon | reverse complement strand
GGTGGTTTCTTGGGGGAGGTAAAGGCAAGGTATGTGATACTGGTTGCTGGCTTGTCTTTAACACTAAATAACTTGGTTACTCCATTAGCGATAATTTCAATGGTTTCATTGGAAAGCTTCATTGAAAAACCGGTTTACTACATATACGCCTATGGCCCATTTTTCTGGTCTATATACCATGCTCTTCTGGCTTTAATGGTTTACTGGTTCTTTAAGGTTGAAGGTGAATCAATTAGCGATGTAGTGGGTTCATTCAGAGATAAAACATTCCTTTCAATCATGATAGTCGCTGTGTTAACCGGGTTGTCCGTGTTATTTTTCCAGTTTCTGGAACCCCTAACAATGGATTTGATGTTTGGAAGTGGATCAATGCTCCAAGTAATAAACGAGTATAAGAGGGTGCCTCTATCCTTAGCGCTTTACGGAATCTTAGTTACATCGCTTACAGCTGGGATATGCGAAGAATTGGTGTGGAGAGGATACCTTCAGACAAGGTTGCAGAGTTGGTTTTCACCGGGTGCAGCGATTACGATCCAAGCAATACTTTTCGGTTTCTGGCATGGCGTCTCCATACACACTGTTTTCACAGCTATATTCGGTTTCATATTTGGTTTCACATACATGAAAACCCAGAGGTTATCCCCTATTATGGTGAGCCACTGGCTGGGAGACGTAATAGGTTTTTCAGCGATGTATTTTCACTGATTCCCTCAATTGAATACCTCAGAGATCAGATACTAGCGATAAATCTAAATCTTAACATAACCGCATCTTCTAAGTAACACTTTAAAATTAAATTTCAATTTTCCATGCAGAGGGTGTTCAATTAGAAGAACCTCTAACCTCTAAATCGAAGTTTCCATCACATTTTTTTGATTCGACTTTTTGGATGGAAAATACTCATTTTTTGGGTTGCAATGTTTTTAACTGAGACGGTAAGGAAAAATTTAAATACTACTTTTAAAGAGTAGTATTTAATGGTGATACTTCGGTGTATGAAGTTAAAGTAACGAGAAAAGGGCAGACAACTATTCCTATTGAGTTAAGGAAGAAGTATGGGATTACTGAGGGAACCAGGTTAAAAGTTGTCGACACAGGGGATGGGATACTCTTCCAACCATTATTGACAACCATTAATCTAGCTGGTACAGGTTCAAGCTATGCCACACCAACAGAGATGAAGAAGAAACTGGATGAGTTGAGGAACGAAGACCTATGAAAAAGGTCTATGATACAAGGTTTTTCTTTGAACACTACTATTCAAGCGATCATGAAACGTTAAGGAAGACAACTGAGGAAATACTATTAACAAGACAGAAATACATTTCAGTTATAGTTATACATGAGGTTTACAGGTTAACATTGGAGAGGGAGGGAAGAGAAACAGCTAAATTGAGGGCTGAACTCCTTAAAAAAGATTTTAAAGTTATACCTGTAGATACTGAGATTGCAAGAGACTCAGCTGAAATAAGGCATAGATATAGAATACCATTAGCTGACAGTATAATAGCTGCCACAACTAAGAGAGTAAAAGGGAAATGTGTAACGGATGATCCTCATCTAACAAAAATAAGAGAGATAAAAACTGCTTGGATTTGATAATGTGAAGAACTGACCCCTTAGTTTAAGATAAAAACAACTATTAACTACGTAAAAGGAAATTATTGGCATTTAAAGAGCTGTGTTGACAAGGAAAGCATTGAGAAAGTTGAGAAACCCTAAAATTCAGGGAACTGGGTGAAAGTGAAAAAGCCGTAAAATGTTTCCCTTACCTCTAAGCACTTTACAAATCTCTCGATTTACTTATTCCATTAATGAGAAGAAAAACTTAATAATGTTGTTTCTTGAATTAATCTGCTTTTATCAACATGATTTTAACCGATGGACTTTGCTGAGCATCAGAGATGGGTAAAATCAACATTTATCTTACTGTTTTAATAGCTTCTGGGATGAGAGGGTCAGCTAACTTGTAAATCCCTTCCTTCTCTTTCACCAGGAATCCATATGAAATGAGTTCCTTGGTGTAGTGGGTGAAGTTTTTATCGTTTACTTTACCCACTTCAGCGTAGAGACCCCTCTTCAACTCTGACCACCTCATCGGTCTGGTTGATAGAAGCCTTAAAATTGAAATGTATCTCCTCCTAGCTGGTCTTCTGTTTGAAAGGAAGTTTTCAATTTCACTGGCGACAAGTCTAGATCCCTCATTCACTGTGAGCTTTAAGGCTTTTTGATGCCCCTTAATTATGGCGTAGTAACCGTAGTTTGCAAGCCAGCCAATCACCCCGTTAAGCCTTGAAAATGTTTCTTCCAAGTTTTCCTCTCTACAACTTATTCCCAGCTCAGAGAAACCTCTCCTCAGGAAATCCAGGGACTTCTCCTTGCTAAGTCTATCCAGTTTCACCTCTAAAAAGGGCCTTGCAAAAAGGGGGGATTCAGGGTTTCCTTTACCTAGGAACCTGTCCAGTAAACCAACCTGGGAACCTGCCATGATCAGTTTAATTCTCTCCAGGTAATCGTAAACATGGGCAATTAACCCTGGAAACCCTGGAACCACTCTAAGCCCCTGGGCTTCATCTATTGCTATAGCGAAGTATGTGTCTTGGTCTCCCGCCCACTCGTTTAATGCCTTCAAAATAGATGATATGGTGCCCATTCTTCTCTCGTGGAAGCTAACCGAGAAACCTGCAATCGAGATACCTGAAACTGTTTCCAGGTATCTCTTCAACCCCTTGAGTTTTGAAAGAGTTCTCCCCAAACTTAGCTCCACTGATTCATAGATCTGATCCCCGGAACAGAATTCTCTAAGGTCTATGAGCAGGTGTGGAAGAGAAGATTCATTAAGGGAAACCCTTAAAAGAGAAGACTTCCCAGTTCTCCTAACCCCCTTTATAACGATCATTCTGTGAATTTCACTTATAAGTGCCTCTATTACTCCTTTCAATTCCATTTCAAAGTTGTAAAAGTCCACCTTGCTTTCCTTAACACCAGGTCTAAACAACATACTGGTACCCCCTACCAGTTACTGGTACCTTTCACTCTATTAAAAAAAGTTTTGGTAGGAAAGAGGGGGAACCTGTACCTGACTTGAAAAAAAATCAAAGGAAAAGTTAAAAACATTTTCCATGTAAAATAAACTTTTATAGATGTTTAATCCATATCTAGATAGATATCAATTAAGGCATGATTATCACTGGGGAAACATGGATGAAAGACCTCTTACGCGATGCAAGGAAGGGATCAATGTAGGTTTTGCTGTCCTGGGGCGCATTAACAGGGTAATGGCGCACTCCTTGCTCCTAGAAACAAGGACCCTGCACATTTTGACATGAGGAAATTCACATGTAGAGGCCTCCGAACACCTCTATAACTTCTCCTGTTATGTAGTCGTGTTTAGCGAGGAAAACTATTGTTTCAGCGATTTCCGATGGATATGCAAATCTTTTAAGGGGCATTTGCCTTTTGTAGAGATTTAATTCATCCTTTGTCCTTCCGCATCTCACCATTTCAGTGTCTACAGGTCCAGGGGCAACGCAGTTGACAAGTACATTTCTAGAGACAAGTTGCTTAGCCAGTGACTTTGTGAAGCCTATTACACCTGCTTTTGCTGCTGCGTAAGCTGCACTGCTTGGACTGCCTGCAACGGCGTACCACGAGGAAACATTTACTATGCGTCCTCCACCGTTTTCAACCATGTGCTTGGCAGCTGGGATCGAACAGTTCCTTACACCGTTCAAGTTGACCTCTATGGTCTTCATCCATTCTTTGTATGTTTCCTCAAGGGCAGCCTTCCTGTAAATTAAACCTGCATTGTTAACAAGGATATTTAACCCATTAAGTTTCTTTATAACTGTTTCAATCATTTTCTCTGTTTCCAATGGATTTGAAACATCGCATTTAACAGTTAACCCCTCTACACCTATTTCCTCGATTTGTCTTTCCAGTTTCAAAGCTCGTTCCTTGTTTCTCAGGTAATTTATCGCCACGTTTGCACCTTCCATTGCAAACCTTAAAACAGTTGACCCGCCAATCCCGCCACTTCCACCGGTTACCAAGACAACTTTTCCCCTTAAATCCATCCATTAACCCCTCTCTCAAACAATTCTCCTTTCCTCTACTAACTTAAAAATTCATCTTTTATATCTGAACCCTTTTTTGGTTATGATTGTGGTAACAAACTTTTGATAGTTTCACATTTTTTCCCCTTCATGAAGAGATTGGGTAAATAAGAAAGAATTTAAGGTGAAGTCTTGGTTTAAGGGGAATAAATAGAGAAAGACTTAAAGCTAACTGGTAGTTTTCCTTTAAGGGGTGTAAGAATTGCCGAAAGTAATAGGGGGGATAGATGTACTGGTTATTGGAAGTGGAGCCGCTGGTTTAAGGGCAGCCATTGAAGCGAGGAGGAAGAGGGCGGGGAGAGTTATCGTTGTTTCTAAGGGAAGGACTGGAAGGGACAGTAACTCAGTTATTGCAAAAACAGGTCACAGCGCCCCTTTTGGCCATTCAAATCCGTTGGATTCCCCTGAGAAATTTTACAGTGACACCTTGAAAGCTGGTTGCTACATAAATGATGAGAAACTTGTTTGGGTGATGGCTAGGGATGCATGTAAAAGGGTGCTTGAATTGGAAGCAATGGGTGTTAAATTTGACAAGGCAAATGGAAGGTTTGCCCAATATGGAGCTGGTGGACACACCTATCCAAGGGGCTGCTACTGTGTAGAGAGGAAAGGGGTTTGCTTTATGACCCCCCTTAAAAGAGAAGCTGAAAGGATAAACGTGGAATTCATGGATAACATAATGATAACAAGTTTAATGGTGGAAGGTGAAACCTGCCATGGAGCCATAGGGATAAACAAGTTGACAAACAAGGTTTTTGTTTTCCAGTCTAGGTCAACCATTCTAGCAACTGGTGGAGCAGGTCAAATATATCTGTTCACAGACAACGTGTACGGGGCAACAGGTGACGGCTACACATTGGCTTTTGAAGCCGAAGCAAAACTGGTTGACATGGAGTTTGTACAGTTCTTTCCAACAGCCACCCTTCACCCCATTAAAAACGTAATCGTCCCTCCACCCATATTTGAAGCTGGAGCCAAGCTGCTAAACTCTGAAAATGAAAGATTCATGTACAGGTATGCCCCTAGAGAACTTGAGGACGCTACAAGAGACATACTTTCAAGGGCAATCTTCAAGGAGGTTGAAGAGGGGAGAGGAGTTAAAAAAGGAGTTATACTCTCCCTTAAAGGTGTAGATGAAGAGGTAATAGAGAAGTTTACACCTAGGCTGCACAGTTATTTCTCTAGAAGGGGAGTTAAACCATGGAACCAAGAAATAATTGTTTCTCCAACCCCACACTTCTTTATGGGGGGAGTAAAGATAAATGAGAAATGTGAAACAGGGATTAAAGGTTTATTTGCAGCTGGAGAAGTAACAGGTGGTGCACATGGAGCAAACCGTTTACCAAACAATGCTTTAACCGAGTGCCAAGTCTTCGGGGCAATAGCAGGTGAACAAGCAGCTCGTCACGCTGAAACAGTGAAGAAAACAGGTTTAATCGAGGAAAAAATTGAAATTGTGGAGAGAAGGGTGAGAAATGCTCTTAAAGGATCCCTAAAAATTGAAGATGTAAGGAAGAAAGTGAAGCAAATTTCATGGGGTGAAATAGGTGTTGTGAGGAGTAAAAAAGGGTTAATGGAGGCTTTAAACCTTTTACAGGAGATTCTAGATGGAATCGAGGAATATGGAGACAGGAAAGCCTACAGGGTTTTCGAAACCAGAAACATATTGTTAACGTCTCTATTAGTTGCTTATCCAGCTTTAAAGAGGAGTGAAAGCAGAGGAGCCCATTTCAGAAAAGACTTCCCAAGGGAGGAAAAGGGTTGGCTTGCAAACATAATTCTTTATAGGAAGGGAGGGGAAAGTAAACCTGCCTTAAAAGTAATCAAAAAGTAACAAAAAAAGAAACCATTTTTCAATGAAGAGAAAATACATGGCCTAAAGTGAAAAGAGATGATGACTTCTTGAAGGAGAGAGGACCAGTGTTTAAAACGGATGGACAGGAAATAAACAGAAACATATATGTTTTAGCTTTAACAACTCTCCTCTCAGGTTTTTATGGAACCCTTTTATGGGTCATGTGGCAACCCTTCATCCTAAGCATTTTCCCATCAGTTGTATTTGTAGGGTTACTTGAAAGCCTCTCAGGTTGGAGGGGAATCGTAACAACAATTATACAGCCCTTCAGCGGGTTCATTTCTGATAGAAGGGGGAGGAAACAGTTTCTGGTTTTAGGTGGAACCCTTAACCTCTTAGCTTCAACAATTTACCTTTTAGCTGCCTACACAGCAAACAAGTACCTAGTTGTACTTGGTGCACTTCTATGGGGATCAGCTTCTCTTTCATGGCCAGCCCTAGATTCACTTGTAGCTGAATCCGTTAAAAGTAGGAGAAGGGGATTTGCTTACAGCGTAATTTCCTTTACAGGAACAGTTCCAGGGATTTTTTCACCTTTAATAGGTGGAAGGATAGCTGATGAACTGGGTTACCCCCCTCTATTCCTTTTAGGTATAGGGATAGAGGGAACTGTAATTGCCCTTTACATTGGACTCATCAAGGAAACCCTCCGTAAACATGTAAACAGATTCTCAATAAAGGAGAAACTATTTGACATGGTTAAACAAACAATTAGGATTCCAAGCGGTCTCAAAACCTTTTATTTAATCATGGCCTTAGACATGTTCTCTTGGGGGTGCGGTGAAGGGATACTTTTCAGCATGTTAAAGGACTCACTTAACTTAAGCAACTCCCAGATTGGATTGCTTGGAAGCCTAACCTGTACATCATGGGCGGTTTCACAGCTACCAATAGGTAGACTAATAATGAAACATGGTTCAAAAAGGTTTCTCATAGCATCAGAGGCTATAGGGGCCATTATAATGACTGGGTACTTGGTAAACAAAACCTACACCTCCCTCATGGTTTTGTCTCTACTTTTCGGTTTAGCCATTTCAACATGGGACCCAGCCATGAAAACCCTTCTAATGAACAAGGCACCAGTTGTGGAGAAGGCATATTCAATGGGGAAACTCTCCCTAACCAGGGGGTTAATAGCTTTTCCAGCTCCATTCATAGGTGGTTTACTTTACAGTTTCTACGGTTTTAACGCACCCATAACAGCTAATTTAATAGGGGTAACAACAGCTGCAATACTGATCCAAATATCCATAAAAGACTAAACCAATCAATAATCTTCCACGGATCCCCCTCCTTTAAAAAGGGTCTCCACTGATTCCATGGTTTTCCTTGCCCGATGTTTCCCCGCTTAAACGTAAACTTCATAATTTCCAGTATCCTTGCCCTCCATAACCCTTTAACATTAAAGCTTAAATCCCTTAAGTGAACTACTCCACCCTTTCGGATGGGGCTTCCAGTGTTTGCCTGAGGCTTTACGCCTTCAGTCACATTTACTGGTTCGGGGGGGTTCACTGCTCCCCCATCCCATAGAGCTCGTTACCCTATGGGCTACTCGGCGAAGCGGTTCATCCGTCATCGCAAACATTGCCTAGGTAGTCACTCCAAATATGTTAAGACGATATTTAAACTTTTCGCAATTCATCCCCGCCCTTTCAGACAGGATCTTCTTGCGGAGATTAGATAAACATTTAATGACAGAGCTGAAAAGAAGAGAAACAGAGAAAACTGTGAAAAACCCAGTTATGTTTACTGGTCCCCTAAACAGTTACAGATCAAATACATTTAATATTAAATATATAACCTTATATTTGTATATAATACAGATCAAAGAGGTGTTTTTGTGGGGGGGAAAGCTAAAGTTATTAAGAAAGCCACTATACCTGTCTCTCTTCCAGTAAGCGTTGTAGATAAAATTGAAGAGTTAAGAGCCAAGTTAGGGTATAGATCAAGGAACGATGTGATTAGAGAAGCAATTAATAGGTTTATTGAAGAAATAGAGAAATCAAAGGTTCTCTATGTTAGAGACTTAACACTTGAACAGGCTAAAAAGGAAATCATTGAATACCTGAAACACCGCGAAGCCGCATATGTAAGTGAAATAGCTGAAAACCTTGGTATTAACATTGAATTAGCCTTCAAAGCAGTTAAGGAACTTGAAGAGGAAAGGGTGATCGGTGAATGATACTTAGAGGCAGAGGAGACGCAGTTGAAGGTGAAAAACTGGTTGCAGTAGGAAGAAAAATATCTAAACCAATAATTATACCTGAAACCGCGAGGCATAGAGCCCAGCAAATCTACATCTATGGAAAACCAGCTAAATGCTACATAGATAAACCAGTGAGGATCCTGAAGAAGTAAACCCTACACTTCACCACTATTACCGAGATTTAACAGTTAAATTAGAGGTTAAAAAGGAAAAATAACGAATGAAGAAAGGGGATGCATAGAACTCTAAGGGAAAGCAACC
>JAOZFL010000019.1 GCA_027491455.1 Thermoproteota archaeon | reverse complement strand
AACAGCAGCTTCCTCAACCATATAGTCCTCCCACATCTATTCAACTTCGCAATTAAACTTAAAAACTTTTCTCTAAAAAACTTTTTAAAGCTAGTTTTAACAATGCTTTCATCAAAACTCAGAAGGTAAGGTTTCAATGAATTTTAAGGCTAAATGACGAATATAAGTGGTTTTAACCTTCTATGAATCTTTAAGATGGTGAAGCAGTGTTTGGTGTACCTGTATAGCTTAAAACCATGATGCAGGGTGCAGATTTGTTTTCTTCACATTATAATTATTTTGGTGGGTTAAGCAGTTTTAATGTTTTTCAACTGTTCTTCTCACTCCAGTATTGCAGTTCTACTTCTTTTCTAAACACATTTTGGGGGTTATCTTTTAACCTCCAAACTCCTCCTTTGTAGTTTGGCAGTAGTCTTATGAGAGCCGTTAGCTCTCTGCTCACAAGTACTTCATCCTTGCCTCTCACACATATGGCTTTATCCTTCACCCACTTTGTTTCCCTGTCAGTTACATGTACCTTTACCTTCACTAAACCTAGTTCTCGGACAACGGGTGTATGCTTCCGTAAGTTGTGTAGTCTACACTTAGCTTAGCATGCTCGACATTGAAATCTAAGAGGTTTGCTAGTGGAATCGGTAAACTGATTTTAGGTTTTCCTGCTCTAAAACCATTGTTCATATATGTACTTGTAACCTCTTCTTTTAAGGATCTTAGCTTCCTTATTTTCACCTTAATCCACATATGTATATCTCTATTCAGCCCTCTAGAAACCTTACATTTCCTTAGGGTCTCTTTCCCCTATAGATGTACATATGTTTATATTCCAATCTACTAATTAACTTCGGTATCCTTTTGCGGGTCTTTTCCCTTTTCTATTTGAACCTTTATCATTGCGGTGATTAGTTGCCATGATTTCCACTTATATTTAACCCTATTTTATTTAATATTCTCTCCTACACGCTTAAAGTTCTTGATTTCAGATGTCTTTTTCAGATGTCTTTGAAAGTAGGTGTCATTTTGACTTGTCGAAGCGGTATTGGTTGGCGGTGTAAGGTAGCTGAGTTGCAGCTTTTTTCACCATGGAAAATTTGGGGAAATGAGCTGGGTTTAGCTTTAAACAGGGTTGTTTATGTTGTAAAGGGTTTTCACTGGTGTGGTGTTTAAAGTTACCAGCGGACGGCCAAATAGAATCTACCAATTTCCTTGATTACATTAACGTTTCTAGGTGGTTTCCCCTCTGCCTTTAAGTATATGAATAGGGCTGGTTTCTCATGTTTTATTGCTTCTAAAACAGGTTTTAATTGTTTTGGGTTTAATGCCTCACCGTACATGGGTAGATCTGTTTTCTTACCTGTGAATACATATATCATTTCACCTATCCATCCTTTATTAACATGTACACATTTTATTTCCTTGAATTTTGAGTTTATCAGGGCAACTAAGACTTTTACGTCTTCTCCAAGGATGGAGTAGTCTTTTTTGAAGGGGGTTTCAAGTTCTGATCTTAATCCACTGGGTATGAAACCTGCTTTAAACTCCTTCATTGAGAGCATAGCCACTGGTTGTATTAGTATGGCTCCGCATAGAAGCATTGATGTAAGCATTGTCTTTGTTTTGTTTGAACTCTTTGAAAGGTTGTGGAGTGGAATTAGAGCTAGCATCGCCCAAGGCACCGATGAATGAGCCCAAAACCTTAATCCATAGAGTATAAAGGCTGGAGTGAAACCTAAAAGACATGAAATTGAAATGATGCCTGTGTTGTCTTTGCATTGAAAAGTTTGAAGGGCTCCTATTAAGCCTAGAACTGTGCACACTGAGAGTATAACAGGCCATGTCCCCCTGATTAAACGAACCCCTATACGCAGCCATTCATAGTTGAAGAGTACATGTAACCCCCATGGAAGGAATAAAATAAATGAATAAATTGTGGATTTGACATAGAAACTTAGATATTCTCTTCTGATCAAAGAAAAAATTAAAAGACCCAGTAAGAAGAGGTAAGGGATACCTAGATGGGTGTAGAGACATAAAGTCATAGATGTTACTGCTTTTACAGTCTTCTTTTTCCAGAAGAACCCTAAAGCTAGGACAGCTAAGGAGGAAGCAAGGGCAGAGGGCACTAGTTCTTTATGGACAATGTAGAAAATTGGGTCGAGGCAAAGGATGAGTAAGACAAGGAACTCCTTCCATGCATCTTCATAGATTTCCTTTAAACCCTTCATAATCAATAGCAACGAAGTGGGGAGCATCAAAACATTAAATAATCTGCCTCCAGCATACACGTTTCCATTGAATAGAAATGAACACAGAGCTACACAGATGTGCATTAGGGGAGGGTATAAATGGGGTCTACCAACAGGGTAGCATTCCCAGTCAGCGTAAAGAGGTATCCTTCCCTTTTCAAGGATGTTTTTTGCAACAGCCATGTGGTACCAACAGTCAACGCCTCCAGGACCTTTTCCGAAGCCCATGATTGAGATGAAACCAATAAATAGGAAAAGTAGGAGAGAGGCAACTCTCCAACCGTGAAAGAAAAATTGACGGTGTAAACATGTTGGGTGATTATACATGAATTAGCACCAAGCCTCCACGTGTTTAAAAGGTGTACTTAATGTTTTCCTTAAACCTAGTGGGAATTAAAATTTTAGCATCTAGCGTTAAATCTAATCCCCTTCCAGTATCTAATTATTCCTTGAGTAGCAAGGTTTTCTATGTGTCGAGGTGTATATACTTCTCTCCTCAAATGCTGGGATGCATGGCTGACCCTCTACTGTAGGTTCACCTCGTTGATTTCCTCAAGTGTCTTTAGGTTGTTCATTTTTATTTTCTTATCTGAAACTGTGTAAAGTGTGTCATCAATGTAGAGGGCACGTTTCACGGTGTAGGGTGAGTCGAAGTAGTAGCCGCTTTTCAATAGATCTGCTTTGTCGTCTAGATGTGTTACTCCGCCTTTAAACACAAAACCCTTCTCCAGGGATACATGGAAAACATAGGCTCCCTGCCAAGTGTACTCTCCTTGCACGTTTGGAGGTACTCCACCTGGATACTTTTCTTCATCTATTTCCGCTACAAGAACAGGAAGAACTAAAAGTTTTCTTGATTTGTCAAATAGAAGTGCTTTGTGGTTTCTTAAGACCGGTGTATCTGTTCCACGGTCCCCAATAACATATTTAGCTAATTCCTTTGGCTTTGAAACATCGCTGACATCGAAGAGTGACATTTTCACGCCTTGATACCATGCGAAGTCTCCTTCCTCAGCTTCAACGGTTTCCTTTCCAATACCTATTAGATGTGTTTCATCGTAGGGGTGTAGGTAGTCTGAGTAACCTGGTATTTTTAGTTTGCCAAGCACCCTTGGGTTTTCAGGGTCCTTTAACTCGATCACAAATAGGGGGTCAACCTTTTTAAAGGTTACAAGGTAGCATCGGTCACCCATAAATCTAGCAGAATGGATTTTTTCACCTGGGGCTAGGTTTTCCAGTTTCCCAACAATTTCCAGGTTCATGTCTAAGATGTACACATGGTTTCGGGAGGTTGCCTCCTTCAAGTTCCTCGCCACATGTCCAGTTGTGGTTGCAATTCTAAAGTACCCTTTATGTTCATCCATGGAGAATTGGTTTAAAGGTAAACCTGGAACTTCGCCGCTTGCCACACATTTAATCTCTTCCCCTCTAATTCGAACCCTGTAGATAAGTGTTTCCTCTGCTTCTTTGAGTGGAATAGTCATTATGTGAACCGGGGTTATCTTAGGAATCGCTACATACATGTTGTTTTGGGAGACATACATACATGTGGTTGCACCGGTAAGGAATGTTTCATATGCAGGTTTCTGTTCAGGTTTTTTGATGTTTAAGGCGATGATGGTGGTGAAAACATAGAAGACATCGGAAAAGTTTGTGTAATAAACCCTTGTAGCGGGAACTGTTTCAAGTTGACCCTGCCAGTAAATCCTGGGTAGAACCACGTTTCTCTCACCTGGACGTATCGCAGGGGTGTTCACCACTAGGTAGACATAGTCTCCTATCATCCTTGAACTGAAGTACCAGCCTTCAAGGGAAATCTCTCCCTTTAAAGTAGGGTTTCCCCTATCTGAAACATCGTAAACCTTAACGCTTATCCCAGGGCTTGGCTGCTCAACCATGTTCCTCCAACCCTGCTCCTCCTCGAAAACAACTAGTTTCTCATCATTCACAAATAACCCTACAACTGTTCCACTCAACTTTATCCTTGATAAAACTTCAGCTTCCCTTGGAGGATATGCCAAGACAATAACCACGGTGCCCCCTGAAGCAAGGTATATGTACTTCCCATCGGTTTTAACGATGTCAGCTTCATCTACACCTTCAACTTGGACATTGGTCTCTGAGTAACTGGGAGGGGATTGAACAGTGGTTCCCTCTGCTTCTACCACACCTAAGCTTTTAGCTAAAGGAATAGGTGCAGGGAGGTTACCCCTGGAAAATTGGTAAGTCCAGATAAACCCGCCATGAACACGTGCCCTTTCCATTCCATCATGTATAAAGTTTCTCAGCTCTTCATAGGAAGAGAATTTTTGAAGAGTGGTTATTCCCTCAGTTTCTGTCACAGGCCATTTAAAGCAGAGAGGTGTAACCAGAAAAATCAACATAAAAGTAAA
>JAOZFL010000120.1 GCA_027491455.1 Thermoproteota archaeon | reverse complement strand
GGAAAAGGGGAAAGGAGAAAATTTCAGATGCAATCAAAGAAACCGTGGAAAATGTAGTGACATCTAAACCGAAAGCTGTTGGGTTAACCATGACAGCTGAGCTTTCAGATGCATATTTCATGAAGAGGGAGGGAGTTGAACATATCATTAACTGTGTAAGTGAAACCTTCAAGGGAACCCATTTACACGTGCTTAATGTCGAGGGTAAACTGTTGGCTCCAGGGGAAGCTGAAAGAAGAACACTGGAAATAGCCTCTGCAAACTGGGCTGCAACGGGTTGGCTGGTTTCAAAGTGGTTTAGAAATTGCATAGTAATCGATGTTGGAAGCACCACTACAAGCATAATTCCAATTTTAAATGGAGAAACCTGTGTCACAGGGAAAACGGATCTAGAAAAGCTGGTGAGCGGAGAACTTGTCTACACAGGTTCACTGAGGACAAATGTAGCTACAATTGTAAGGCAAGTCCCGGTTAAAGGCAGAATGGCTAGAGTTTCATCGGAGATCTTTGCCCTCACTGGCGACATCCACTTGCTTCTCGGAAACATTGATAGAAGAAAATACACAACGGAGACAGCTAACGGTAGGGGGAAAAACAAAAGAGAAGCCATGGCAAGAGTGGCAAGATTGGTGTGTGCAGATCTGGAGATGCTGAGCGAGGAGGAGGTAAAGCAAATCTGCCGATACATATATGAAAAACAAATTGATCAAATTGCTGAGGGTCTGTGGCAGGTTAAGACAAGGATTTCATCAATGGGATGCCAACCCGGCGATCTAGTAGTTGTCACCCTCGGCTTGGGCAAAGCCTTCCTGGCAAAAAGAGCGGCTGAAAGGGTAGGTTTCCGAAGAATAATTGATTTTTCAAGTATTTTGGGTGAAGAACCATCTATTATAGGCCCAGCGGCAGCACTTGCGTTTATGGTAGCTGTTAAAATAGGTGTAATGGATGAATGCAGTTTTAAAAATTGGTGGAAGCCTCCTAAAGGAATTTAGATGCCTAAGAGAACTTATGAAAAGCCTCGCAGGTGAAGCTGAAAGGGAAAAAATAACCGTGGTGCCAGGTGGAGGGCCCTTCGCTGATTTGGTAAGGGAACTATATAGAGAACATGGATTGTCCGAGGAAACAAGTCATAAAATGGCTGTTCTCTCAATGGACATCTATGGACTTCTCCTAGCTGATTTGTCAAGAAACACCAAGGTAGTTGAAACCATTAAAGGGGTTAAAAAAGCCGTTGAAGATAAAACCCTTCCCGTTCTCCTCCCATCCAAGCTTGTTTTCGCCTTAGACCCTTTTCAACCCTCATGGAGTGTAACCTCAGACAGCTTAGCAGCCTACATATGCTGGCTTATAGGGTGTAAGCGATTAATACTCGTCAAGGACATAGATGGTGTTTACACATCAAACCCAAAGAAAAATAAAGATGCAATGCTTATACCAAGGATTAACCTGGAGACCCTTAGGAAATTGAAGGAGAAATGCGTAGATGATTTCCTAGCAATTTTTCTAATGAGATCTAAAATAAAATGCTACGTAGTGAACGGATTCTTTCCAAGCAGAGTTAAAAATATCTTGAAAGGAAAAGAAGACGTTTATACAGAGATAATTTCCTAGTTATTTAAGACCAACCACCAATTTCCCTGCTTCCAACAACCCTTACACCAGTAAAACATTTCCCCCTTAACCGGGGTCCAAGGCAAATGAAGATTCAAATAAAGAAACATTTTGTAATGAGCTCACAGGACCAACTTAAAAGCTGTTCCTTGAGGCCTAAAAACCTGATTTACAGATAAAATAGTTAATGAACCTTAATTGATGAAACATGAAAACTATAGAAGCTATTCAATGGGAACCTAAGGGAAATGAAGATTTCCCTTAAACCTGTGTTGACGCCGCCAAGTCATGGACAAAAGAGGGAAAGAAAGACTATGTTTAAAGCTGATTTATCCATGTTTGAACCTGATATTGCGGGTGAGGATATGTAAAAGGGTGTGTTAAAGTTAAATTCACCCTTTAAGTTTATTAATTATTTCCTTAACCAATTCTTTGGTTACTCTTCCTTTGAATCTATCCCCTTTCTCACATGCTAATCCCCTGAAGCCAACTACGTCGGGTTTAAGCTTTTTGACCTGGGAAAGATCTATTCTTTTCAGCGAGCCTGCAAGTGCAACTAATAAACCCATCTTATGGGATTGATCGATAAAATGTTTAAGGGCTTTATTTGAAAGATATTTAAACAGACAGTTTCCGTCCTTAATCGCTGTGTCAACCATTGCAACATCTGCTCCTGATTTAAAAGCTATTTCAGGTACCTTTAAAGGGTTAACAGCCCCTATTCTCGAAGCATCAGCGTAGCCCACAGCGACAACTTTCACTTTTCCACCGACCAATCTAACAGCGTCCACTACTTTACTCATCAAATAAACAGCTTCATCCACTCTTTTAACACCATGTAAACCTGCCTTTATGTAGTTAACACCCATGGATGCCCCTCCAAAAGCAGCTAAAGAAGCTGTACCTGGCAGATAAGGTAAATCCCCAATTGCTAAGCTGATTTCAACCTCTTTTGGAAGCACTTCAACCACCTCTTTGATGATCCAAGGGAAACATGCGCCAAGTGACCCTTCAAAGGGATTTTTGAGATCTATAATGTCTGCTCCTCCATCTACTGCTTCAACAGCTTCTTCCTTGTCCTTGACACTTACCAAAACTTTCATCTTTGACCCCCCTTTCAATGTTCTTTATTACTGTTTTCAGGTCGTTAATAAAGTTTTTTATTGTTTCCACTGAGAGATGAGGCATCAGAACGACTCTTATATAATCATCATACAATGTTAACCCCCAACCCCTTTTTCTCATTTGCTCAGCAACCTCCACCACATCGACATC
>JAOZFL010000017.1 GCA_027491455.1 Thermoproteota archaeon | reverse complement strand
ACTCCCTCCCTCTTCATGAAATACGCATCTGAAAGCTCAGCTGTCATGGTTAACCCAACAGCTCTCGGTTTAGATGTCACTACATTTTCCACGGTTTCTTTGATTGCATCTGAAAGTTTCTCCTTTCCCCTTTTCCAAACAGGGAAGTATTTAGAGTATACTCTCAGCTCCTCTATTCTCTTTCCTTTAAATTTTAAACTAGCAGCTTTAATGTTTGCTCCTCCCACATCCAAACCTAACGTCTCCAATGAAACCGCCTCAAAACTTTTCTTTTAATCTCTAAAAGGTTCCTCATCACCTCAGTTACTTCTCCTCCCCTATAGGAAACCATTGAAAAACAAATTTCCTCCCCCTTAAACAGTGGGACTGGAGGTGAAACCATTGTTTCTTTGTTCTCTTCTAAGAACACATAGCTTAAATTCCTCGGTATTTCCAATTTGTAAATAAGTGAGCAGCCTTCAGCTGAAACGTTTGAAGGCAACTTTCCATGAAGAACAGAGTTTAAAATTAATTGGGCGATGTTTACCTTTACAACTTCTCTCACAGCGGCATATGAAGTTGTTAGCCTTGGATTGATCTCCATCACCACCGGTCCCTCCTTTGTCAGAATTAAGTCGACACCTACGTAACCTCTTAACCCTTCAAACAGTTTAACGGCTCGGGAAGCAACTTGGAAGGCATCTTCCTTTAACTCCACCTGGAGAGGCGTGAATCCTCCAATGTAACTTGAAGTGCCTTCAGGCCCCCTCAACCTGACGATTTGAGAGTTAAGAGACAAGCAAAGAGTCTTTGAACCATTTCTTATTAAACTGACACTGGTATTTAAGCCTTTAACGAGTTTTTGAACTATTACCCCCTCACCATATTCAACCCCTTTTAGTTTCCTGAACATATAGTCAAGCTGCTCGGGTTTCCTCACTATGTGTAAACCTGAACATCCCACTCCTCCAGTTGGTTTAATGATTAAGGGGAAACCTAGGTCTCTAGCAACCTTTTTTAACTCGTTTCCATCCACTGGTTGCCCTATTAACCTTGTATCTGGAACCCGTACCTTTCTCTTTTCAAGTTCATTGTAAAGGCTTATTTTGTTTCTAACTTTTTTAATTGCTTCAGGGAGGCAATTCAACGAAAAACCTGAATCTTGAAACATGGAAACTAGTTTCTCAAGTAAACCATTGGTTTCAGGGGCTAGGATATAGTGGGCTTCAAATTCACCGATGAATTCCCTGATTTCATCAACCAAGGTGTCATCTCTTAACTCCATGTAAAGCGGGTTGATGTTTTTTAAGGGTTTAAACCTTTGTATAGAAGGTGATAAAACCGTTGAAACCTCATGTCCAGCCCTTAACAGGTCAACCACCAAGCTTTTAAGCATAGCGAACCCTTCACAGAAAACACTTGAAGTAACAAGTTTACTTTCAGAGGCAAGGGCAGATGCATATTCAAATACAAATATTTTCATTTATCTGTGCACCTGAATCAGGTGAACCAAAATGGAGATAATCCCAGTTATAGATATTTTAAATGGCTTGGTGGTCCACGCTAAGAAAGGGGAGAGAGACAGATATAAGCCTTTAAAAAGTGTCCTATGCAGAAGTAACAACCCTCTGAAAGTTTCAATTGTTTTTAAGGAGAAATTCGGCTTCAAAAAATTGTACATAGCTGACTTAGATGCCATTACAGGTGGAACACCGAACTTCGAGGTTCTGAGACACATAGCTTCAAGGAGTTATTTCCAAGTTATGTTAGACGCTGGAACAGATAACGCTGAAAAGGCAGAAGAGGTGTTAGCTTTAGGTGTATCCTATGTGGTGGTTGGAACCGAGACACTAAAACAAGTTAAAGACTTAAACTCGATTCTAAGCTCTATAGGAGCTGAACGAACAATTTTAAGCTTAGATTTGATGGATAACAAAATAATCTCTAGATTCAAAGGTTGGATGGGTAAAACCCCCCTCGAAATCATAAAAGACCTTGAAAGATTAGGGGTTAAAAAGGTTATTTTACTTGAGCTTTCAAGGGTTGGAAGTGAAGAGGGACCTGCCTACCAATATGTCGAGGCATTTGTTAAGAAATCGAAATTAAATGTTTTAGTTGGAGGAGGAGTAAAAAATATCGATGACCTCTTAAAACTTAGAGAAATAGGTGTGAAAGGAGTTTTATTGGCAACTGCACTACACAAAGGATACATAAAACCAATAGACCTGGAAAGAGAAGGATTCATAGAATCATCTCAAAGAAAACCTTGGATACATCCATAAAGATCCAGTTTTATTTTGTTAATAGCAAAATAAATATTGAAACTATGTTCTGGTTTAATATTAACTTATTTAAGGATTAAATCATTGGTTGCTGGCTCTCTGTAAACAAAGACATAGCTAAGTGGCTACACTGAAACTTAAAAGGGTCCATTGACAACTAAACCATGGATCATTCATTCATAAATAATTTTAATGGTAAACTTAATCGTTTGTACAATGAGGGTTCCACGATGCTTCAGGTTCAGTTCACGGTGAGATATGATTTACCCATGGAAATGGTGAGTTCATTTATAAGTTTACTGATCGGCTATTACTCATTTAAAGGGTACAAAACAACTGAAAACAGAGGTTTCTTCCTTCTTTACATAGGGTTTGTTGTCCTTGGTTTAAGTATGTTGTTCAGGGTGGTTTCCACTGTTTTTGTGTTGGCAACTTTAAAGGTTGCTGAGAGGGGTGCACCCATACTTATCTCTATAAGTAGGAATTTAGGTGTTGTTTATTCTTTGATGAGGATTTTCTCATATTTTGTTTTCTCTTATCTCTTCATTAAACAAGCTAAAGAGAGTCTATCGATTTATCCAGGCTTTGTTTCGCTGCCTTTCCTGGTCTTTAATGCAAACCTTGAGCTTTTAGCAATTGTTCCTTTAAGTTACATTGTTTTCCAGACTCTTTTAAACTGGGTTAGTAGTAGAAGCCTGGATGGATTCCTTGTTTTCCTGGGTTTCCTTTTAATGGCGGCTAGCCATTTATTTTTCATATTCTCGATTATAAGAATTTCATTTTATCTAATCGGCCACTTTCTCCAGTTGATAGGATTTATTTCCCTTTTAACAATGCTTATAAGGGTGAGTAGAGAGAAGTGAACAGTAAACAAAGCTATCGATCGAAAGCAAAGATATATGGTGACATCCTCAGCGTTATAGAAGAGGAGGTAAAGTGTAGACCCACTAAAATACTTTACAGGGCAAATTTATCTCATGATAGGTTAACAAAGTATTTAAATGATCTCCTGGAGAACGACTTAATAGAAAAGGTGGAAAATGGAGATTACAGTTATTACTATTTAACAGATAGAGGTAGAAGTTTCCTCTGGGAATTTAGAAGGTTTGAAAGGTTTGCGAAGGCCTTCGGAATAACGCTTTAA
>JAOZFL010000107.1 GCA_027491455.1 Thermoproteota archaeon | reverse complement strand
GGCAGGCGAAACAAATTCTAAATTCTAATAACCAAAATCCTAAACAGTTTGGAATTTAGAGAATTCGAATTTTGATATTGTTTCGTATTTAGAATTTCGTGCTTCGGATTTTTTATCATTTGTGTTCTCTGTGGTTTTCATATTTCTTTCATATTATTTTTGACACTATTCAGAGGTTAGTTGCTAATTTACAAAGTCTGTCAAGGTTCCTTTTTATTTCCTTCGGGTCAGCAGAGACATAGGGAAGCATCATGTAAATCTCATCCTTATCCGCCACTATGACAGGAAAATCATCGGATATTACCTTTTTCTCCTTAATTTCTGAATTATGCTTTATCTTTATTCCAGTAAAATTGCGTATTTCCAAGGTGGCAAGTGCCCCTTCGCCTGTTAAGGAAGCAAGAATTACTCCAGCACCTCCAAAGGCACCTGTGTCAGTATAAACTCCTATCTCTGTTTCATAGCCTTTATAAGTTCCTTTCAGAGTGCCGTATTTCAATGGATGTCTTTTAAAAGAAAGACCTGTCTCCTTAGATACTTGAGACATAGCTGAATCCACTTTTCTCTTTCTTACTCCATAAATCCACCAGAAAACAGCTATTGAAAAGACTAATATGAAAAAACCTAAGTAGAAGTTTATCAAGAAGCACAGGACAATTACACCTAAAAGTAAAATTCCTAAAAAGCCAAAAGCAATTTTTTCACCCATATTATTTTCCTTTTTGACTTATAGCAATATAAACATCCTTAACATGCTCTGTCAAAACAGTTAAACTGAGAGTATATTCACCTGCCTCAGTTGGTTTAAAAGGAAATTTCTCCTCATAATCTGAATAGCTTCTCTCATACATAGGGCTTGGTTTTGTCCCTCCAAAGACTATCTCTCTTCCAATAGTAATAAGAGTATTATCCTGAGGGTCAGTAAGAGTAGCAGAAATAAAAACATCAGGATCTCCCCACCCACTTTCTATTGAAGGATTAATAATCAGTACATGAGTCAACTCAGGATTTTCAATATTAAATTTAATAATCTGCTCTTTCCCCTGTGTTCCATCTGCAAGTGTCTTATAGATTATTTTTCCTGAAGTTAACTGGTCGTAAATTATAAACCCCACAACAAACAAAATCATCCCTCCGAAAACAAGGGCTAATTTTGTGTACCATTTCATTGTTCTCCTCCTTCTTTTCTTTTTTGTTGTCTTCGTTTTTAAATGATTTATCGTTTAATCGAATAAACCCTTATGTTGTCAAAGATTATGGGATAGCTCCAATTCCTCAAAGAAATTTTATTATATCCATCCTCTGCCAGAAATCTTGCATTTCTGTATTCCAGGACCTTATTTCCGTCTATAAAGCAGGTAATAGTGGTGCCAGCTCTCATTATTTTTAAACTATAGGTTCTTTGAGGATCGGTTATCTTCCACCCGAGATTCTCTCTTACAATTCGTTCTGCTTCTGTTAGAGCCACTTTAGAATTCCACCATCCTCCGAAGTCCAATATATACCCTGAATTAGACTTTCCATTCCCTGCGATACCTATGTTTAAATCATAAGGCCCCTGCGCTTCTGCTTCTACTACAATATTATCGGGAAACTCCCTCTCCAGCCAGAGAACTCCGTTTTTCCCCACTGCCTTCAGCTTACCCTGTTCAACTTTCCAAACTCCTCCCTGGACACGCCAGTTAGGACCCAATTCAGACCTTTCAAAGTCGTCGTAAAAGAGAAGAGTGTCTCTTATATCACTTACCACAGTAGCTTTGCCTTCATCAAATTGCCAGTAGGCAGCTAAATTATTATCATGTTTTATTATTTTAAAGTCATCAAACTCAGCAATAGTGAAAGTTCTATCCTCATGAGTACCAAAGACAATAGCGCTTATTTTGATTCTTGCCACCTCTTCAGCAGGTATATGGAGGAGATTTTCTGCAGCTTCTCTAAGGTTTACATCCACATCATTCCAGTCTGTCGGTACTGGAAGGGCCTCTCCTATCTTATACCAGTAGACCCCAGGTCTATTCTCTGATTCTTTGTAAGGGTTAAGATAAAAATATACAGAGCCAAGCAGTCTCCCACTGCTATTATAGTAAGATAGTCCAACAGCAGCCCATCCACCGTATCTTCCGCCAAAGGTAGACCACCTGAGTACACGGAATCTTGCCTTCAGATCAACATTCAGATCAGAGATTGATATCTCTTGATTGACGGTATGGGTTCCACCATATACTCCTAACTGCAGATATCCCTTACTGTAATCAGGGCCAATAATAGTAGCACGAGAGCCAGGAACACTTCTGTAGCCATGGGATTCATGAGTCCATCCCAAAAGCCCCTGAGAAAAATCACCATTTTCAAGGTTTGTAAGGGGTTTCTTTATAGGGTATAACTCAAAATCTAAAATTACTTCTGCTCCAGATAGTAAATCCTTTGTAAGGGTCCGGGAAATGTATCCTGTTTGAGAAGCCGTAACTGTAGAAAGACCAGCGGGTATATTATCAAGAGTGTAGGCTCCGTTTTTATCTGTTCTGGCACTTACAAGGCCGGAAGCAGAGACTATTGCTCCTTGAATTGGCTTACCAGTAGAAGCATCTAATACATGCCCAGATATACGGCCAGTGTGTTTAAAGGGAGTAGGATTAATTAAAAGGCGAACAAAATCTATAGCAAATCCGTCTCCTGCTCCCGATGTAGGGTCATCTATATAAATTTCTAAATTTCCGGTACGAATTATATCTAAAAACTCAGTTGGGATTTTAGTTGTTATAAGTTTTCCAATAGGCCCAGTCTGGTCTAAGGAGTTCAAAATATTTTCCAGAAATGGAGCCCGCTTCCCATTCAGTTTCACTTGAAATTCACTTTTAAAGTGAGGTGCTTGAAAATCGTCCACAAACATTTGAAGAACAGCTGACTTAACTTGGATGCCAGCAACACTGTACTTCATAAAAATTGGCTGGGGTAAATTTTCAGGACGCTTAGTGGTACTTGTATATCCGTCCTCGCCAGTAGGGGATTTACCAACATAACTTGTTCCTACCATAATCCTGTCTGTCCCACTTGCCTCATTTGGGTCAGGTTTCCAGGGATACCAATGCATCGGGGTAGAATTACCAGAGAAAACATCAAATCCAGGAGGCCACCCAAAACCTAAATTATCAATATCACCTGCTAAAACAACCAGATCAGCTTCTTTATCACTCTCAGAAGGTGTAAAGGGTTTAGATGGTTTGGTAGGAGTCTTTTGACTTGTCTGAGAAATAGGTGGTGTTACAGGCTTTTCAGTTGTCAGGTTTTTAACCGAGCTATCAAATTCCAAACATTGGTGACCATCAATCCCTTTATAATCATCCAATGTTACACCGGGTTTTATAGGAGGTTTCTCTGCTTCATAATGGCTAAAGATAGGTGCATTTATTCCTCTTTTAATGTTAATAGGGTAGATCTTATAAATATGACCTTGAGCCCAAAACAATACTTTATAATTTCCAACAGGTAAAGATATTTTATAAAAACCCTCAGAATCAGTGTAATAATCTGCAAATATCGTAGCTGGACCTAACACTCTATCACAAACTTGGGCTGGAGCACCTGGTTGACCACCAGTTAAAAGACCAGGAGCATTTGCATTAAGAACAATCACTCTACAGCCTTTTAGTCCTTTAATTATAGTATAAGGCCAACTGGAAGTTCTTACATAACCAGTAAATGTGCCTATCAAATTGCCTTTGGGAGGCCCTGGTTTTATAACCTCAAACTCTAATTCCACATAGGCTCCTTCACCTCCATCAACAGAGAGAGTATAAGTTCCTGCTCCAAGAGTTAGAGTTGAAAGAGTACCACCAGTTTCAGATGGAGAATTGTCACGAAACCGAAACCATCTATAGTTTATTCTGTTTCCTTTTAGATTAAATCCCTTATAATCAATGAATTCTCCTGTTACACATTTTCTGCCTGATTTTAATTCAATGACCTTAAAGTTTATAACAGTCAATCCCTGAGCAATCATAAATGTTGTATTTCGAGGATTACAATCGTGATCAATTGAAGCACTTATTGTATAGATACCTGGTTTGTTGAATACTTTATTTACTCCAGGCATTGGAGGAGTAACTGGCGGAGGAGCTGGAGGTTTAGTAGGTTGTTCAGGAGGAGTTGGTGGTGTGGGCGGAGTTGGAGGAGTAGTTGGTGGAGGAGGCCATTGGACAACCTCAAACTCTATTCCTACATGTGTTCCTCTTCTTCCCTTTACAACAAGCAAATAAGTTCCAGAAGGAAGAGTTAAATTTTCAAGTGGACCACCAATTTCAGATGGTTCATTTTGTTTAAACTTAGTCCATTCATAGATTATTTTATTGTTACCAACATTATAAAGAGTATATCCTCTATAACTGTCAAAAGCTTCACCACTCGAAAAGCTCGCTTTAAAATTTCGTGCTATAAACCCTTGAGCAATTATAAACTTTGTTCTATAAATTTCAGGTTCAATCCCTTCAATCCCTGCACTGACAGTGAACTTACCAGGGGTGTTAAAAACCTCTTGGTGTTGAACAAGCGTTTGAGCATTGCTACTAAAAACAACCAAAATCAATAAAATCCAAAAAATTAAAATTAGTTTTTTCATGGAAACTCCTTTTAAATAAGATTTTGTTTTTTACAAATTTTTAGTGCTACTAATAGCATAAATATAAAAAAATTAATGTATAAAAGGAAGATCTTAGAAAACTTCCTCCCTCTTTTAGTTTTTCCCTTATTTAATTAACTTTATATTTCTCCTAAACCTCCTTTCTCGGCTCACACGCGATATTGTGAAGCCTAACGAGTCTGTAGGAAAAGTCATTAAAAAAATCCTTTCCCTTCAGATTTTAAATTTATCAATTTTAAGTCTTTATTTCAACAAAATATCCCCATGTGTTACGTAAAAATCATTTGTGGACATATTGACTCGAGCTTTTGAACTATAAATTGAAAAATGCTAACATTTCTACCTGTGCACTGGCAGACAGGCTGCCATTCCTAATCAGGCTGTTGCAGAATAATGAAAAAGTGTCATTCCGAGCCCTCTGCTGTCATTCCCCCCTTCGTCATTCCGAGTCCGCCAGA
>JAOZFL010000169.1 GCA_027491455.1 Thermoproteota archaeon | reverse complement strand
GGTTTCCTTGTAGCTGTTACCGGGGAACCTGGAACCGGTAAAACAGTTTTCTGCTTACACTTTATTTCTGAAGGTATAAAATTAGGGGACAAATGTGTGTACGTCACAACTGAAGAGTCGAAGGAATCTATTTTAAACCAAGCAGATCAATTCAGCCTTAATCTAAGGGAAGGCATAGAAAAGAAACAGTTACTGGTTATCGATGCCCTCATGCAGGTCAAGGGTGATCCATGGTCTCTAAACAGCTTAGACCCTGAGGAATTAGTTCAGAAAGTTATAGCGGCGAAAAAACAACTTGGATATGGAGACGCCCGTTTAGTAATAGATTCCATGAGTGCTTTCTGGCTAGATAAACCGGCGATGGCTAGGAAGTACTCTTACTTCGTGAAGAAAGTGCTGAGTAAATGGAGATTCACAATCCTAATGGTGAGCCAATATGCAATTACAAGTGTAGACTGGAACGAACCTATAGCCATCGCTGACAATAAAAGCTTAAAAACAATGCCTATAGGGGTCTTCGTGGACAAGTTCTTCTCTCCAGGGGATGAGGGAACCCTTAACATAGGGCATTGCAACTACAAAACATTTACATTGAATTTAAAAACCTACAAAGTTAGCTTAGAACCAGTTAAATTTATTATCCGGAGTAAAATCAGAGGGGAAATTGTAAAGCTGAAGTTAAAAGATGGAGAAGAGGTAAGAGTTTCTCCCTCTCACAGCTTATACGTGTTTAACCCTTCTAATGGAATAACGCTGAAAAACGCTGGAAAAATAAAAGATGGAGAATACATAGTTATTTATCCAGCTTTTAAATCTTTATTCAAGGCAAAAAAGGTTTCATATGGTGATAAGGATTTAAGTGCAGCAGATTCTTCATTAAAGGAGGAGTTGATGGGTCAGGTCCAAGGAACACAGTTTGAGCAGCTTCAACCTAAAATAATACCCAGTAAACTTATTAAAGATGCAGTTAAGTCTCTTAGGTGGAAAGAAAACAAGTCGATAGACGATTTGAAAAATGGGCTTCTCAGCAGAGGAGAAGCCTTAAATTACTTAAATAGGTTTAATAACGAGACAGAACTTCTAAAACTTCTCTATGAAAGGAAAAGAGTAAAAATTAGAGAACTCTCCTTAAAACTTAGGATTAAAGAGGATAAATTGGAAAAAATGATTGAAGTTTTCAGGGAATTAGGCTTAGTTAAGCAAAGTAAAAGGGAAGCATTGATCAAACCAACAGTGAAGGGCTTAAAATCTCTTAGAATGATCAATGAATTAAAGAAAATTGTTAGGGGGGATATTGGTTTCATCGAGGTCGATGAAACAGTAAATGAAAAACCTGAAGCCCACTTCATTTACGATGTTTCGGTTCCAGACCGAGAAAACTTCATATGTGGAGCGATAGGAGCAGTTGCCCACAACACCAGTGACGCCTTCGGCTTCGGATTGGAACACATCGCTGATGGAATCATAAGGTTCAGACGCTATGTGAGACAGGGGGAACTTAGGAGGTATATATTAATTGAGAAGATGAGGCAAACACCTCACAGCCTACAAATGTATGAAATCTCAATCGAGAACAAAGTAGGCCTCGTTTTAAAGTCACCTGCTTGGAGAAAAGAAGATGTAGCGCTGCCAAGCCACGTCACAGAAAAGATCCTTAAGTCTAAGGAGGAGAAAAATAAAGAAATACCGTAGTCCAGGAGGACCTAAAATGGATTACGAGAAGGTGTTGAAACATTACAATGATAAAAATGTGCAGAAGCAAATCTTTAGGTTTTCGAAGGGAAGATGGCTGGCCCTTCAATGCGAAGAGAAAAACGAAAAAGGGGAAAAAGTATTTATAAGATACTCATATAGAAGAGGGAAAAAACCTCTCTACATCCAAGAACAAAACGATGTAAATAAGATCATCAATGAACACATAGATTTAAAGCCGAGAACAATCTACGTCTCAATTCTCCGATACAAGAAGCTGGAAAACACATGGGATGTAACTGATCCGTCAAATACATGCTTCCCCCTGCCAACATGGGACATTGACAATGAAAGAGCAAAATACACGGCTACAATTGCAGCTTGCAGAGTAATAACCAATTTCCTTAAGAGCAAAGGAGTTTCAAGGTCTGTTATCATCAAGTGGAGTGGCAACGGGTGCCATGTTCATTTGCACCCGAAGTCGATCTCGGAAGATGTTTATGGGAAAATGGATCCACTTGACATTGCATACTCGGTAGTTGAATATGTAGTGGAGAAAACCAGATGGAAAATCCATGAGGTAAGATGTAAATTTAACGCTGGAAAACTTAAAGTGGAGAACAGGGTAAACCCCAAAGCTGTCGCCACATCGATCTTAAGCCTCCATAGAGATCTCGACTCAGTGGCTGTATGTTTGAATCCGGATCAACTGGAAGATTTCAGCTTAGACTGGACATCTATTGAAATGTACAAGCACTACCCTGACTGGGACAATTACATTACCGGAGAAGCTGATTCACTCGTTAAGGAAGCCCAAAATAAAGTTGGCGGCTACCCACACAAATTTAAAAGATATAGAAGGAAAACTGTTCCACTAGACAAGTGGATCATTCATTTCATGAGGGAAAATAGGGGGGCTGAAAAATGAAATGTTCCTTAAACATGGTTTTAAGAAGGAAACATTGATAAGACAGAATGAAATCCATAGAAACTAGCTAATTGATTCAACTGGAATTTTCTTGTTTTCAAGGAAAGCAATGTAACAGTTATTTTCTAAGGGATTGAAATATGTCTAACATTTCTACATATATTTTTGAAAATGTTTACTGCATGAGCGCTCCTAACGTGGATGAATCCATAGGCTCCATTAAAGGATACTTGAGGAAAACATCGGCATCAGTTAAAGAAGAATTCCTTGAAAAGACTTGAAAAATCAAAGGCCTCACAATTCAGATAATGGAAGTAAAAGATATTCATCAATTTTCCGATTTAATTAAAAAATAAAACTAGGTAATCTCCATGAATTTCTTAGCTGAATAATACATTTTGACATTGTTAAATAAGACATAGGTTACATCTGAATCAAGTTTTTCAACTGTGTCCCTTAACCTGGTTAGGTCTTCACTTGTGTATTCATAGTAATATTTTCTTGGACCCAAACCGTGAAGCCTAGTGTAAATAATTCTACTTGTTGAAAGAGGCTTAGAAACAAGTAGATCAGTTACATGTATTAGGTTAAGTTCCTCGCAAACCTTTTTTATTTTTTCTGGTTGTTTCACCCATTCTCCTCTGGGTTCGAAGGCTAACTTTAAACCATTCCTTTTGACGGATCCTAAGAAGTCATACATGTTCCTTATATTTTCAACTGTTGGCCTGAAACTGGGAGGGGTTTGTATAACAGTTATCACTGAGTTTAACGTTTTGCATGCTTCAATTATCTTCTCCCATGCCTCAAAATTTTCTTCTGTTGGTTTAAGGCCACCATATTTATCAATTTTATTCTTAGAAACCACTAATTTAGCTTTTCTCCAAGTAATACTTGTAGGGGGATGAGTAATGGTTTGCCAGGCCTTAACAGTGAACTCGAAATTTTTGTTCAGTTTCTTCGCCAGATTTACCCAGTTAATCAAAGTTTGCTTTCTAGGCATCTTATAGAAAATTCTCTGAACCTCAACGAGATTGAATTCCTTGATGTACTTCTCTTTGGACACAGGGAAACCGCAGCATCCAATTTTTACCTTCAAAAAAGAATCACCCAGGGAAAACTTGGAAAACTGGACATGTCTAGTTTTCCATCCCTTTTAATATTTTTCTTGCCATCTAATTTTCCCATAAGACCACAAGATTTAAAAATCATTTTTCCTCTAGTATAATAATTGATGTAGATCCTTTTGAAACAAGGATCTGAAGAAGGGGGATAGAGGCTTAATCATCTCCACTTTGACTTCAATGTTTTCTTTTTCCTTGTACATTGTTTTCTTCACCACCTTCTAGAAAAAGCACTTATGCTTCTTTGACTCTACGAACATTTGTTTCCTCCCCGCCGACTATTTTCACCTAGAAAACTCTTTACAGCCTCCCCTAGTCTTCCCTTTTTCTGTTCCTTGGTAATCGAGTTAGATCGTTAATCCTCTGACAGATGAGCTAAAATATGCCCTGTCTCAGAGAAAACAAATTCAATGGCTGTTGAAACAGCATCTGGTGACCCAGGTAAAACATAGATTAATTTATTCAGATAAGTGAAGGCCCCTGCTCTAGTTAAAATGGCGCTGGTACCTATTTTATCGAGGCTCTTAGCTCTGAAAAACTCTCCGAACCCCTCGATTTCCTTGTCAGCTATTTCCCTCACAGATTCTATGCTAACATCTAACGGCGAAACTCCTGTGCCTCCTATTAAAACTATGCAGTTCAACTGTTCTCTATACTTCCTAAATAAATATTTAATGGTGGATTTTATTGTTTCTCTGTCATCTGGCAAGACCGCTTTCAAGATTACGCTATGTCCATTTTCCCTTGCTTTTTCACTGAATAAATCACCGCTTTCATCTACGTATTCACCTGTTTCAATCCACTTATGGAACCTAGATGTACTTACAGTTAAAACGCCGAATGAGATTTTTTTAGGGGCCTTTTCCTTGTGTCTTTTACTTGTTTCACTCAACTTAGACACCAGTAGCGTATACCTTAAACATTTAGCTCCTCTGTGAGTTTTTTGAGGAAATTTTCAGGGTTTCTTGCCTTCACGAATCCAGAGGAAAGCAAAACCCCCTCTGCACCCAGTTTTAAAGCTGCCACAACATCGCTGTTTTCCCTTATACCGGCGCCGCAAAGCACATGAATGGAGTGATCCATGGCTTTGACTCCTTCAATAGCCATCCTTAAACTTTCAGGTTTAGTTGTTGATACAGATCTATCAGTGGCTATTAGTTCTGGTGGTTCAAAAGCCACCATGTCAGGTTTAAACACCGCTAGACTCCTTGAACTCACATACGTTCTGCTACATACACAGGTGATCAGTTTGTTTTCCCTACAGATTCTTATTGCTTCTTCTATCTGATTTATAAGTAAAGGATGCTCTGCATGATTAAGTATAGCCCCTGTTGCACCCGAAGATTTAACTGCATAAGCCGTTATGTATCCTGTGTTTCTTCCAGGTAGAAGCGGATCTATATGCTGAGCATAAACAGGTATCTTCACGGATTTACTTACCCTGTATATATCCACTGTTTGAGGGGCCACAGCTATGTATATCCCCCTTTTAGCTGAGATTTTTTCGGCTATTTTAGCTAATTTAACTGCTTTTCCACCTGTTGCCAACTGGTAAGTTTTGAAATTTAGGATTATTATTGGAGGTTTAAGTTCCTGCATGGGAGTACACCTTCAAGTTAAACTTTTATTTCTCTTTTCAGAACGATCAGGTTTGTACGTCCATATTCCTGTTTTTTAAGCACTCCCTTGCCCTCCAACCTGGAAACTATTTTTGAAATAGTCGATTTAGATAAACCCATCCTAGACGGAAGTACCCTCTGTTCCACTTTTCCCCCTTCCTCTCTCAGGATCCTGATCAGCTTCTCTTCCTCGGGTGAGAGAAGCATGGTTTTAATTACTTCTCTTCTTTTCCCGATCACCATGAACAACGCTGTCAAAGCTACAGCCACTGAAACCGTTGCTAAAGCAGCGACAGGCCAAAAAACATTTTGGTTTGGTTTGTTTATACCTTCATTAACGAGTTTTCTTTGTTTATAGTAATAAACCCTGACTATTTCATAGTCTGTGATGTTTCTGAACTCCCAGACATATTTCTCCCTTGTACCAACTGTGTAATTAATAGTGGGCCATGGCATTAAAGGCGGGAAATTAGGGGGAGCCTTCAAAAATGATTTCTCAGGCATCAGTATCTCAATGCTAAGCTTGTAAACGGATATGTTCGGGGTGAAAAACATGAAAACTAATTCTTTCCAGCTAGCATCACTTATGTTAAGCCTCCTAAGATATGTTTCATAAACCGCTGATTCCTTAGAGGCAAATGAAACCCTCACTTTGGTTATTTCCCCCTTCATGAGTTGTTCTCTAACATCTAATTTAATAAATGTTTGATTAACCTTCAAGAATGGGTTAAACATTTTAACTATGGAGTAACCATACACGTTGGTTGAGATGTTAGTTGGGTTGATCGCGAGCAGATAAACGGTGAAATTTGACAGGTTATTCGTTTCTGACTGTACAAAGAGCCAGGTTTCCACGTTAAGAGAGGGGTCTGCTAAGTCGATGTTAACCCTTGCCTCTTTGATGTGGTAACCAGTTCTTGGCTGAGGAAAAACTGTTCCCTGGACTAGGAAAGGCTGTATCAACATAAACAACAGAGTGAACACAGCTAGAGTTCCTTTTCCCCCTAAAAGTTTGTTTACCCTATATTTAACCCTCATTGAAACATTCACTTTTAAATGGAGAAATCCCCCTTTCATCACTTTTAAATTATCTTTTAAAGGAATAAATCTTTTTCTGCTAATTCTTCTCTCACCCTATAAACAGCTTTATATATTTCTTCAAGTTTCTTTGTTCCAGTACAGACCAGTTTACCTGTTCTAAACAGTAGAAAAGTTGCTTTAGGGTTTTTCTGTCGATATATCAATCCAGGGAACTGTTCAGGTTCATAGTTGGATCCTTCAAGCTCTATAATTGCTTTCTCTAGGTTTATTTGTCTTTTTATATCCACTGATGCAACTATGTTTTCAACTTTCAATTTAGGTTCTTTACTGACCTTGATCCCTATTTTCTCAAGCTTGCTTATTATTCTTTCAAGGGCTTTATAAGCTTCTTTCTCTGATTGAGTGCCTGTACAGACCAGTTTACCGGTTCCAAATATGAGGAAGGCAGCTTTAGGTTTCTTCAATCTGAAAATCAGACCTGGAAAGTTCCTTGGGTCATATTCCGCTCCTTCAGGTTCCAATTTATCAGCTATGTACTTTAGATCTAAGGGCCTGCCCAGATCTATTGAACTTACAATGTTCTGAACCCTAACTTCAATTTCCTCAATCGACAAAATAAATCCCCACAAAAACACAAAAATTGGAGAAACAACACCCTTTACATGTTTGAAGGAGCCATGTTTTTCAATATTTACAATGTTTTTAAAGGTTAATGATTATTATCCAGTACCTTATAGCAAGGTGAAATTTTTTTCTCTCCTTTCCAGATTTCAGCAACAATGTAAAGCTATGTAAAATATGTATTGATGTTAAGAGCAAATATTCTTAATTTAGCCTTTCCTTTTGAAGTATTCCCTTAAACCAGCAAAGAAGATGTCTTCGTTTCTATTGATTATCATCTTTTCATTGTCAGCGTTTTCAACCAGTTTAATAGGTGCATTCCTTATCAAAGCAAATGGGGTCATTTCGTTTCTCTCGCAAAGGAAAAGTTCAGCTGCACAGACCAGGTTATCTGCCACGGCTCTTCTGGTCAGCTTCATCTCCTTTCCATAAATGTCTTTTTTACCTCTCTCATCTATCACTGGATCTAAACCGGAAACAGCGAGTGCAAACCCAACGTTTCCAGTTCTACTTGGCTGAACTCTGCTATCAGCTATAATGACCGCGACCTTTTTCCCGGTTTCCTCCATGATTCTTCTCCTTATTTCTTCAGCGCTTCGATGGGGATCAACTGGATGTAGAATCACACAGTTTTCCGGTGCATTAGAACTATCGATACCTGCGTTAGCTATTAACAAACCTTTTTTGTAGGTGTAAACAGCTCCTTTCACCCCTCCCAATATTTCATCTGCCTCCCTCATTATTAACTCCATGAATTCAGGTTTTAAAGAGTACTTTTCCCCGATTTCCCTTGCTTCTCTCCTTGTCTTAATGTTTTCAAGGTGGACAATTCTCCCCTCAGCCGTTGAGACGGCTTTACTTGTGACAACTAGTACATCTCCATCTTTAAGTGACAAACCGCTTTCACAGATGGACTGAATTAAGATTTTACAGATGTCATCTCCCTCTTTTATTAACCTTGTTTTTAAACCGTATACTTTCATTGCCTTCATTCTTCTCCCTTTCAAATGTAATATTACGGGTTTTCCTAGTCAGTTTCTTCCCTTGGAAAGTTCTTCATCAAGATGAATAAGACGAGGAACAGTGCAGCTATTGAGAGAATTAAGGGGAAAAACTTATCCATCTTCAAATCACCTGAAATCTTCAAAATAAAAAGGAGACAAATTTAAACCATTAAGTAAAGGGTAGCTTCTCGATTCATTTAAGTCTTGAGTTTATTTTACACAAAGTAAAAATTTTTATAAACCCTTCAACTATAAATTTTTCTACACTAAGTCTTGTAAATAGTTGCATTAAATTAGTATCTTTAAATCTACTGATGTCTTTTATATTCATTTGATGAAAGAAAATGTTTATTTATAGTTATGGCCTCCGTAAGCCGATGACAGGAGGAGGCTCCGATGGAGGATTCCCTGTTCATTGAGGCCCTTTAGGGGGTTGTGACAGGTGAGTTACCTTCCACCCCCTGTGCTACCCTAAAAGTTATGTGTGGAGGTTCGATATACGAGGATGCTTATTAGATGGGAGTAAAGGAAGGTATAAAGGTAGCCTCCACTTAAACCTGGGTGTTAAACTGGAAGCTGAATCAAAAGATACAGTTTTCAGCTACCTCCTCCCTTGTTTCCATATTCGTAACATAGATAACCTAGTTGCAGGTACAAATAAACATTTAATTTTAACGAAGCTTATAAATTCATGAAAGGAGATAAAGAAACAGTTTTAGTGAGTAACTATGCCTAACTTCAAGTATTCCGTGATTAGTTTCAACGAGGAGAAAATGGTTAAAGCTAGTGGAAGAGATCTAAATATCTCCATTAAACATGCACGTGAAGTATGTAACTATTTAAGGGGGAGACATATAGATGAAGCTAAAAAGATACTGAACAACGTCATAGAGATGAAAGAACCTGTGCCCTTTAAAAGGTTTAACTTAAATGTAGGTCATAGAAAAGGACTTAAAGGATGGCCGGCTGGAAGGTACCCTGTTAAGGCAGCCAAACAGATTTTAAGAGTTATTGAAAATGCTGAATCAAACGCGGAGAACAAGGGCCTGGATCTGGAAAGACTCTGGGTTAAACATTTAATAGCTCAGAGAGGCCCTAAAATGAAACGGATTTTTTATAGGGCGATGGGAAGATCAACTCCGAAGGAAAGGCAACTAGTTCATATTGAAGCCGTGTTAGAGGAACGATGAAACGGGAGGGATGGAAATTTCAGAGAAAAAATCTGTGCTTAAAGATTTCATTCAGGAAGGGCTAGTGTATGCAAATCTAGATGAATACCTAGTTAGAGAGTTGAAGAGGGCTGGATATCATGGTGTCAGCATAGTTAAAACTCCTCTTGGAACCCGTGTTCACATAACAGCTGAGAGACCTGCCTTGGTCATTGGGAGACATGGACAGACGATTAAATACCTAACAACTATTTTTAAAGACGATTTTTCGCTTGAAAACCCTCAAATAGAAGTTATACAACTGGATGAACCTTCTCTCTCAGCTAGAGTTGTTGCAAGCAAAATCGCCAATGCAATATTCAGAGGAGTAAGGTACAGGTCCGCTGCAAACGTCGCCTTTAGAAGAATAATGGCATCCGGAGCTGTAGGAGCCGAGATAATAATTTCAGGTAAACTGATAAGTAAGAGGTCAAGGATTGTCAAATTCAGAGAGGGAAAAATGATTAAAAGCGGTTATCCAAAAGAAGTTTTTGTGGATGAAGGAAAGGACCAATGCCTCTTAAAACCAGGGATCGTCGGGGTAAAGGTGAAAATACTCCAACCCAGCTTTATAGGTGCAGATTCAATATTAATCAGGGAAGATGAAGCTAAAAAGATGATGGATCAGTTTGTTCAAGAGGAAGCGAAAAGAGAGGAACCTGAAGGTAAAGAGGAAGTTTAACTTGGAACCCAGCAACATATATGAGAGGCAACCTTAAACTTTTCTCTAATCCCCATGTCTCCGTAACAGTTATCCTTGTAAGTTTGGAGGAGTCCAATTTGTCCATTGAAAATCTGAAGAAGCAGGCAGCTGAAGGAGCCTTGGAAAACATTGAGAATGGACAAACAATAGGTCTAGGTACAGGGACAACCGTTAAATATTTCATATTTGGGTTGGCGGCTAAAATTAGGGAGGGGTTAAGGGTTAAAGTTATTCCTACATCTATTGAGACTGAAATTTTAGCGAGAAAACTAGGACTAGACATAATAGATATTAATGAGGCCCAAGCCATTGATTTAACAGTTGATGGTGCCGATGAAATCGATGATAGGGGTTACATGTTAAAAGGAGGGAAAGCTGCTTTGGCAAGAGAGAAAATAGTGGCTTTTCACAGCTTAAAATATTTCATAGTTGTCGACGAAACAAAGATAAGTGATTTAATAGGTAAAAAGAGAAAGGTATCAGTTGAAACCCTTCGGTACGGATGGATGAAAACAAAGGAGTACTTTGATAAATCAGGCTTTAAGGCAGAGGTAAGGAAGCTGAACGGGGAAAACCTTGTAACCGATAATGGCAATTATATTTTAGATGTTGATCTAGGTCCGATAAAGGATCCTGAAGCCAAGGAAAAGGAAATCAACAGCATACCCGGTGTAATCGAGAATGGCATATTCACAATTAAACCGGGAAAAGTATATGTTGGGACATGGAAAGGGTTGAAGGTGAGAAGTTTCAGATGAAAGAGAGGCTAAAGGTTTGAAGCGATGTAAATGAGAATTATTCCTCTTTCCTTTGATTCCCTAGGGGTTAGATCATCTTCTGTAAAGGTTGAAGCTGGAGGTTTAACAGTTCTTATAGATCCATGGGCTGCACTTGGCCCCTATAGATATGGTTTACCTCCACATGAAGTAGAGAAAAGAAAGTTAGCTGAGACAAGGGAAAAATTATTGAAAGAAGCTGCTAAAGCCCAGATAGTAACGGTTACACATTACCACAGAGACCATTATTCATGTAGCGATAAACTCTACAAAGGGAAAATAGTTTTAGCTAAAAGAATCGATGAAAAGATAAATCAAAGTCAAAGGAGGAGAGGGTGGCTCTTTAAGGAGAGAATAGCGCATCTAACAAGCAAATTTCTGTATGCTGACGGTAAAACATTTAATTTCGGAGGCTTAAAGCTGAAGTTTTCAGAGCCCTTTCCACATGGAGAGGAGAACACTCCTCTAGGCTATGTATTAATGGTGACAGTTGAACACAGTGGGAGAAAGGTTTTGTTCACGTCTGATGTAGAAGGCCCACTGGTTGAGGAAGCCGTTGAATATATGTTGAGCGAGGAAGCTGGAACGATAATTGTTGATGGCCCTGCAACTTACCTTATAGGTTCAAAACTGAATGAAAATCACTTAAAAATAGCTAAGAGAAATTTATTAAGGATAATTAAAGAATCTGAAGCCTCTGAGACCTTGATAATTGATCATCATCTCATCAGATCCCTTACATTTAAAATGGATCTTCAAGAGGTTTACTTGAAGGCTGAGGAAATTGGTAAAAGAGTTTTAACGGCTGCAGAATACTTGAATATGGGCAATGTTCCACTTGAAGCTATGAGAAAGGAGCTTTACAGCAGTAAATGGTTCTAAGAGCTTAGTTGATAAGGATAAATTTTAAGGTCACAGCTTTTCTCTCCTATTCATTATAAGAGTAAGCTCATCTTCTAAACCCAATTTATTCACTTTCTCCTTTCTCGGTATACTTGTTTCAGGGTCCCATCCCCTCAGTTTATAGTATTCTGGAAGCATTTGATCCAATTCAACCACTTGCCCTTTTCCTGGTCCCTCTGGTAAGGGTTCCTTTGTGAATCTATCGGGTAGTTTGTCGTCTCTTTTCCCGATGCCCTCCCTTAAGTTGAAGAGTTTCTCTAGGTTAAATATTCTTTCACCTGTTTCCATTATCCATGCCTCATTTATATTCATCCCTGTGGCTGCTGACAGAATCTCAGCTAAATCCCTTGGTTTTATTGCATAAGCTGAGAAAGTTGTGTATTTACATATGATAGCTGAGTCCACTGCGGCTGCAAAGTTTTCATGCCACACAACCATGTAAGGTTTTCCCTCTGTGGAGTAAGGGTCAACCGCTTTGGGTGACCCGAACCATTCAACTCCCTTCTCTGGTGGGTACCCTAAAAGTTCGAAGTTGGGAAGAGCTGCAAGGTGATCTGCTCCTCTGGTCGCTGTTGCCCAACTTAAACCAAAAGCCTTTGCAGTTCTAACGTCATATGCTGGTGGTTCTAAACCTTTAACATGGAGAGCATACTTTTTTGCCTCTCCACCTATTTTCTCAGCTGCCCTCATTGATCCCTCCGCCAATATGTTCCCGAAGCCTTCCCTAAAAGCTATTTTCCTTATCATTTCAATAACAGCTTCCTCATTTCCCCATTTCAACCTGACTTCATCTGTGTCTTTATCCATAACTATTTTTTTATCCCTCAATTCCATTGCGAACGCTATGACATCGCCCGTTGATATTGTGTCTAAGCCGTACATGTTGCACAGTTTGTTCGCGTAGATGACTGCATCCAGTTTCCCTACACCCGTTTTTGAGCCTAAACAAACAATTGACTCATATTCAGGGCCTCCTCCACATGTACCCTTATATTTACCTGTTTCCACAGCTGCATATTTACCGCAGTGTATGGGGCAGGCGAAGCATCCCTTTGATTTAACAACATATCTATCCTTAAAGATATGGGAGGAAATGGATTCATATTTCTCAAATATCCCTGTCTGGTTATTTCTAGTGGCCAATCCCCCTCCAAGATAAGCTAGATCTACAAGGAAGGGAGTACCATACCTGGAGAGAGAGGGATAAGTTGGGTCACTATATATCTTGTGATACACCTCCTTAACAGCTTTCATGAATCTCCCTTGTTTTTCAATTGAAACAGAGCCTGTTCCCCTGACAACGATTGCCTTAAGTTTCTTTGAACCCATAACTGCCCCTATCCCTGTTCTTGCAGCTGCTCTGAAGTAATTGTTGATAATAGCTGCGAATCTCACCATTCTCTCTCCAGCCTGACCTATGTAAATCGCTTGGGCCTCCCAGTCCCCTATTTCCTCCTTAACGATTCTGTCTGTTTCAAATGTGTCTTTACCCCAAATATCTTTTGCATCTCTAAGCAAAACTTCTTCATCAGAGATGAAGAGATAAACTGGTTTCTTTGATCTGCCTTGAACAATCAATGCATCGTAACCAGCGTATTTAAGTTCTGGGCCGAAGTATCCACCTGAGTTTCCATAGCCCAATCCACCGGTCAATGGAGATTTTGAGGAAACATGGTATCTCCCCGCGGTAGGTGCAATGGTCCCTGTTAACGGACCAGTTGCCACTATTAAAACGTTTTCTGGGGCGAAGGCATCTACACCCATAGGTGTAAGGTCGAAGAGGAGCTTTGAACATATCCCTCTGCCGCCAAGAAATAGATGTACAAGTTCTCTCCTTAACTCCTCCTTGAAAACCTTACACTTTGTTAAATCCACCCTCAGTATTTTTCCTTTGTATCCCCTCCATCTCATAAACTTGTCTCCATTACCCCCTTTTAAGGAATTAATAGGGGGAGTTAATATATAAGGCTTTTGGATTTCATAAGTTTAAAGCCTCTTTCAGGCACACTGAGGTCTTCATTAGCTCTTCCTTTGCCAGACTAAGCTTCCTTCAACTCCTCTCATGACGATCTGCAATTCTCTATGGATCTGTTAGGAACCTCTTTATCGAGTGGTAGAAAATGCCAGGTTGGAGTAAACCCCCCCCATCTAAAGGTAGAGATTTATAGCGGTGTTTAGCTACTTGTCAACCCTTCACTTGTCTTTAACCCTTTAATTCTTCAAACATATTTGAAAGTTACGGTTAAATACTCCTTTTTAGAGATCAGTTCACCCATATCACTTTAATCCAGCCTTCAAGCCACGTTGATCCTTTTAAAGATAGACACCTTAACAGGGATCTCTGCGTCCAGGGGAACCCTTTAAAAACTTGGAAACATAATTGGGAAGAGATGTGTTACACAGTACCCTTAACATTGTAATTATAAATGTTTTTTATAACAAGTTTAATATATTCTTATTCAATTTCTCTTTTCGAGGGAGGGGAATTGCAGATCTATGACACATATGGAAGGCCTATAACTAACTTACGGGTTTCTGTTACAGATAAATGTAACTTAAACTGCCTCTATTGCCATAAAGAAGGAGCCATGGAGGATGCAGACGGTTACAAAGATAAATTAAAAGATTCAATGACCCCAAATGAAATCGCCAAGGTTGTAGAGATAGCCTCTAGGTATGGGATTAGAAAGGTGAAGATCACAGGTGGGGAGCCTCTTCTCAGAGGCGATATACTGGACATAGTTGGGAAGATTAAATCAATCACAGGCATAGATGAAGTTTCAATGGTTACAAATGGAGTTTTATTAACCAAGGAAATAACTTTTAAGTTAAAGGAATTTGCAGGTCTCGACAGAGTTAACATTAGTTTACCCTCTATCAGGGAAAAATCCTACAAGTTTATTTCAGGCACCAGTAAACCTGGTGAAACCCTGAGAAAGGTGATAAGAGGGATTAAATACGCTGTAGATGTTGGCTTAAACCCTGTGAAGATTAACATGGTTTTACTTAAAGGGGTAAACGACAGTGAAGTGGATGAAGCAATTAATTTTGCCAGGGAAAACAATGCAATACTTCAATTAATCGAGCTTCAATCAATTAATGTTGACGACGACTTTTACAGGGACTATCATTATGACATGAGGGGTATCGAGGAGGAGTTAAAAAGTAAATCTGTGAAAATTGTTTTGAGGGATATTCATCACAGGAAACAATATTTCCTGGATGATGGATCCATCGTTGAAGTTGTGAAACCCATGCACAACACTGATTTCTGCATGAACTGTAAAAGGTTAAGAGTAACGTTTTCAGGTGAATTTAAACCCTGTTTGATGAGAACGGATAACCATGTTCACTTTCTTTCAGCTTTAAGGGAAGGAAACATGAAAAGGGTGGAGAAGCTTTTCCTGAAAGCTATAAGGGAAAGGAAACCCTTCTTTCAATGTCCAGCGGGGTGCATCCATTGAATTACGAGATGAAAATGGTTGATGTAGGCGGTAAAAAAGAGGTTTTAAGGGAAGCCGAAGCCATTGGAAGGTTGAAGCTTCGAAAAGAAACTTTAAACATGATAACCCAGGGAAAAGTGGAGAAGGGAGATGTCTTCTCCGCAGCTCAGTTGGCAGCTGTTTTAGCAGTTAAGAAAACCCCTGAACTTATACCTCTCTGTCACCCTATACCCGTGGATCATGTTGAAACGAAAATCGAGGTTTTAAGAGATGAAATTGTCGTGGAGGTAAAGGTTACAAGTGTAGCTAAAACAGGGGTTGAAATGGAAGCTTTGACAGGGGTTTCCACGGCTTTGTTAACAGTTTGGGACATGGTTAAGAAGTATGAAAAAGACAACATGGGACAATACCCTGAAACCGAGATAAAATCCATAAAAGTCATTAGGAAGGTGAAGAGAGAGTGAAAAAGGTTCAATTAGTGAGAAAGGGAGAAGTTAAGCTAGACGACTTAATCATGAAGGTTAGAGGTTCCCAGGGAATCGAAGAATGCGGAGCGATTGTGGTTTTCATGGGTATAGCCAGAGGGATAGGGCATGATGGTTCCAAATTAAAAAGGCTTCACTACGAGGCAGATAAAGAAATAGCCCTTAAAAGCCTTGAAAGGATCAGGAGAGAAGTACTTGGAGAAAACGAAGACGTTAAAGAAATATACATTACACATGTAGTTGACGACTTATCACCAGGTGAAGACATTCTTTACATTGTTTCAGCAGCTAAACACAGAAATTACGCCTTTAAAGCTGCAAGAGAAGTTCTTGAAAGGATCAAGAAGGAAACACCTATCTGGAAGAAAGAGGTAACTTTAAAAGGGGAACACTGGGTCTCCGAGAAAAATGGCAGGGTAAAACTTGTTTAATTATCTCTAAGCCCGCTTTTCCGTTTTAATCTATGTTTAACGGTGATTTCTATTGAAAGTTACTGTGTCATCCCCCTCTCAAGCCTTTCTTTTCGGTGAACATGTGGTTCTATATGGAAAACCAGCTATTGCTTGTAGTGTGGATGTCAGAGCCAAAGTGGAAGCAGAGTTAATTGATAAAAGAGAAATAAGGATCTTTTCAGATGCATTCAGCTCCTCTCTAATCTGCAGGGAGAAGAATGGTTCGCTGAAGTGCCAAGGACCCCCTGAACTTAAAATTTTAGCTAGTGGACTAATAGGTTTCCTAAGGAAACTTCCATTCGAGGGAGGACTGGACATCAAGGTTTCCTCAAGGATCCCCATTGGAAGCGGAATGGGGAGCTCTGCATCTGTTTCCGCAAGTTTAATCAAAGCTGTATCAGAGGTCATAGGTGAAAGATTAGTTTTAAATGAACTTCTAGAGGAGGTTTACAGGATGGAAACACTTATACATGGGAAAGCCAGTAAAACAGGCCCTGCATGCGCTGTTTATGGTGGGCTAATAAAGATTTCATGGGGAAAGGAAGGGATGAAGGTTAAAAGGAGACCAGGTTTCCCTAAGATACCTTTGCTGATGGCTTGGTCTGGTAGAGAGACCTCGACAAAAGAGATGATCTTAAGGGTAAGGGAAATTTCCCTCAAATATAAAGATGTGTTCAAGGAAATAGCTTCAGGCATTGAAAAAGTAACAATTGAAGGAGAAAGAGCTCTTGAAAGAAGTAAATGGGATGAGGCAGGTAGATTAATGGTTATTAATCATGGTTTGCTTTGGTCTCTTGGGGTTTCAACCATTGAGTTGGATGAAATAGTTTACACATCTATTCGAAGCGGAGCTGAGGGAGCTAAGCTTTCAGGTGGTGGAGGAGGAGGATGCGTTGTTATTTTAGCTTCCGACCCTGACAAAAGGAGAAGTGTTACGAAGGCTCTTCAATTGAAGGGGTACATTGTTTTTGAAGCTAATCTTGCCTCGAGGGGAGTGGTAGTGGAGAAAATTTCAACTTGACTCCATTTAAACTTTTTGTTCACCCTTGAAACGTGAAATTATGAGCTCAGCCATTTTGACGCTTATTTCTCTCTGGGCTTCCTCTGTTTGAGCACCTATATGCGGTGTGCAAACCACATTTGGGAGACTTACCAGGCTTTTCAGGTACCAAGGCCCCTTCGCTGGTGGTTCAGCGCTGTAAACATCTAAACAGACACCAAGCAGTTTTCCTCGAAGAACAGCCTTTAATAAAGCCTTCTCATCCACAATGCCTCCTCTAGAAGTATTCACAACCACTGCCCCCTCCTTCAATTCATTTATTTCCTTTTCACCCAGAATTCCCTTTGTCTTCTCGGTTAAAGGCAGATGAAGGGTTAATATGTCTGCTCGTCTAAGGAGGCCACTAGGTATCCTTAACCCTCTTTCCCTATCACTTTTCTCTAAGGGTTTAAATGAGGCTTCATGCTTCTCCTCAAACTCTATGTTCCGTGCCACATCAAAGTACATGACTTGCATCCCGAAAGCCTTTGAAAGCAGTGCAATTTTCCTCCCTATCCTTCCAAGGCCAACTATCCCCATTATTTTCCCATTTAGAATCTTTAGTTTACTTGTTTCTATCTGTCTCTTAATCCATAAACCTTTTTTAATTGAAGAGTCCATGGTCGTTATTTTCCTCATCAGATTTAACACCATTCCAATGGCGAGTTCAGCGACAGATGTTGATATAGCTTCTGCATCAGCTGTGTTCCGTACTTCCACCCCTCTCTTCTCCGCATAGTCAACATCTATATTGTCTAATCCTATTCCTGGTCTGCCGATAAATTTAAGGTTCCTAGCCGAGTTTATTACATCTCTTGTAACCTTTGTTTTACTTCTAACAATTAAAGCATCTGGGTTAATGTTCTCAACCAGTTTTTTTAATCCAGTACCCCTCTCTATTTCCTCTATGGGGATGTATGTGATGTTTTCTTTTCCAAAAAACTTAAAAAGCATGTTTAAACCTTCTTTATGTATAGGCTCAGTTATGAGTACCCTCATTTGCTCACACCTCAATTTAGGGAATTATTTCCTCAACTCGTTCAATCTTCTCTCGTAGACCTCCTCTGCTTTCTTGATGCCTGAACCTATTTCTACATCTAACCCTAGTTCTTTAAGGGTTAGTTCTAGAGCTGTAATAGTTGTTATTATATGTTTAGGTGTAACTAGGCCCATGTGACCTATCCTGAATATCTCACCCAGCAAATCAACTTTCTCATCACTAGAAATTTTCCAAGACTGCCCCTTCGCGACTAGAACTCCATATTTTTTAAGGGTTTCCCTTAAAGCTTTGTCTCTCATTTTCTTTTTAGAGTCAGAGTACATTCTCTGAATTTCTCGTGGTATATTAATGTCCCTTGGTATCTTAACCGATGTAACGGTTTTCGAGGCTACTTCATCTTCAACGAAAGGCTCTAGGTTTAAGGCTTTAACAGCTTCCCTTGTCATTTCAGCGCATATTTCATGTCTCTTTATCCTTTTCTCTAATCCCTCTTCAAATAACATTTTAAGCGATTCATCCAGGGCGAAAACCATGTTTATGGCAACAGTGAAAGGGGTTTGAGGATAAGATTTCTTATACTTCAGCAGATCCAGATAGAACGGTTTACTTTCTTTTCTCTCTATTTTCTCCCAGGCTTTCTGGCTGACAGAAATGAAAGATAAACCAGGTGGAAGGGCCAAGCACTTCTGAGACCCTGAAAAACATAGATCTATGTGGAAATCATCGACGTCTATGTGGTCTCCACCCAAGGATGATATTGTGTCAACCAATAGAAGAACGTCATGTTCCTTTGTTACTTCGCCTATATCTCTAACCGGGTTAACAGAGCCAGTTGATGTGTTGTTATGAACCATAGTTACAGCTTTTATGCCCTTAACTTCTTCTAGTTTCTCTTTCACCAATTTAGGGTCTACAGTTTTCCCCGGCTTCACCCCTAGAACAACTGGGGTTCCCCCGTAATTTTTGACCATGTCCCTTAACCGGTCGCTGAACTTACCCGAAACTATGCACAGTACCTTGTCTCCTTGTTCAACGATGTTAGATACAGCTGCATCCATAGCTGCTGTTCCACTGCCTGTTATAATGAAAACGTCGTTTTCCGTCTTGAAAAGCTTCCTCAGCATTTCATAGCTTTCATTAATGATCTTTACGAATTCTTTTTCTCTGTGGTGTACAAGAGGTTTTGAGGCTGCCTGTAGGATCCTGTGGGAGGTGAAGGTTGGGCCAGGTGTCATCAACAGGGTTTCATCCAAATCCAAAGGGAATCACCACCTAATTTGCCTGGATAAACAGGTAACAATTATCTTTCACCCTATAAAATTTTTTTCCTGTTAGTTTAGCCACGCTTTTTATCCATCCCTTCTCTTTTTTAGGTCCAAAAATGGATATAGGTTCCTTATATTCTCTGTCAAGTATGACACCGTCATCCCAGATCCAAAGGTTTTTTTGGATTAACTTTTCCTTTAGTTCCTCGTTTCTCTGCTCAAGTGTCTTCCATCCGCTCATCAACGCTTTAATCGGTACATTTACATTGAAAGGTCTTAGGGGAATTTCATGTCTAGTTGTTTTCCTTATAAAAACCTTTTCAGAGACGTTACAGCCCTTTTTAGCGACTTCTTTAACTTCTTCCGGCTTCACCTTTGGGACCATTAGTACAGCGGCTTCGTTGTAAGGTTTCCCTTTTAATTTCTCCAAGGCTTTTTCTTCTAGGTCGAAATCAATCCATTTCTCAAGATTAATTTTTTTCCATGGTCTCGGCTCATATGTGAACCCCATTTCCCTTTCAAGTTTCAGCTCTATTTCTCCAATCCTATGGTTGATAAATAATATTTTTTCATCTTTTTTCATTTCCTTCAAGACTGGATCTGTTATCAAGAAATATTCCAAGCTCTGTTTAGAAACCACAAGTACAGAAATAGTGTTTCTAAGATCCAAGGATCTTAAAGCTGTTTCTGCGCTTATTTTTTCCACTTGAAACCTGTTTCTAATGCTTTCAATAATCTCTTCAACTTCAACGTTTCTGCCCCCTAAAACTCTGTACCAGCTTTTCAGTTTAACCTTGTAGTTTCTTCTACCTATTTTCATGTCTCTGTAGTCAGTGTGGAAAGTGGGTATATATTTACACCCCATGTTTGAAAGAGCAGCTTTTCTATGCATTCCATCCAGTATAACCCACTTCTTAACCCCTAATTCATTAATCGGGGCCACTGGAACAGGGTTCCAAATGTATTTTGCCCTTGAGAGGTCTCGGATCAGCTTCTTTGTTTCTCTTTCCATTACCTTTTCATGGATGAAAACATTTTCTATTTCCTCAATTTTCACATGGTTTATTATATCTTTTTTCTCGTCTTCATCAGCTATTCTCGGCGAGGGAACTTTAAATAAGCCTTTTAAACATGTAGATATTTTAGAAATGAGCCTCCCCTCTATAGAGTTCTCTTCTCTTTCTTTATAGGTACAATCACGTCTTGAGGAGCTTTACTGAATATTTCAAGGTAGGGTCTTAAAACCTTGGGAATCATCACATTTCCCTCTTCATCTTGGCAATTCTCTAAAATAGTTGTTATAGCCCTGGTGGAAGCTACAGCTGTTGAATTTAATGTATGGACATATCCTCTTTCACCGCTCCCCTTAATGTATCTTATCCTCAATCTATACGACTGATAGTCAAGGCAATTACTGCAGCTAACCATCTCCTTATATTTGCCTTGAGCAGGCATCCAAGTCTCTAAATCATATTTCTTAGCTGCTACAACCCCTAAATCACCTGTGCATATGTTTACGACTCTGTAGGGGATACCGAGGCCACGCCAAAGCTCTTCGGCGTTCTCTATAAGTTTTTCATGCCAATTCCAAGAGTCCTCGGGCGTGCAGAAAACAAACTGTTCAACTTTGTGGAACTGATGAACCCTGAAGATCCCCTTGGTTTCCTTGCCATGTGCCCCTGCTTCTCTCCTAAAACAAGGGCTTAAACCTGTGTAGAGCATGGGTAAATCTTTTTCTTGAATTATTTCCCCCATGTGCATAGCTGCTATGGGGTGTTCCGATGTAGCTATTAAATAGAGATCCTCATTTTCAACTTTGTAGATTGCTGTTTCAAAGTCTTCAAGCGCAGTTGCACCTTCATATGCTTCTCTTCTCATCATGTAAGGAGGTATAACGACTTTAAATCCTTTTCTAGCCATATGATCTAGGGCATATAATAAAAGTGATGTATCTAACCAGACTAAATCATCAAATAAATAGTAGAATCTTGTTCCAGCGACCTTTGAAGCTCTACTTGTGTCTCCGTAGCCAAGAAACGTTAACATGTCGGCGTGTCCCATTGGTTTTTCATCCACAACCTCATATTCAACTCTATGTCTCCCTGTCATCTCCAAGAAAGCATTTAAATATCCCCTCCAAACTTTGTGTTTACCGAAGAACCTTAAGGGCACATTTTCTGTGTCATCCTTTCCAATGGGTACATCTTCACTTATTAAGTTAGGGATTTGCAGCAGCATCCTCTCCCTTTCCCTCTCTAGTTTCTTAACTTTCCCCTCGAGTTCATTTATTTTCTCTAATAGTTTTTTTGCCTCTTTTATTTTCTCTCCCTTTTCCTTCCCCTTTAATCTCGCTATCTCCCTGGAAATTACATTATGCTCATGTTTAAATCTCTGCAGCTCATTTAAGCTGTTCCTCCAAGATTTATCCACTTCAATTGCACCGTCAACCACTGTTGTACTCAGGCCTCTTCTTCTCAACGACCACTTAATTTTCTCGGGTTTATTTCTTAAGTAATAAAGAATGCTCCACAAATTAATCACTTCTCCCCATTAAAGCCCCCTTAGACTTCAACTTAATGAAACCAATATTTTAAATTTAAAGCATTGTTAATTAACCGTTATCAACTGCAACCAGGAAAAGAAGTTTCTCCGGGCCCCGGAGAAACTTGTGTGAATAAATCTTTTAGAGTATTTCTCTAAATATGCAAGGAACTGGTTCATGAGGGAAACCTAAGGTATTAGTGGCCTCTAAGTATTCTGAAAAAAGCCTTTTATTTTCAACTGAATAACATAAACATTTAAAAATTATTCAATTGGTCAGTCTATGTAGCCGAACTTTTACATGGCTACATTTCAGGGCTACGTTGTGGAAGTGGTTTGCCATGGGGCAAAGGAAACAAATTTTTACCAGGTTACCTCAAAATTCCTTTCAGTGCTTTTCCAAGCAGCTTTATTCTTGGCCTTCGATGCAGGGGGATTGTTCTCAGGTCGATTAATAGCTATCTTCTCAAGCCTACTAGCGATCTATCCATGGATACTAGGTATTTTTCCACCAATTTTAACCATTAGAGGAGACATAAGTGGTATTCTCTCAGGTAAACTAGGTACAATGCTTCACACAGGACAGATAAAAACCTGTTTCAGGCGTAACACAGATGATTTCTATAATTTAATTTCCGCTATCTTGGTTTTAACATTAGTGGATACTCTTGGTATAGGTTTTATTTCTTTTCTCATGAATTTATTTGTTTCCCAGGCTGCACTTCCCGATTTACCTTTCTATATTTTTATACCAACAGTTGTGTGTCTCGAAGCCGTTGCCTTTACTCTTCCGATAACATTAGCTGTTGCCTTTGAAAGCTTTAAAAGAGGACTTGACCCTGACTTACTGGTTTACCCGGTAATGTCAACTTTGAACGATGTAATTGTTACTTTTTTCCTTGTAGTAAATATTTACCTCGTTTTATCATTCACCCTAGCTACTTTAGCCTTTAACATGATTGTTTGTTCATTGTTTATCTTAACTGCATTATTAATGATCAAAAGGTTCTCAAGAGAAGAACTTTTTAAAAGAACACTTAAAGAAGGAGGACCTGTGGTTTTCTTTTCCAGCTTGTTTGGATCCTTTAATGGAATGATTCTTGCAAGGTTTAGAGGAGTGATTGAAGGAAATCTTGGGGTTCTCATTTTGTATCCTGTCCTGATAGATGCCTTAGGCGACATAGGAAGCGCTACTGGATCAATGGCCACAACTAAGATAGCTTTAGGCTATGTTTCCTCTTTTAAAAGTGCTGTGAAAACTTTATTTGTAGATTTATCAGCTGTCGAAGCAGCTGCTTTCTTCATGCACGCTATCTATGGTTCAATAGGCTTCTTATTATCTGTTTACACTAATTTAACCGTTAAATTAGGCTTCATGGTCAAGGTTGCAGTTACCTGTAATCTTTTAGGTTTCGCTTTCGCTACACTACTTTCATTGTCGATGGCAGTTTTAACTTTTAAGAGGGGGTTGGACCCTGACAACTTTGTGATCCCAGTTGTAGCCTCGGTTTCAGATTCAATGGCCACTTTCATCCTTATAGCTATACTGAAGATGTACGGAGTCCTTTAAATCATAGTTAAATAAATTACCATGAAAGAAATATCCTGGATCAAAGTTGAGACCAATAAACTAAAAGCTTTGGGTTAAATCTTCGAAGAAACCTTGAATGAGCTTTTTAAAGGCCATTAAAGTTGTACTAGGTTTTCTCTCAAAAGTTTTATTCGCCATTTCCTCGGCTAATTTAACCCTAAAATACATTGGAGGATGAGTTTCCCATGCAAACCATGTGAATATAGATTTTGGTCTCTTAATTGGGCTGTGATACTCAAGTTTTTTGAGTATGTCGGCAAAGTAAAGTGGTTTTCCAAGCCAAATTATTGTCTCTAAATCCGCTCTTATCTCAAGCATTTTGGCTAAGAAGAAAATTACTGTGATGCCTACAAAGAAATAAAGCACAGCTAATGGATAGAAAAATGTGAAGAAAAGGAAAATCCTAGCGGTTTCAATGACCATACTGATCAGCAAGAGCAGGAAGGGATCCTTGTTTTTTATGTGGCCAAGCTCATGGCCTACTACGGTTTCAAGTTCATCTTCATTTGCAATTGCGATCAAGCCCGTTGTAATTGCAATGGTTGATTTACTTTGACTAGGCCCTGTAGCGGCTGCATTAGGTGTAATAATATTTAAAAGAGAAACTTTAGGGGTTTTGATAGAAAGTTTTTTAGCTGCTCTCCCCACTACTCCCATTACATCTACAGCTGATATATCAATGTCTTTCAGCTTTGCATTGATCCCATAATCCCAGAAAACCTTTAAAACATCTTCCTTTGCGAGTTTCTTGGTCCAATTAGATGTTTTCTCAAACATCTTCATCTTTATCTCAGGTATCTTGGACCAGTACTTTCTTAGTAAGGAGGTGAATTGATCTATGGGAACCTTTAATTTAACCATTAAAAGGTTTCTCTTATCCTCTTTCAGCCGCCATGTTCCCATGTTATACATTATCTTATCGGAGAAGAGGAAAATGCCAAATTGAACCATAAGCAAGGTGAAAAAAGCGTAAAAGCCGAAGAAGAAAAAGAGAAAAATCATTAACCCCATGATAACCATGTAAACACCTATTAAATTCCTGGAAAAAACACCGTAACCGCTCGGAGCTCGTTCAAGCTCCTCAGCTGGTTTCTCTCCTTCTAAAAAGTTCAAGTAAATGGATCCCTTTCCCTTTGTTAACTTGTATGTTTGGGCTAAACCATGAATCTCACTTAACAGTTGATTCACTAATGGTTTAACCATATCTCCTTTAATTTCAACGATAAGTTTTTCAGATATATCAAAGTGAATTTTCAGCTCCCATTTTCCATATGGAGAGAATAAAAAGTAAATGAGGGATACATGGGCACCTTCACTTGTCTTTTCAACCTTTAAATCTGAGATATTTGGGGTTCTTGGCTTAATAAATGTTCTTAAAAGAAAATCTATAAAATCCTCTAGTTCCTCCTTGTTTAGGTTAAAGTTTTCTATTAGATATCTTTTCCCAGGAAAACCCATGCTTCCCTCTCTCTCCGTCATTTAAATTCTCCTTACACAATGATGAGAAGTGATCAAAAGCATTTACGGAGTCCCCTATTATTTCAATGAATGTCCACCTTAATTTAAAAGTTTGACAATCCCCTTTCCAAAAGCTGGACCTCTGCTTCTAAGGGTTTTACCGGCTCTATGTTCATTAGTTTTTCATCGTTTTCACTTCATGGCCACGGTTAAGTCTCTTGAATTATAGACGAGAAATAATGGGTTTATGGTACCTCTATGGCTGAAACCTATGGGTTTCTTGCTTCTAAAGTTTTCCATTGATCCTTTGTTCATCGCCCTTTTAGGCTTCCACTTCACTCCATTTAGAAGTAGGGGTGTGCCACTACTTAGATGACCAATCCACCCTGAAGTGGATAACCACATTTAATACACTTATAACATCTCCACGTGCCTCTAATCCAAGGTTTTTAAACACTTAAACATCTTAAAAACTTTAAAAGTCAAAGGAAGGGCTAAATTAAAGAAGAAACTGTAGTGTTCCTCGCTAAAACCTGTTTACTTTCCTTTTATGTAGAGAAGTGAAGAAATCGGTAAAGAAATTTCGCTATAAAGCTTACAAGGTTCTCTTTTGATCCCTGAAGGGCTATAAAGAACTCAGTTAGAAAATTCATTTCCTTGTCTATATATGTACTGTAAACCAATAAAACAAATGAAACAGCTAAAAAGAGAATGAGGGAAAACTCAACTATCTTATTCATTTCAACCCGGTAAAAATTATCTATATGATTCTCTCTTTAATAAGTTTTATTTTGAAAAATTTTTTCTAAGGAAAATTTTTCTTTTCATATTCCTCAACTCTTTACCTTGTCCCAGAAGGAACTCAAAGATGAAAAGTGGTGTCTAAGCATGAACATTAAATCATGTAATTGCATACAATTACCAATTGCCCTGCAATGCATCAGATGTGTTTTAAATGATATACTGAAGGGTAAGCTGGGTCTAGATGATTCAAAAAAACTAATACTGGACTCGTCAAAATTCACATGTCAAGTGGACCTTGAATTAATAATCAATTACCTATCTACGTTTGCAAAGAACTTCATTAAACTAAGTGACGCTGAAAGAGGAATCCACAGGGGAATCTATGAAAAACAGAAGCAAAACCCTATCCAAGGATTCTTAGAGTTAAATGAAGAATCAAACAAGTCCAAAAGCCTTAGGAAAATAACTAAAAAATTAAGAAAAACACATCTAATAAAAAGGTTTCTCCATGACTACAGGGAACGTGGTGTCGAAGTTTATGAGGAAGTAATTAAAAGAAAAGTTTTAAGGGTTAAAAAAAGAGAACAAATAACCAAAAAAGAAGAGATAGGAAACCTAGTTCTTATAGAAGAGAATTGGAGGGGGCCTTTCGGATACTTTTTCCTTAAGGGAAATGGACAGAGCACATTATTAAAAATAAAGAAGATTTCATCTAAACTTGGGTTGGATGATTTATTTCTAAAGAAAATAGTGCACCAACTAGATAACTCTGAAATGGACATTTTAAACATGTCCTTTGAAGAAATACTAGAAACTAGGGTTGCTCTTGCCAAGTCCTACCTAGAAAAATATTTACCAAACTTAGGATCTGAAGAAATAAAGGATTTATCACTTGAACTAGCTTCAACAAACACTAAAATAGAGGAGATATTCCCATTCATATATATTGAAAGCGAAATAAATGAGGTTTATGGAGTTTATGGAAGAAACCTGCACATTGAACATTCAGAGCTGGGGAAGTGTCTAACAGAGGTTAAAATGGACGTGAACTTGGTGAAGAAAATAGAATCCTTAATCTCAACCGATAACTATGGGGTTATAACTTATAAGCAGCCAAGTGTGAAAGTAGACCTTATTGGGAAATACTACAAAGCAAGGATCAGCTACGATGCCCCTCCCCTTTCAACACATGCCCTGGATATAAGGAACTTACACATACATAAATTAACTCTTCCAGAGCTTATTAAAAAAGAGATGCTGAATAGCGAAGCAGCTTCACTGCTTGTTTGGCTAATCAAAAATTGTACATCTATACTGATCACTGGACCTACAAGTTCAGGGAAAACTACACTTGCAAATGCACTTTTACCCTTCTTGGGACCTGATAAAAGACTTATTTCCATTGAAGATGTACGTGAAATAATGGATTTTAACCCTTACGGGGTTCAACATGTACTTTACGAGGTCCCCCCTCTAGAGATTAAAACTGAAAGGGAAAGTGTAAAAGTAAATGAGATCTATAAATCTCTATGGAGAAACCCTGATTTCCTCTATATAGGAGAGCTTAGGAAACCCGATGAAATAGAAGCATTTATTTTATCTGTTGAAAGCGGGATAGGGAGCATGGCAACCACTCATTCTAAAAGTTTAGAGGAACTAAGTGAGAAGTGGTTGAAGTGGAAGTTCAGTTTAAACCCCGTTGAAACAATAATCTCACTTAAGAAAATTGTTAAGGGACCAGTTGTCACTAGGAGGTTGGGGTCCATTTGCCACCCAGGGGTAGATGAGTTTAAGTTCAGCTTTAAATGGGTTCCAGAAAAGGGAAGAGCTGAAAAAACAATAAGGGATCAATCTAAGCTGAAACCTGTCAAAAGAATTCTTGAATTACAAGGGTTAACCAAGAGGGAGTTTGATGACCAGATTTCGAAGATTAAATATATGCTTGAAGATTTAAGGGCGGGAAACCTATCATTAAGTGAATTAACCAGGCGTATTAGGGGTTTAGAGGTTGAAAAGACGATTATGGCTGCTGAAACCCATTGACAAATTTATTTCTTCTTCAACACGGTTGGTGGGTAGATATTTCTCACCAGATGAAAGATTAGACTTTGCCTTAAAAAGTAAAGGGATACCGTATTGCTCTGTGGAAATTAAATCTGCAGCTGCTGTCTCTATACTCCTCTTTTCACTCTTAACCATTATTCTAGGGTTCTTTTTATCCCTTAGAGCAGAGATAATCCTCTCTTTAATCCTTTTCTTGTTCAGCCTGTACTTTGTGGTTTTACCGGGTTTAGGAAATTACCTTTACGAAAACACAATTGAAAGGTACGGAGAGGTCTCTGTGGACCTCATTGAATGTATAGGTTTATCTTTAATTAGCACCATGAATATAACTACAGCGGTGAAAAATGTTTCTTTAGCTAACCTTAGAGGAATAAGCAGCGACTTTGCAGATCTGTACAGGAAAATATATATTAGAGGGGAACACCCCCTCGACTCCTTGGTTAATTATATTATGGAGAAAAGAATCCCGTTTAAAGAAGAGATAAAGAGTCTTTTGTTATCCCTTAATTATTTAAACATGTATGAATCATTGAAATTAGCTTCCAAGGCAGCTAGGGAAAGTATAAAGCGAAGATACAGGAAAATAAACCAGGAAATAACCCTTAAACTTACCTTGTTCCTCACCCTAGGATACATATACTCCCTTATAATCACACTTATTGGGTCTCTTTATAGTCTAAACCCCTCCATATTGACCATTATTTTCGTGGTTTGGTTTTCGGTTTCAATTAAAATGTTTAACCTTCAAAAGTGAGAAAGAAATGATTCAAGGCATAAAAAAGTTTAGTGCCTTGTACAGAGGCATTAAGAAACTGATACTGAGAGAAAACATGAAATTAACAATTGAAGAGGAAAAAAACATGATTTTCTTCATCAGAAAGGTTGGTTCAAACATGGTTCTGGGTAAGAGCCCCGAAAAATCCTTTATAGAATCAGCTAAAGACTCAGACATTCTAAGGGTGAAATCCCTGTGTATAGACTTAATACATGGAAAGAAAACCCTCCTAGAAGTTATTGATGAATTAAAAGTGGATATGGAGCAGCATAAATCTATTCAGCAAGTACTTGAAACCATGAAACTCTCCAAACTAGATCACCTAATAACTGGAGAAAGATTAATGGATGCTTCAAATGAATTAATTTCCTTTTTAAACCTTAAAAAGGAAAGAGAAAACATATTTAAGGTTAAGAGAATTGAAGCAAGGATTCTTAACACTATTTTCTCATTTACCTTGGGGGGACTGATAAAACTTTATTACTTATTCAATTCATTTAAAACATCGACTCAAGTTTCATTGTCAGACAACTACCTAGTTTTTCCTTTCTCCCTTTTAATATTTTTTAACAGTGTTATGACTGCGAAAATTGTGAAGGACTCAATCTTCTACTGTTTAATCTATGTAGCTGTCTTCCTGGTCTCCCATAACTTCTTTTGGTCTTTTTTCAGGTGAAACGGTGAAAAACAAATGAATGAAGTGATAACATCAGCTCTTATTTTAGCTCTTGGATTCTCATTGCTACTCTTAACCCTTAATGCCTTAACTGAAGACTACTTTTTAATCCAGTGGAAATCAACCCGTTCCTTACTCGACAAAATTGCATGTGACCTGGATGAAGCAATTTACCTTGTTATAGGGGGTGGAAGAGAAGAACTAACCCTTTTCCTCCCAAAAAACCTTGAAATAGGGGTTCAGAAGAACAATTCTCAGTACATATTGGTTTTTTGTTTAGGGGGAACATCTGTAAACAGGTGTTACCCTTTCAAGGTAAAGTTTGAAACCTTAAAGGTACCTGAAGATGGATATTACAGGGTTTCACTAAAAGGGGATTCTGAACATGTGGAAATAGAGGTGAGTTGAGGTGATGAAGTGCATAGGGCTATACCAATAACAATATATTACTTGATAGGTTTGATTGGCCTTTTTGTTTCACTTAAAGCTTCATTGGTCATTTATAAATGGGGGTTGGAAACTGCTTCATCAGTGCTCTTAGTTGATTTAAGGAGCGTTATAGAGTTTTCAATCCAGAAAAATATTTCAGTTTCCTTTAAATTGCCGGATCTAGGTTTTAAATACATTGTTTTAGTGTCAAATCAATCCCTAACCATTTATTTGTTAAACAGCACAGGTTTAAATGGCTTAACCCCTGGATCTACATGTTTCTCATTAGAAACAGGTTTTAATGTAAAGACTCCATGGATAGGGGGGCCAAATGACACAATAAATATATCTCCGATTTGGATACATCCTAAGAGGGTTAAATAATGGATGAAGTATTAGAACTCTCCTTCTCCTTTGCACTTTTCATAATTGCACTTTTATTCTTAGTCACTGTCTTCATGAATCAACCGGCTTTTAGAGAAACAAAACCAGTGGTTGAACCTCAAAGAAACTGTTCAATGAATACCGGATTTTATTGTTCCATTAAACGTGATGAATGCAAAATTAATGAAATTCCCTTGATTAACCTAGCACATGTAAGGGTTGAAAGGGAAAGGAAATGGAAACTTATGCATCTATAAAAGGGGTTAATGGTGAGAAGCCTAATAATATTTGATGGTGTTTTAGCTCTACTTTTAGCAATAGGATTCGCAGCTTATTATACATTTTCACCAGTGAATAAACCAGTTACTAAAATTTTTCTTTTTAGGGAGAAATCAAATAAACTGATTGAAAATCTTTACTACAAAGGATTACTTTTAAAAGTGATTTGGGGGATTTCAAACCCAGAAAACCTTTTCAGAGAAGTTAATTCTTCTGGTTTATCAACAGCATTTACATTGTCAATCAATAATGAAACACGGGTGTTCGGCTGCCAAAGCATGGGATTTTACAGTTTTTCAGAGGATGAACTTGAAATATATGGGTTGAATGTTAAAATCAATGTTTCAGTGGGGATTAAAAGTTGAGTAAACCATTTCCTTTCCTTTTCACTCTTGGGATATTGATTCTAGGTGTAACACTCTTCATCTTCACTCCCCACGTGGATAGATCAGAATACATTAAGAGTTTGGGCAGCATGCAAAGAGTTGAATTCACAGAAAAAGTCACAATTGCACATTTGCTGCTTCGCTTACGTGATTACCTAGATGTCAAAATAAATGAAATTGCGTTAAATGGTTTAAACCCTGAAGAAAACCTTAAATTAGGGGTTGAAACACTTCAAGGTTGGATGGAAAAAGAGAAACAGAGGTTTAGATCAAAGGGGATTTCTTTGGATGCAGATTGCAAAGTAACTTTGAGGGAGTTGACAGGACATAAACTTGCAGATGAAAAATATAACAAAGTGATCCTTAGCGGAACAATTGGGAGTAGAGAAATAGATAGAGGGGCAGTGTTTGTGGGTATACAGTTAAACCTCCACATAAAAGATAAACATGGAAACTCCAATTTGAATCATAACGTTAAAATGTCAGTAACTCACCCAGTGAGGATTTTCCTTTTATATAGAATTTTAAAAGCACTTAAAAACCTGAAAATAAATTTCTCATGGACAAACTTAACATCTAACCTAACCACAAATGAGTTAAAAGATAAAGTTGCGAGTTTAATGGATAGGGAAATTATTGAAATACTTGAAAATGTAACTGGTATAGATTCAAGCAGTAAGCTGCTTTCAAAGCTTAAAATACTTCTAGAAATAAACAAAACTATTAATGTTTACACATACAACTTGACAGATGAAAACGGAGTGGAAAAAGAATATGTAGAAATAAATGTGTTTTTAAGCGGCTTTGTAATGGATGTTAAAGGAGACAGCTTTGTTTTTATTGGTGGAGAGCTAAAAAGGGTGAAAATGGATTTAGAGCTTTACTTTCACTTGGGCCCCTTTGAAAAGGGCTTCTAACCTCTTAACCTCTTTCTTTTCCTTTAAAAACCAATCTGCCTCTCTCAACACAGTTATCACCTGAACCTTTTAGAGCTGCATCGAGAAATAAATCTTCAAATGCTTTGCTTAGCTCTCTGTAAGCTCTTCTCCTCCTCTCCTCAGCCATTGACCGATCGATTTTAACTTTTAGTTTCACTCTTCTTTTAATGGAAAAATAAAGGTGCTTAATAATAGCTAAAAGAGGGGGGATAAATATTGTAAATAAGGGGGAACTTGCTGTGCTAGAGTTTAAGATAACTAAATCCCTTATTTGGAAACCGGAGGTCTCTATTGAGTAAATAGTTAAGGTAGGGGTGAGGAAAAGAAAAAATAACAGGGTAAGATCCCATGCCATGGATCTCTTCAGCCCCCATTTCATATTTAATTCCTCTCCCAAGCTATCAGCTAACAAAGCAACGCCCAAGCTGAAAATTGAAATGAAAATGTTGAGGCTTGGTTCCAAGTCTCTGCTGTTTGAATTTAAAACGAGAATAGATGATAAAGACTTCAGGCAAGCCAGGTTCCCACCAATGTATATACCGTTTATTAAGTAGATTGCTGCTTCTGGAAGAACTAAACTCAAGTAGCCAAGGGAAAGGAAAAGGATGAAGCTTGAAGTTAGAAGGGATAAGGTGGAAATGTGTTTGGGTAATGGAAGGGGAGACATTGGCGGAATAAACAGATCATTGGTAAATGTGTTTAAACCTTTTAATCCAAGTGTTACCCCAAGAGAAAGAGAAAAACAATAAATAATAACTTTAATGCTTTTCACTTTTCAAACCTTTTTTCTTTCATTCCTGCAAGGATTTCCAGTTCGGAGGAGACATCACTCCTTTTTGATCGTTTTTTTCTAAGTAAGTGTTCAGGTTGAAGGCGTCTCACTGCCCTGAAATGTTTAATCACCTTGAATATCTCCTTAGCTTTCCAGGTTGGCTTAGAAAACTCTTCAGGTAACTCTAAAATGTAACTGACAAATTTTTTCACGTCTTCAACAGCTTTGCATCCGTTAACCTTCAGTTCAAGTTTGCTCCAGTACTCCATTATTTTCTTGTCGAACCTAACGGTGAAGAAGGGTTGCTGGGTTTCTCCTATTCTAAGTTTCCTTTTAGCCTCCTCTAAAATCCAGTGATACTTTTTCTCATACTTATTGAAGATGAAGAGGGGATAATTTAGGTTCATTAACATAGCTAAATCAATCAAGGAATTAGCTGAATCTATGCTAGGAATATCTGGTTCCACTACAGGGATAAAACTATCCCCCAATGGTAAAATTAACAAGTAATCTCTTAAGTAATTCAGTCCACCTGATCCAGGGCAATCAATCACTATTTTCTCTGATTTCTCCCAGAGGAAATCCATTAACTCATCCAATTTCTCTACATACATTTCGTATTTTGCAAATAAGTTTAGTTTAACATCTGTTATTTTTCCAGCGGGGATGAAAGCTATGTTTCGGTAAACAGGGTTTCTAGAACTTGTATAAGCTATGTCCTCTATTTCACATTTATCTAGGAGATAATCCTTCAACGTGTTTTCTCCCTCAACTTTAAAGGAGGCATCCCATATTTTAGTTGCACTTTCAGCTCCAAAATCCATTTCCACATACACATACTTCTTTTTATCCCTTGGAGGTTTTATGGTTGCCATTAAAATAGTGGAGAGAAACGCCACTGTTGTTTTCCCTACTCCTCCCCTTGGATTTGCAAATACAAGGGATCTACCTACTCTCATATTCTCCAAAGATTGCTTCCTCCAACCTTTGAATTCTTTTATTAAGCATCTCTGATTTCTCTCTCAATTCACTGATTATCTCTGAGATATGGTTCACTTCTTGTAGAAGGCCCCCTTCAGTTTTAGTGAGTTTCGAGTAGTTTCCATCACTCCAGGAGTTGGTTGTAACTTTGTTTATTTCTTCTCTATCACCATTCAAGACCTTTGTAAGTTTCTCCCTAATAGTTTCTCTTTTAGCCATGTTCACCGCTCCACTGGACTCGTTTCCATTAGTTTCATGTGAAGAAATCTATTTTATTTCTTTCCTTTAAAAAAAAGAATAAAAAGAGAAAGGTGAGAGGAGGGGGAGGCTATTTAAAATATACTTCCCATTTAAGGCTTTAAACTGAAAATGAGAATGGAGAAATGAATGTCCAGAGTCCATTGAAACTGTTCCTTATTTTTATTTAATGAGTTTAGAAATAGATTCCCTTAGTGGCTGTCTGAGGATTCCTTTCTCAGTAACTATTCCCTCAACCAGGTTGGGCGGGGTTACATCGAATGCATAGTAGATGGCTTCCACTCCTTCAGGGGCTAATCTTTTATTCATGAAAAAAATAACTTCTTCACTTGGCCTTTTCTCAATTTCAACTTCCTTTATAGTTTTTGATGGGTCTATTGTGCTGGTGGGTGCAAAGGAAAAGACTGGGATTTTCTTTTCTCTACAAACAAGGGCCAATGGGTAGGTACCTATTTTATTTATGATGTATCCGTCTTTTGTTACTCTGTCAGCTCCGACGAAGGCTAAATCTACTTTTTCTCTCTCCACAACTATTCCTATTGAGTTATCAGTGATAACTTTTACGGGAATTCCTGCTTTACTGAGCTCCCAAGCTGTCAGCCTTGACCCTTGCATGTATGGCCTTGTCTCCATAACTATTACTTCCAATTGCTTCCCTCTCATCCATGCAGTGTATATAGGTGCTAAAGCTGTTCCAAAGTAACTGGTTGCCAAGGAACCGGCGTTACAAACTGTGATAATCTTTGATCCATCATTTATCAAGGGTTCTCCATGCTCACCTATTTTTCTATTCACCTCCTCATCTTCCCGTGCTATCGACATGGCTTCTTTCAAAATTCTTCTCTTTAATTCATCCACATTACAGGATTTCACGGCTTTGCGATGAATCCTTTCCAGTGCCCAAAAAAGATTAATAGCTGTAGGCCTTGTGTTGGCCAATTTCAACTTTGCTTCTTCCATTTTCTTTAAAGCCAAACCAACATCTTCCGTGTCTATTTTTAAAGCCGCCAATGCCATTGCAAAGGCAGCTGCAACACCTATTGCCGGTGCTCCCCTTACCTCCATTCTTTTAATGGCATCAGCCACTCTTTCATAATTATCAGTAACTATGTACTCTAATTTCCAAGGCAGTAAAAGTTGATTGATCATTTTAACATTTCCATCCATCCATTCCACTGTTCTCGGCAAACTTAACTTGACCATTTCTAATACTTCCCCCTATAAACTTTTCTTAAATGGGAAAGAGAGAACATACATTTAAATTTTCCAGTAGATCCAGCGAGTTGCCCTGTAAAAAGATGTAATGTCAACTTAAATGGATTAGGGGAATGTTTAAATGCTCATTATAATAAATGTTAACTGCAGGAATCTATGATAACGTTATGAATGGTGAGCTTTCAAGGGGAGATGAAAAAGATAAGGAAATGGAAGGATAAAGAGTGAGGGAAGAGTTAAAGCTTAACTTTACTTTTTCAAGGTTTAAACATATGTCCAGAGGAAATAATAAACTGAGTGAAGGAAAGATTAGGCTTTCCAATGACCTGTTACAGGATTAACCTGTTTTGAGGTTTCACCCTTAAAGGTTTTAAATCTTCATGGGTAACTATTAAAATGAAGTATTCGCTGGAACCATCATGAATGGTATAAATCTCTTTAGGTGTTGAAGTTTTCCATGTGGAATTTTAAGAGGAGACTCCTGACACTCTTGCTCACAGATCTATTTTCCTTATGCTTCACCCTCTTTATCACTGGGACAATACTATACTCCTTGATCCCCTATGCAGTCAAGGCTTTAAAGACCTCCATAGGGAAAGTAGCTGAGAATTTAAGGGGCTTCATTGAGGGAGTTGCATCCTTCCAGGGTCAACCGGTAAAAATGTTTACCTCGGCGATACCGGTCTTTTACTTAACCTCGAAACCCGCTGGTTGGAGGAGGCCTCTGGAACAGTTAAAACTGAAAAGTGAAAACCCATTTACTGGTGAAGGAAATGTCTTTTATGTGTCCTAGATGCAAAGAAGCTCTTCTTAGAGTGAAAAAGGTTAGGGGAGGATCCTATTTTTATTTATCTTGTCCAAAGTGTAAAATATATTATTTTACAAGTGTAAATGTGAAGGATGAGTTTGAAGCATACCAAGAGTTCAAGAAGAAATACACCTTTGAAGAAAGGGAAAAGAAATATTTGAAGGGGAGAGACAAAGTACATCTACCTGAAAACACACCTGAAATAGTGAAGGAAATAGCTTTAAGCCCAGACTGTGAACTAGTTTTCCACCGTTTTTACAGCGGTAAGAAGATGCCTGTCGGAGGGGAAATAGATGAATCACCGTTGTCTCAGGGGATAATCAAAGCTTTAAAGGAGAAAGGGATTTCAAGGCTTTACAGATACCAGGAAGAAGCCGTTAAATACATCCTAGAAGGGAAAGACACCGTGATTGTTGCTCCCACTGGGACTGGGAAAACAGAGGCATTTGCTTTGCCCATACTTCAAATATCCATGGAGATGAAAAGTAAAAACCAATACGTCAAAGCTCTTTTCATCTATCCAACCAAGTCGCTGGCAAGAGACCAGGTAAAGAAACTAAAGGATCTATGTAAATACTTAGGATTAAAAGTTGAAGTTTTCGATGGAGATGTACCGTATTACAGAAGGAAGAAGATCATAGAGGAGCCACCTGACATAGTTTTAACGAATTTCGACGTGATAGATTACCATCTGAGAAACCATACAGATTTCTCCAGGATAATTTCAAGGGTTAAATTTATAGTGGTTGATGAAATGCATCAATACATTGGAGCCTTCGGGTCCAATGCCCACTACATTTTAAAGAGAATCGAAAGGGTTTCTCCAGGGGTTCAGTTTATAGGTGCATCCGCTACCATAGCCAACCCAGAGGGGTTTTCAAGGGATCTTTTCGGGAGGAAAACAGTTGTTGTGAGAGAGGAAAGTGGTAGAAGAGGAGATCTACATGTTATCATGATTTACCCTAGGGAAACAGGTTCAACTAGAATGACTGTGTCCATTTTAAGGAGATTCATCAATAAAGGGTATAAAACCCTTGTTTTCACAAATAGCCATTTACACGCTGAACTACTTAATAAAGCTGTTAAAAAAGCTGGGATTAAATCTGATGTTCATAGAGCTGGGTTGTCAAAGAAACACAGGGTAGAGGTTGAGGAAAAATTCATTAAAAACCAGTTAAACGTGTTGGTTTGCACTCCAACCCTTGAGCTGGGAATAGATATAGGGGACCTAGATAGTATCCTTTCTTTCCCAGTGGGGTTCACAAGGTTCCTTCAAAGGATTGGTAGGGCAGCTAGGAAGGAGGGGCAAGTGGGTATTGCTGTACTTGCCCTAAGAGAGGACAATCAAATAAGCCTTTACTACAGGGAGAAACCTGAAGATTTCTTTAAAGATGTGGATCACGCCTATATTGAACCTAGAAACCCGATAATTGCCCGTTATCAATTAATATCAGCTGCCATGGATAAACCAATTGAAAGAAATGAATTTCCACATTTACGAGCCTATATAGAAAAGCTAATAGAGGAAGAGTTTCTAGTTAGGAAATCTGGAAAGGTGCTGCCGAACCACATGAAGGCTAGGAAAGCGCTCAGAAACTATAACATAAGGGGGATAGGTGAAAGTGTGGATATATATTTAGACAACAAAAGGATAGGGTACAGGGAAATGCCCTTAGCTGCAAGAGAACTTTTTCCAGGAGCTATTTACCTTCACGGAGGAAAAATCTACCGCTCCACATCTTTCCAATTCAAGTGGGGAAGGGGTAAAGCAAAGCTTGTCCCGCTGGGTGAAGATTATCCGTACTTTACAATTGCAAAGAGATACACACTTCCAAAAATAATCGAGAAAATAGAAAGGAACAGTGTTAATGGAAACGAATTCATTTATTGCAGCTTAAAGATCAAGGAAGTAGTAGATGGCTACTTCCTAAAGGATATTCACAGTCGAAAAACAGTTAGGGAAAGCTACCTTCAGGAACCAATCGAGTATTCTTTCCCCACATATGGATTAGTTTTCAAGGCCCCTCAACCAGTTCAATCTATACAAAGAACCTTGAAAGAAGGAAAAACAGAGCTTAACATAAATGAATTAATCCAAGGGGCCTTCCATGCACTTGAACACGTCCTAGTGGAGTGCAGTAACATGTTAACTGGTGGGGGGAGCAGGGAAATGGGTGGTGTATCTCTTGGGGACACTGGTTACATATTTGTTTACGACAGTTCACCTGGAGGAAGTGGAGTGTCACGTCTACTTTTCCAAAGGTTCAAGGAAGCCTTAAGCAGAGCTGCAGTTGTTCTCGATAAATGTAGATGCAACCGATTGGATGGATGTCCACTTTGCACATACTCATATAGATGTGGAAACAACAACAAGCCGCTTTTTAAGAAGGGAGCTCTGGAGTCAGCTAAGAAAATGCTTGAAGGAGAAGCTTCCTTAATAATCGGAGAAATACCGAGTTATCCGGAAGCCTTCGCGTAAAACCTGGAAAACATTTCTCTGTAGTTAAAACATTTTCAATTCTAAGCTTACTATGTTAACAAATAAAATCTATAAGATGGAAAAATAAACCATTGTTGATAATTAAATAAATTTTCCAGATACCCATCACAATCGAAAGATTTAAATTTCCACGATTAAATTTCGCTTAACCTCGAATTGAATAATCATCTTCTTGGGAGGTTAATACCCTTTGGAAGAAGAATATGTCACATGTGCTAGCTGCGGCTTAGAAGTGGAAAGGAAAAAAGCAGCATTCATAGATGAGGAATCATATTGCCCCAAATGCGCCATAGACATATTACAGTCAATAATAGAAGAAGAGGAAGAAGAAATATTGGAGGAGGAAGAAGAGGAAGAAGAATACTTTGAAGAAGAGGAAGAAGAAATATAGTGGAAATCAGGAAAGAACTTGTTCTTCGAGGCAAACAACATGGCTAAAACAAACAGAAGGGTGATAAAACAAGTGGGGAATTATACCCTTATTTTTGGTTTGAGGTTAAAACAAATGTAAACGGGAATCCGTTAAGAATTGAGGTAGTCTAGTTTGGTTATGAGGATTTTAATCCTTTACATCTAATCCTTAAAAAAAGTTTAAAGATGTGAAGATTTATGAGTGGCAAAGAAGCATGTCTGCCCATATGTAAATTCTTCAGGTGTATGAAGAAAGCTATGAGGAGCAGATCGAAGAGGGCCTGGTGTACATGGGTGGAGGGCGAGTGCATAGGGCCTAGCTGTAAGTTCAGCTTCTGCGTGAAAAGGGCAATGCTTCCTGACGGCCGCTGCAGATTTAAAATCAAAAGAAGTCGATCAGTTCTAGACATTGAAAGGGAAGCAAAAGAAGAAGAGAAGAAATACAAAGCAGTCTACAGGGAAATAAAGAAATGGGGAGACTTCCTTTGAATTCAAGGAGTCTAGACCCGGAAATAAACTTTTAAACTGCTAATGTTTAAAAGGGTGTACAAAAACATAAACCTTAAAACAGAAGATAAAAAGCAGAAACTTTGTGGTCACTAAATACTGACCCTTGAACATTGAAAACACCCTTGTAAAAAGGAGTTTCAATGAAGTTTAGTAAAGAGAGGATTAAAAATGAGGAATGAAACCATTTTCTCAGTTCTTATCTTAGCGTTACTTTTCACCTTAGTTTTAATCAACATTTCAATGAAAACCCGTGAAAGAGCCATACCAGATATATCAACTGAAATAAGGGTTGAGAGAAAAAAAGTAAATGTAAAGATGAAGGGAAGTTACATTAGAGGGGAAATGCCCTTTTCACCGACACTTATAACTATTAACCTGGAAGGGAAAAGGGAAAAGCTGAATGTTCTTAGTGGAAACCTTAAAATAGTTAACTACATAACATATGGGGAGAGAAATAAACATGTACTTGTCTATGGGCCAAATTGGTGGAAAGCCCTTTTATACGCTATTTTAACCAATAAATCTGCTTCAGAGAAACTTGCTGAACAAACAGTTGGCTTGCCATTTAATTACATGATTGAAGATGCAAAGATCAACAGGTTAAACCGTTCTAATCCCCAGTCAAAGGTTTTCTGGGGTTACATGACCCTTCTTTATAGAGTTAACGTAACAGATAAAAGAGCAGAGTGGATTAACGCACAGGAAATCAACTATTCCTCAACCATATCGGGGAAAAACATTAAATTTAACCTGGAAATCTCAGATGCTAATCTGCTTACCTACATTTCCAGTAGCAGGGTAGAGTTAAACATTGAAAAATTGAAACTTTTTACTCCTGAACCTTCAATAATTTACCTAGAAACCCCTGAAAACAGCTACATCTTGAAAAGCCAACCAATTGATTTGCTGCTTAAGGTTTTCAGGGGAAACAAATTAACAGTCCTCTTTTCGCCAAGAGTAGATTTAAGTTACAGTTTCCTCATTGATAAAAACATGTCCCAGCCGCCTCTACTTGGAGAAAGCTTTATTTTCCTCCTAACCGTCGATATCGTTGTTTTAGCCATCTTCTACATCGCCAGGAAAAGAGGGGTTTTTAGATAGGGAAAAGTTGTTGAGGGATTCAAATGCTTATTTGTAGCGGTTCAGCGTCAACCTCATTGGCTACTAAGATTCAAAGGAGGGGAGAAACTCTTAAATGGCTTGAAATCGAAAAGAAAAGGTTCCCCGACGGTGAAACATATATTAGGGTTAAGGGGGAAGTTGAAGGAGAACAAGTGGCTGTTGTTCAATCCATGTATCGAAACCCTGACCACTACCTGGTTGAATACCTATTCATCGCTAAGACTTTGAAGGATTTAGGGGCCAAAGAAGTTATAGGGATCATACCCTATTTCCCCTACGCCAGACAAGATGCAAGGTTTAACCCAGGCGAGGCAGTAACTTTTGACTTGGTTAAGGAGTTAATAGAGGATTCCACAAATAAACTTTTAGTCGTTGACATACATCAACATAGAAGAAGGGGGGTAGAAAAAGAGTTTAGGATCCCCGCGAAAAACTTGTCAGCTGCCGAACTTTTCATTAAATACGCCGAGGAAAACATGAATAAACCCTTTGTTGTAGGCCCAGACGATGAATCAGTCAACTGGGTTTCAGTGATAGCCAGGAAACTCAGCGCAGAAAACACTGTTTTCAGAAAGAAAAGAGTTTCACCTGAGGAAGTTGAATTGGAAAGTGGAAAGTTAGATTTGAGGCAAAGGGAAGTATTAATCGTAGATGACATAATAAGCACAGGTGAAACAATGGCTAAAGCTGTGGAAACAGTGAAGGGTATGGGTGCAAGCAGAGTCGTAGCTGCATGTACACATCCAATATTGGTGAAGGAAGCCTTAAAGAAAATATACAGGGCGGGAGCTGACATAGTGATTGGCACAGACACTGTTCCAAGTGAAATTAGTTTCTTCTCGGTTTCAGGTATAATAGCCCGTGAACTTAGGTGACAAAGCTTGAAAGAAGTTAACCCTGAAATTTTACGTATAGCCAAGGAGATAAGGGAAATGAAAATTAGAGGGGCAGGGAAAATCGCTAGACACGCTGCAACTGCTCTGAAAATAGCCGCTGAAACAGTGGAGGTGAAGGAAAAACGTGAATTCTTAGATGAGATGAGAAAGGTTTCCCTAATGATGCTAAAGACAAGGCCAACAGCTGTTTCACTTCCAAACGCCATTAGAATAGTTATGAATAAGTTAAGCAGGAAAGCCGAGGAAACAGACCAAGTGGAGGAGTTAAGGAGAACAGTCGTTGAAGCCTCAGACAGGTTTATAAGGGACTCAATTAAAGCAATTAAGAGGATCAGTGAAATAGGAGCTAAAAGGATAAAGCCTGGAAGCACCATACTGACCCATTGCCACAGTACAGCAGCTGTATCCATCATGATAGCTGCACATAAAAAGTTCATTAGAAACGGGCAAAAGGGCATTAAAGTTGTGGCCACAGAGACCAGGCCTAGGAAACAGGGGTTAATAACGGCCAGAATGCTTGCCAACAACAACATACCGGTTACCCTCATAGTGGATGGAGCTGTAAGGTTTTTCATGCCCGATGCAGACGTGGTTTTGATAGGGGCAGACGCTATAGCCGCCAATGGAGCAGTTGTAAATAAAATAGGGACATCACTGGTGGCTTTAGCTGCTCATGAAGCAAGGGTAAGGGTTTACGT
>JAOZFL010000043.1 GCA_027491455.1 Thermoproteota archaeon | reverse complement strand
AATATGCTAAAGATGTAGGGATGCTCAGGTTACCCTGAAAGTCCCTCGATGAGTGTGATGAAGCTTGGGTGTCGAGCATAGCGATGAGGTGAACCAAGCTAAGCTAGGAGGGGAAGTCGGAAATCTTCCGACAGCCTGATACCGATAACAATGCATGGTAAAATTAATAGTGTTCTCCGCTGGGTTAACCAAAACAAATAAAAACTGAAAATACTAGAGATAGAGTTAAAACAAGAAATCTAAAAGAAAAGGGATTGAAATGGCTAAATGGTGCTACAGAAATTCCCACTCCAAGTAGATCCTCATGTCTTCAGTCACAGCTGATGGTAAAGCTATGTCCTTCATGGTTAGCAGCCCCGGCCTTGCATTGATAACCTTAGGTATCATGTTAACCACCATTGCAATGGTTCCAATGTCTCCATGAACCCCTCCAATTATTCTTTCATGGATGTTAGGAATGCCTTCAATTAAAACTTCATCATATGGTTCTTCAACACCTGCATGTGAAATAAACTCTAAAGTTATAACTTCTTTTCCATTCATAACTCCCTTTCCGATGCTTTTCAACCCTGCAACCTGGCCTGGTTTCACGGTGATGTAATCTGTTTTAAGTTCCCTTTCAGCAATTACGGGTTCAGGTGGAAGCTCCACTACTTCTTCAAGTTTCCATCCAAGAGCTGCTGCGATTTGCATAATTGATTCACTTAACCCAACGTGTCCCGTTATTTCCTTTCCCTCAATCTTCTGCTTAAATTCTCGGGGTGAAAGACCGGTTCCTATTTTCTTTTGGAAGGGAATTCTACGGTTACCTGAATACATCATCCTCGTTACCTTTACCTTTTTAACGTCTTGGCAAACCCCTGTTAACACAATTGGAAGTGTATCCATTAGGAAACCAGGGTTTATACCTGTCCCCAACACTGTTACATTGTTTTCCTTGGCTAATCGGTCAAGTTTACTTGCAAGCTCAGGGTTCTTCTCAAATGGATATGATAACTCCTCACATGTGGAAATCACATTGAAACCCTCTTCTACACATTCAGCGATCTGTGGATATGCCTGGCTTAAATGAGACGTGGTTGCATGGATAACGATGTCTGCTTCAACCTTTGATAAGAGAACCTCAGAGTTGTTAGACACGGTTACCCCTAGATTCCTTTCTATCTTTAAAACCTCACCTAGATCCCTTCCTACAATGTCCTTTGAGATGTCGATGGCTCCTACAATCTTCACACCCTTCTTCTCCAAGAGCAGTTTAGCTATTCCCCTCCCCATATATCCAAGTCCATACATAACCACTTTTATTTCATTGCTCATGGCGATCTATCTCCACTTCCCTTTTCAAAAGAGCCAAGTTTAAATAAGAGATACTTGAGGATAAGAATTCAACATATTTTTAAATACATATCCATTTTTGGTTAAGGGAATTACAGTTCACTGGAAAAGCCTTAGAGAGTTAAGTGAAATGAGGAAATTTATGGATTCATTCCATTTTGAGTTACTCACCAAATTTTTAAGCGGTGTTTTCACATGTTGGTAGAATTACCCTATGGGCACTCTGCATTGAAATTCAGAGTTGATGAAGGAAACATTAAAGGGTTCCTGACACCCAGAGACATTTTTAAAGCTGGAAATGTGGAGAAGCTAGTAAGGGAGTCGTTGAAGAATCCTATAGGTAAAAATTCAGTTCCCATCACTGAATTGGAGGGGAGGAGCGCAGCGATTGCTGTTACAGATAGTACAAGGCCGACTCCGAACAAGGAAATCCTACCTGTGTTAATCAGGGAACTCCGTGAAAAAGGGATTAGCTATGGAAAAATAAAGGTTATCATTGCAACAGGTCTCCATCGCCCAGACTCAGAGGAATTGATTGAAATGAATGTTGGCAGAGAAGTCACTGAAAGGGTAAAGGTGTTTAACCATGACCCAGACAGTGAACAAAACATTTATTTGGGCTCCACAAAGAATTCAACCCCCTTAAAAGTAAATAAGGAATTTATGGAGGCAGAGATAAAGGTAGTCACAGGTAACATAACCCCTTGTATGCTTGCAGGTTATTCAGGTGGAGCAAAAACAATTTTGCCAGGGGTTTCAAGCAGGGAGACAATAGAGAGAAACCATTCACTTTTCACCAAGATTTTAGGGGGACTTAAAAGGGCAAGTTTATTCGGCGTCCTAGGGGGGAACTTGGTAAGGGAGGACATGGAGGAAGCTGCTTCGTTGACCAATGTAGACATGATCGTTAACACAGTTTTAAACCATAGAAAGGAAACTGTGGAAGCTGTAGCAGGAGGAGTGGTTGAAGCACACCGTGAAGGAGTGAAGAAACTGGATGATTTTGCAAGGGTGAAGACTCCTGGAAAAGCGGATATTGTTATTTGTAGCAGTGGATTCAAAGAACACGATGTAAGCCTTCTACAGGGAGGAACAAGGGTTTTTGCCTCTGTTGAATCAATTGTAAGGGAAAATGGATCAATAATCTATGCTTCACCATGCTATGAAGGGGTTTCAGAGCACATCATTGAACATGAGAAGGGGATTTTCTCATTGAAACCACATGAAATTCTGGGTTTGGTTGAAGAAGGGAAACTTTCAAGTGTACTTGGATGCATGATTTATGAATTCTCCTTTATAAGGGAAAAATTTAATGTACAGGTGGTGTCAGACAACATCACAGAGAAAGATCTCTCCACTTTTGGCTTTGAAAAAGCTGGAAACGTGGATGAAGCATTAAACACAGCGTTTAAAATTCACGGTAAGGGAGCTGAAGTGCTAATTGTTCCGTATGGCTCAATAACGATACCGGTGACTTAGCTCCCCCCTAAAAATGGAACAGGTAATTAAATGCTTCTTACAGGTCCAATTTACGGTGTCCTCACAATGCTTTTCTTTGGAACAGGTGATTTCTTCGCAAAATTATCAGTTGAAAAAATAAACGAGTTAAAAACAGCTTTCTATATCCAGTTAACAGGTTTAATTGCAAGTTTCGCTTTCCTCCCACTTCAATCCACCATTCCATCTTTAAACAGGGAAATAATCCTTCTATTTATATCAACGAGCCTATTTTACACGGTTGGCTACTACATGTTCATAAAAGCCTTAAAATACGGTAAAATTTCATTGATTGTCCCCATTGCAAACTCTGGTGGAGCAGCTTTTGCAATAGTTTTATCCTACTACTTCCATGGTGAGAGATTAAACCTAGTTGAAATACTTGGAATTCTAATAGTTTTTTTGGGTGTTACTCTTTCCTCGATTGATCTTGGGGAAATAAAGGAAACCAGAAGAACCGTAAAGTTTATAATAGGGTTAAACTTCGCCATAATAGCCATTTTCTGCTTCGGCTTCACATGGTTCCTCTATAAACCCTTGGTAAGCGAAGCAGGTGAACTTCTGGCCTTCACCGGTACAAGGCTATTAACGGTTCTATACCTACTCGCTATCTCACTGACAACCAAGTTAAAAATTAACGAAGTTTCATCTGGAAAGCATTTCTCCTTTTCATTGGTAAGCGGGGTTTCAAGCATGGCGGGGAACCTAACATTTATGTTCGGTCTTGGAAGCGGGGTAATGGTTTCTCTAATGACTCCAATCGCTACAAGTTACCCTGCCCTAACACTTTTATTTGGCTACTTGTTTCTAGGGGAGAGAGTTTTGAAACATCAGAAAATAGGGGTGCTCACTGTTTTAATAGGCCTTGTAGCCCTTGCCCTTTAAAAAATCGGTGTAAGCCTTAAACTTGTCAATTGAAGGTGTAAACTAAATGGATTACGATGTAATTGTTGTTGGAGCCGGTGTACTGGGTTTATCGACAGCTTACCATATTAAACTGGAGAAACCAGATGAAAGGGTTCTTTTAATCGATAAAAAACCAGCACCTGGACAGGGAAACTCAGGTAAATCAGCTGAATGCTTCAGGAACATCTTTTACTCTGAAATCAACACTTTACTAGCTGACACATCAATAGATTTCTTCTTCCATGTTCAAAACGAGAAGAAATTTGATTTGGGGATAAGGAAAGTTGGTTACCTCTTCCTCACAGCTGAAGAAAAATCTAGGTTATTTAAAAGGGAACACATAGAAAAAGGGGAAGTTAAGGTCTATGAAAGGGAAGACCTCAGAAAACTACTTAAAATAAATTTAGATGTTGAAGGAGATAGAGAAGCAGAAATGCTGGGCCTCAGAAACATTCAGAAAGGGTTCCAAATAGTTAAAGCTGGTTATCTCAGCGTAAGTAAACTGGTGGACTTCTATGAGTCTAGGTTTAAAAGGCTTGGAGGCAAAACACTTTACCGTACAAGGGTTAAAAAACTCATTTTGAAGCCTAAAGAGGAGCTTGGTTTCCCATGTGAGCCTCACATTTGGCAAGACGCAGAAGTTATAGGAGTTGAAACAGGAAGAGAGAAGATATATGCAAAGAAAACAATATTGGCTACAGGTGCATGGAGCAACACCTTAATGCATCCAATAGGTCTAGAAACATATATGAACCCTAAAAAAAGACAGCTTTTTGTTTTAGAGGCTAAAACAAAGGAGTTAAAGGAACTACTTTACTCAAAAGGCTTCAACGATGAGGAGATTCTCCCCTTCACCATTCTACCACAACCCCTGATTTGGATGAGGGCAACAATGGAAGAGGACACCTTTTGGATAGGGTGTGCAGATGAAATTGGAAGAGGCTTCAAACTTGAAGATGACCCTAAACCTGAGAAATACTTTTACATTTACGGGATAAGGCCTGTCCTTGAAAAATACTTTCCACAGTTTAAGGACCAGAAACCCGTTAATATGTGGGCTGGACAGTACGCAGTTAACTCATACGATGGATGTCCAATAGCCTACGAAGAAAACGGGGTTATATTCGTGACAAGTGCAACGGATAGAGGGATACAGATTTCACCTTCACTGGGTAAAGTTGCCTCAGCGATTTATTTCGGCGAGGAACAAGTGGAGCTATTCGGAGGTAAAATGTTCAGGGTAAGCGACATAGGGGTTAAGAAAAGGAAAATAGAATACGAACTTGTCCTATAAGTAATATCTCTATTTGATTTGTTCCTCAAGAGTCTCGGTCAACCGAGAAACCTTAGCCATAGAAGTCATAGAAGAGGTAGGGTATGGATGGACTGTTAATGCAGAGGTTACGCTTAGAGACAACTAAGTAATCGGCGAATTAACCTTTTCCCTTGACCCCAGTATTTCAAGGTTCCTGCAGATATACTTTCTATTTGTTATACACCGCAGCTGAAACCCATATTTATTGTGGTCATTGCTACAAAAGTAATCTCCCTCTCTTACCCTCCTCACATCTCTTCAACTTCGGTCACCAACCTGGTAAGGTTAGGGATTTTAGTGATGGCTCCAAGTTTGGTGTAAAAGGGGCACATAGACTTATCGGGAAGTCCGTTGGAATAAATGTAGAAGAAGTTATGGATGAGTATGGAATTGAGAGGGAGGATGTTTTAGCAGCAATAGAGTATGCCACCAACATAGTAGCCAAAGAGGAAATTAAAATTAAACTTAAATATGATTTCAGTTAAATAAAGGATTTGGTAATGCAAGGTGTTCAGGGATGTATAAGGATAGAATTGTAATCGATCCAGAAGTAAGACACGGTAAACCCATCATAAAAAACACAAGAGTTCCAGTGGATATTATCTTGGGATCCCTCGCCGGAGGAATGAGTATAGAAGAAGTTATGGATGAGTATGGAATTGAGAGGGAGGATGTTTTAGCAGCAATAGAGTATGCCACCAACATAGTAGCCAAAGAGGAAATTAAAATTAGCCATGTCTGAGATAAAATTTCTTTTGGATGCCGATATGCCCCGGTCAAGTATTAAAGTAATCAAAAATTTGGGGTTTAAAGTAGAAGATGTAAGAGATATCGGATTAGGTTCGGCGAAGGACGAGGAAATTATTGAGTACGCAAACAAAAATAACAGGATAATTATTACACGTGACATTGACTTTGGAGAAGTGTTAAGGTATCCAAAACACCCAGGAGCAATTATTTTAAGGTTACCATACACATTTACAGCAAGGGAGATAAATAAGAGACTAGAGGATTTCTTGGGTTCTATCAGTAAAAATGAGGTTAAAAATGCAATAATAATAGTTGAGCTGGAAAGATATAGAAAAAGGTCCATTGAATAGATTTATAGATAACGAAAAACCTAAACCCCCCTCTCTTACCATAAAACCGTGACTTCCCCGTTTTTTAGAGACACTTTCCTTAAAAGTTGAGGAATATATTAAGTAGGGTTCATCAAGGAATGATGAGAGGAACCTAAAAAGGTGAAATTAGAGAATTTTCCATTATGCTGGACATAGTAGGTCAACCTCTGAGGCCATGTTAAAATTCCCTGATTTCACTTCAAGTGAAACAAAGTCCCATCTACTACTTGACGGTTTAAGCAACGAAACAACGATTAAGGGGTTTAGAGTTTGCAAATAAAAACAGGTTTATTGAAAAGGATAACTCTGAACTCAATTACACCTGAAACAAAAGATGCTGTACTCGAAAAAGTCAGGGAAGCAGGGTTAAAAAACGATGTTTTACCTACATTGGAATGAAAGCCATAATTTCATCTAGGGACAGAATAGAAGTCGCTGAGCAACTTAATAAAAAAGCAAAGGAAATAGGGATAGAGAGTGTTTTCAGTGGATCTAAGGTGCTTGATATACCCATGCTGGGAATGACGGGCAAAGCGATTTATGGCATTAAAAATAGATTAGGTGTTCCAACTGGTTGTGGTGTACACAACATGGCTAGTCAGTGGAAAGGGCTTAAATGGAAGCTCAGCCATGAAGACGAGTTTAGATGTCAGCGGCTTCATGTATTTTATCGGTGGCTGTTGGAGTGGGCTTCATTTTGCATGAGCCGTTAAGAGATGTAAAGTTCATGTTCCCAGCTATAAGCTTAGTAGATGCATCATATGGACAACTACTTATCAAGGAGAAAAATAGAATGCCAAGGGGACATCTAAGGTATAAAATAGATTAATTTTCATTTATTCATCTAAAGTTGAGGATCACCATTTTAATCCTAGCAACCGCACCGTGTTCCTATACAGTATCTTCTCTTTAACTTTTTCTTTAAGTGGTAGTTCCTTAAACTCCTCGACGACTCTTTTAAAAGATATAATTGGCCAATCTGTTCCGAAGAGGACACGATCCTGAAGCAGTGAATTTGCAAATTGGAGAAGCGGGTCCCAGCCAGCTTTACCCCCCATACCAATATATTTTGGAGCTATCCCACCGAACTCTAAGTAAACGTTAGGATGCTTCCGCATTATCGCTATTAGTTCTCCTACCCACGGCCAACCAGCGTGAAGAGCTACCAACTTTAGGTCTGGAAAATCACAAAGTATCTCGTCAAGGTATATTGGACGGTCATAATCTATTGTGTGGAATGGAGAATAATTTATTCCGCAATGTATAGCTACAGGGACTTCGAGTTCTACACATTTAGCGTATAAAGGGTAAAGTTTTTTATCGTTTGGATACATATCATAAACGAATGGTTGAAGATTTAAACCGATTAGATGCATGTCTTCAACGGCTCTCTTCAATTCATGGACAGCTTGAATCACTCCTTCTCGGGGATCTACACTTGCAAAACCGACAAATCTATCCGGGTATTTATCTATCATCTTAGAAACCCTGTCGTTTAGAGAGTGAGGATTTTCAAATTCATATTCAGCGTGCAAAACAGCTTTTGTAACTTCAGCTTCATCCATTTCCCTTATCAATTCCTCAGAAGTTGCATTGTATCCTTCGGCGATGTTAAGCCCTGATCTTTCACTGTAAACCTTCATGAACCCTGAAATTTCGATTCGTGGATCTTTATCAGAGTCTCTTCTTGGAACACGGACACGGAAATCAAGTATTTTAACCATTTTAAAACACCCATGGTTTACAGTAAATACTTGAAGATAAATAAAATTTTGGTGGAAGGGTTTTAAATATGGCGAAGTTGATTAGTGAATTTGAAGCAATAAAACTTGCAGTTAACCCTGAATCTATAGCTATTGTTGGAGCCTCAGGGGACCAAAGGAAATTCAGCGGTACCTTTATACCTAATTTGGTTAATGGAGGCTTTAAAGGCAAGATATACCCTGTAAACCCGAAGAGAAAAGAAATTTTTGGTTTAAAATGTTACCCAAGCATAAAAGATATACCTGAAACCCTGGATTTAGTCCTCATCACTCTTCCATCTCCTTTTGTGCCTCAAGTCCTAGAGGAATGCTTAGAAAAAGGTGTTAAATCTATCATCTTGATATCTGCAGGGTTTGGAGAGACTGGTCCCAAAGGGCTGGAAATACAGAGGGAAATGGTGGAAAAATGTAAAGAGAAGGGGGCACGTATAGTTGCAGGGCCAAATTGTGAAGGTGTAATTTCCCTTGTTCATAATACTTGGGCGCATTTATTCTCTTCTCCAATAAAACCGGTGTTTGGAGAAATAGCCGTTGTAACTCAGAGTGGAGGGGTCTTAGAAGCTATTCTTAACCATATGTGGGATCTAGGCATAGGGACAAGTTACTGTGTTTCCACGGGTAATGAAGCTGATCTGGGGATTCCAGATTACATGGAGTACTTAGCTCAAGATAAACATGTAAAGGTCATTGTTTTATTTATAGAGGGGATCAGAAACGGTGAAAAATTCAAGGAGTGCGCTAAAAAAGCTGTAATGGCTGGAAAACCCATTGTAGCCGTGAAAGTTGGGAGAACTGAGAAAAGTAGGTTAACAGCTATGTCCCATACAGGTGCCTTAACAGGGATTGACCAAGCATACGATGCAGTTTTCAAAAGGTTCGGGGTAATCAGGGTGTATGATATTAATGAACTATTAAACGTAGCGATGACGCTAGCCTGGCAACCCATGCCAAAGGGTGGAAGGGTAGGTGCAGTTACGGATTCCGGGGGATTCTCTTGTTTAATAGCTGATAAAATAGAGGAAACCAATCTTGAATTACCAGAATTTACTGGTGAAAGCATATATCGACTGAGAAAAATACTTCCCCTAGCAGCTGCACCTAAAAACCCATTAGATGTAACCGGGACGATAGGTCCAGAGGAATATGCAAGGAAAATGGCTCAGTGCATTGATGTAATAGCAAGGGATCCAAGGATAGACATTGTTCTAAACGTTATTACTTACTGGCCGCTTCCAATCATACTTGAAGTTGCAGAAAAAGTCGTTGATGCAGCGAAAAAAGTAGTGGATAGAGGTAAACCATTCCTTACTTCCTGGCCCTGGATAACGATGTCTGCTTTCCCAGAAATCATAAAAAAATTCATTAAAAACAAAATACCATTCTACAACATGCCTGAAGAGGCTATAAAAGCAGCTGAAGCATTAGTAAAATACTCAGAGTACTCTTCCAAGTTAAATTCAATTTCAAAATAAAAGCTTCCCATATAAAAACCATTTCATCGATCACAGTAACCTAAATGCATAACTGGGATAAAACAACTTAAAAGAAGACTTAAGTGGAATATCAGCTTTTACACTTAACTTTTTCAAGTTCTTGTATAACCACTTAAAACATGTTTCCCTTAAAAGGTTTTTAACATGGAATTGGAACGTGTAAGAAGAGTAAAAGGAATAATTGAAGAAATCAAGAAGAGGAGAATACTTACACCGGTGGAATCAGAGGAAATCCTAAAAATATACAATATCCCCGTTGTCAAGCAGGGACTAGCCAAGACATTAAATGAAGCTGTTTCAGTGGCGAATAAAATTGGATATCCAGTTGTACTAAAAATAGCTTCACCTGATATTGTCCATAAATCAGATATTGGCTGCGTTAAAACGAACATAACGTCCAGTAAAAACCTTCAAAGAGCATATAGGGAAATAATTAAGAGAACAAGGAAACATAGACCAGACGCAGCTATTTGGGGAGTTTTAGTGCAAAAAATGGTTAAAGGAGGCATAGAAGTCATCGTGGGCATGAAACGAGACCCAACTTTTGGACCGGTTGTTTTATTTGGGTTAGGAGGAATCTTTGTGGAGCTCTTAAAGGATATAAGTTTTAACGTTACGCCTATAACAAGAAAAGACGCCATGCAAATGATAAAGGAAATTAAAGGTTATCCGAT
>JAOZFL010000130.1 GCA_027491455.1 Thermoproteota archaeon | reverse complement strand
TTCTTAAAATTATTTAACTTATTAATTAATATATTAATTGCCTCCTCGATTATTTCTTCAGCTGATAAAGCCCCTGTAGATTCTAAACTGAAAATAAACGATTTAGGGTTGTATCTAACTTTTATGCTTCCTTCAGTACAATTTTCTTCACATGATTTACAGATTAAACACTCATAAATATTTTTAACTCTTGCTTTTCCATCCATTACTTCCAATATGCCAACTGGGCATTCATCTACACATTTACTGCATCCCGTACATTTTTGAAGGTTAATATCAACTATGGGTAGGTAACTATAAGAGACGGTGGAGACAGGTTGCCATTTAGCATGCTCTTTTCCCCTTCCAAGTCTGGCAATGGCTTCAAGGACCAATTTCTGCCCCTTTTTCAACTTAACTATAGGTATCTTCATATTAACGGGTTCAACGAAGGGATCAACAGGTTTTAAGTCCCCTGAGTAAACCATTTGCTCCTCCCTTTTACATGTGACCTCAAGCGTCAATCTAACAGTGTTTTCAGGTGTTAAATCTTCCTTCCTCTCTGGGACCTTGTATCTTTTAAGGTTTGTTTTTAAAGGTATTAAACCGAGTCTATGAGCAATATACTCATCATAAAAGGATGAAGAGTTCTCAACTATTATGACTTCGTCTATGGCCATGCTCGGAACCTCAGATAGCACCGTTCTTCTAAGTGCATTTGCAAAGCCAGGTGTTACATCCTCTAACAGGAACTGGAAGTTTTCCTCATCTACCTTCAATATTTTAACCTCCAACTTTCAACACCTCTAACCTAGGTTTAGTTATGTGCTAAGTAGGCGACTGGTTCAGGCTTTAAACTATCGATTCTAGCGAAGCCCACCCTTTCAAACTGAACTATTTCACCTGGTTTAACTGTTAAAACGCTTTTTTCCCCAAAGCCTTCCTTCACTTCTCCAATTTGAGTTACAAGTTTTAATTTGATTTTTTCATATTTCGGTACCCAGTGGATCTTTTTCACTTTACTTGGAATCCTGTCAACTTCTAAGCTGTGAAAATTTGCTTTTAAATTTTTCATTCTCTTTTCGACAAGTTTCAGGTTGCAGAGGTCCTTTAAACGGAAAATTTCCCCTGGTGTTAAGGCTTTAGCATCTCTTCTATCTATGTAGACCTTCGCTGTACCTTCTAGGGCTACTAAGGTTATTTCTCTCCTTCCCAGTTCTAGTTTATCTGGGTGAAGTGGAGGAGTGGCTATGAGTATCTTTGTGGGCATGTTCCTCACCTCTAGTTCAACGGGCGCAAACACTGCGAAAAACCTTAATGAAGAACTGTCTATAAGCTTCCTGTTTATCGCATAGAGGTTTTCAGGGGAGTACTCAATATCAGCAAGGCTTAAACCTATGTTTAATATCGCTTCTCTTACAGCTTCAGGTTTTATCCCCCTCTTCTGAAGAGACTGAAGGCTCCATGTCCTAGGGTCATGCCAGCCCATGTAAACCCCCTTCTCAATCATTCTACGAGCAAAGCTTTTGCTTAGCTTTAAACCCTTAAATTTAATCATTCCATAATGAATGAAGTCTATTTTCGGCCATCTAAAAATGTCCCAGACCATCAATTCTACTTTATCTTCTTTAATGAGATCCTTTCCCCTTAAAACATGGGTCACACCTAAGAAGTGGTCATCTATTGCCCAGGAGAACTCCAGCAAAGGCCAGACCTTGTATTTATCCCCTACCCGGGGATGAATCCTTTCACTAACCCTGAAAATAACGGGGTCCCTTAAAGCTGGATCCGGATGACACATATCCGTCTTTAACCTTACAACGGCTTCTCCCTCCCTGAAACAGGACTCAAGCATTTTATCCCAGAGATCAAGGTTTTCCTCTACAGTGTTTTCTCTATGAGAACATGCTTTCATTTTCAACTTGTATTGGTCTCTGAACGTTTCCCTTGTACATGTGCACACATAGGCGTTCCCCTTTTCAATGATTTCTCTTCCTTCCCTGTAGAAAATTGGTAATCTATCTGATTTGTAGTATTCCTCATGCCATTCCACCCCTAGCCATTCAAGGCCCTCCCTAATCAGATCATATGCCTCTGGAACTAGTTGCTTCTCTTCAGAACCTATGGTATCATCAAATACGAGAATAAGTTTCCCATTATACTTCTTCACGTATTCATCGTTTAAAACAGCCATTCTTGCATTTCCTATGTGAAGGGGACCTGAAGGGAAAGGAGCAAGTCTCATCACGACTCGTCTATACCGGCTTAAATTTGGTAGATCTGGGAGACCCTTCTTCTCTATAACCCTTTCTTCCTCTAAATATCTGGGATAAATCATTAATAACTTATTTTTTTGGCTTGCCATGTCCATTTTATTTACTTCAACAACTGTTCTTTCAACCACTTCTATTAGCTCTCTGATCCTTCTTCTTAACTCGTTGTTCTCTGAGATCAGTTTTTTAAGGACTGCCTTTGAATCTGCTTTACCGCCATGTCTCAAAGCATTAATCAACGCGTGTTTAAGGGTTAACATTTCTAAGCTATTACTCATACTTAATCCCCAGCTACAGAGCCAGATGTTAAATGTTTCACTCTATGAAAAGAGAGATGTTTAAAACAGCAAGTTATCAGTTGACCCTCTGTAAATCATTATTCATATTTAATTACTTTCCTCATCATCTGCCCGTTTAACCAAAAAGAATTTAAGCCATAAAAAATCTTACGTATTTAGGGAGCGGTTAACTCTTAAAAAACCTTTCCCTCTTAATCCCTTTAAAAGGTGATCAGTTGACAGAGGAAATCAAGGTCGTTGTTAAAGGGAAGGGAAAAATGGTATTCTCGCTTAATAGAATTAGATCTCCAAGGACGATCAACTGGTTTCTACGCAGCCTCCCTTTAAAGGGAAACCTTTATAGGGATGGGAAGCTTATGTTGATTGAAACAAATATAAAGGTTTCCCCGGAAAAACCCGTAACAAGGGTTAATAAAGGTGAATTTGGTTATTGGCCCCTTAAAAGAGCTATTTTCATAGCTAAGGAGGAGAGCAGGTTAAAGTTCCCTGTTAACCTGCTTGGAAAACTGGTTAAAGGCTTTGATGTACTAGAAGGAATTAAAGCCATGGATCTTGTGGAGATTAGAAGACTAGTTGAGAAGTGAATTACTTTTTCTGGGACACAGGGACATATATTTTGAGCCTCGAAGAAGAAACAACTCTTCTAAGTTTGCCTTCAACCTCCAATTGGCTGAGAAGTTTCTTTACTTCACTTACCTTTACACCATGTCTCTTAGCGATTGATGTAGGCGTAAGGAACTTAGCCTTTCCTATTTCTCTAATCACATTTTCCATCTCCACTTTTTGTTTAAGTCCCTTTTCAGCTCTTCTTCTAGTTTCTTCCTTCCTTTTCTCCTGTTTTTCTTTTTCCAGTCTCTTTAACATCCTAGTTATCGGCTTCTTTTTCTGCCCTCCCAATACTCTTCCCCTAACATTTATATATCCCTTTATTGAATGTTAATATAAAGGCTATTTTTAGCTTTAAAATTTTTTGTTTTTCTTTGTTTTGGATCTAAGGACGTCTATCCAAGGGTTTGACCTTGCAAACTCCGGTATTTGAGGGTTTCTTATGAAGCCCTCCCATTCTGTCATTATTTGGTCAGCTTCTCGGGGACCGGTGACTAGGACTTTTTCTATAGGTTGCTGAGCAGGGACTCCTTTCGTTCTTTTCAATTGATTTATTTGCCTTTTAAGATCTTCTATTTCATTTCTTAACTTATATATTTGAGCTTTAAGTCTCTCTATTTCAACGCCAACCAATTCTTTTTTTTCTCTCTCTGAGATTTTCGATATCAGTAAACTGATGAGTGTTTCAAGAGATTCAGCCCTTAAATTGGCTTTTTCACTTAAACCCCTTTTCCGTTCG